>JACCWE010000044.1 GCA_013697785.1 Gemmatimonadaceae bacterium
GTCGAGAGCGACGCGAGCTCGCGACCGCCGCTCACCGCCGCGCCCCACTCACTGTGGAAGGTACCGCTCGCGTTGAACGAGCCGACAGCCGCTCTCCGCTCGCCGCCGTAGCTCCACCCCGCGCCGAGCTGGTCGATGGCGACGTTCCACGTCCGCAAAATCCGGTTGGGGCGATACTCGATGTACTGGAGCGAGCCGAGCGCGAGCAGCCAGTCGGAGTTTCTCTGGAACCCGACGTCGTTCACCTCGAAGCCCGGCGAGATCGCCTGAGCGATCGCGCTGAAGCGCCAGTGTCCGCCGCCGAGCTTCGCGAGTCGCGCCTGCATCGATATGCCGCCGAGCGAGGTGCGCGCGCTGTCGTCGACGAAGCCGCGCAAATGCGGCGCATCGGGGCGGAACATGTAATGGTCCGGCGCCGACTCCACGCCGCGTATCGCCGTCGGCGTTCCGTTCACGGTGCTCGCAGCCACAAAGCCGGATGCTTCGTAGTCATCGCCGTGAAAGCGATGACGACCGTCGATGCCGCCGAGCAGCGCGCTCGATGCAAGAGTCGACGAATCGCCCGCGGGCTGCGAGCGATGGACGGTCGTGATCATCGCGCCGAGCGCGCTCGCGCCTCCACTGAAATCTCTCGTGACGCGCCCGACGCCGAACTGCGCCGCCGGCTCGACGACGACGTTCCGATGATCGCCGCCGAGATCGACGATCGATGCGCGCTCGCTCCCCGTCGCCGCGCCGAGCGCCCCCGCCGTCCAGCCGCTCGGCGTGCGCCCCACGAGCTTCGCTGCGCCGAGGATGTTCGTGAAGCCGGGCATGTCCTCCACACGCGCGTCGCCAGGGATCGTGCCGTCGTGCGGCGCGCGCCCTATCCGCCTGCTGTAGAACGGGCTCTCGCTCGCGAACGCGTTCGCGCCCGCGGAGAGCGGAAGCCCGAGCCCCACACCCTGGTTGAACGCGAAGACATCCGCGCTCTCGAGAAAGAACGGCCGCTGCTCGGGGAAGAAGCTCTCGAACGAGGTGAGATTCACGACCGACGGATCTGCCTCGACCTGTCCGAAGTCCGGTCGGATCGTCGCGGCGAGAATGAAATTTCCCGGAAGCGACGCACGCGCATCGGCACCCGCGAAGGCCTCGGAGCCGCGCGGAAGCGCAGCGCTCGCTGCGTCGCCGGTGAGCGCGGGCGCTCGCGCCGTGCGCGCACCGACGTACGGCGTGACCTCGAGCTGGGCGGGGTGATGCTCGAGTGTGATCCCGCGCAGCTCGTTGAAGTGCGAGACGACTCCGTTCAGCGTCGGCAGCCTCGGTGCCCAGTTCGAGACCTCGCCCGCGTGCGGCGTGTAGCGATAGAAGTTGAGGCCGAGCACGAGCTCGCCACTCTTCGCATCCCGCGACAGTGCGAGCTGTGAGAACGGAATGCGATACTCTGCGGTCCAGCCCAGCGAGTCGATCCGCGCCGCGCATTGCCAGACGCCGTTCCATGATGCGTCGTAGACGATGTCGTTCGCCCAGGTGCCGTCCACCTGCACGCCTCGCGGATTCACGCCGAAGCTGAAGCCGCTCCGGTGATCGTGTCTGCTGTCGATCTCGACGAAGAGCCAGTCGGACGTGGTCTCGAAATCTCGGCGCGGGTATGGCGCGACGATGGCCGAGGGCTTCGGATCGAACATCCGAACGCCGACGTAGAGCGCCTCCTCATCGTAGGCAATGCGCGCGACGGTACGTAACGGAGCGATCGTGCCGGGGTGCGGATGGCTGCGTACGAAGTCGGTGGCAACGGGTGCACTGCTCCAGATCGGCTCATCGAGGCGACCGTCGATCGTTGGTGCGACACCGTCGAGGCGTACCGCGCGCACGGAACGCAGCCCGAGCGCGGTGACGACCGCGGGCGACTGCGCGGAATCGCGGAGCGATTGGGCACGCGCGGGCACAGCTGGGATGCTCGTCGCAAGCAGAGCGAGAAGCAAAGGCGCGAGCGTGGTGCGCGTTCGGCAGCTGAGAACCAGGACGGTCGACACGGCGATCCTCGATGAGCAGGTGCGCCGAAGCTGAGGGGGCGGGCCCGCGCGCCGGAGTGTGAATCGCGCGAGCGGCGCGCTGGTGCAGCGAGTGGTCGAAAGGCGCACGCGAACGGAGGCGACGGACACAGCGCCGCTCACTGCACGTATCGACCGTTCGCCGGGCCGGGCGATGCACGCGCCGCCTCTCCTCGCCATCATTCCGGCCATGGCGAATTCGGAAGGTCCTCGCTTTCAGTGGCGGCTGGTCGTCGCAGTCTGGCTGCTTCCGACCATCGCCGATGTCGCGGACACCTACATCGCGCGGAAGGTGGCCGGCACTCCGGCGACGCTGTGGCACGTGGTCGCCACGATCGCGCCGGGATGGCTCATCTGGATCCTCTTCACGCCGGTCATCTTCTGGCTCGGCGCACGCATCCGGCTCACATGGCCGCCGCGCCCGGCTCCGATCGCAGCGCATCTGCTGCTCGCATTCCTCCTCGCGCTCGTGCACGCCACTGTCTATCCGCTCGTGTTCACGCTCCTCGGCATGACGACGCCGCGCTCACTGCTCGAGCGGTACACAATGACGGTGATGGACTGGACGCCGGTGTCGATGCTGCTCTACCTCATGACGCTCCTTGCGGGGTACGGGCTCGAGACGTCTCGCCGCGAGCGCGCGCAGGCGCTCCGCACGACGGAGCTCGAGGGGCAGCTCGCGCGCTCGGAGCTCGCGGTGCTGCGCGCCCAGCTGCATCCTCACTTTCTCTTCAATGCCCTCAACACCGCCGTCTCGCTCGTGCGCGCGAATCAGCCGGAGGCAGGTGTTCATGTACTCACGCATCTCGCCGATCTGCTTCGGCAGCTCGTGCACGGCGTCGAGCAGGAGGTCACGCTGCGCGACGAGCTGAAGATGCTCGACAGCTATCTCGAGATCGAGCGCGCACGCTTTGGGAGCCGGCTCGCGATCTCGGTCGACGTGCCCGCGCAATTGCGGGACGCGTACGTTCCCGGACTCGTGCTGCAGCCGCTCGTCGAGAACGCCCTGCGGCATGGTGTGGGCAAGCGCGATGCGCCGGGGCACGTGTGGATCGATGCGAGCGCGCGCGGCAAGGTGCTCGAGCTTCGCGTCCGAGACGACGGACCCGGCGTCGCGCTCGACGCGGCGGCGAGCGATCCGCCCGGCGTCGGCATCGCGAACACGCGCGCACGACTCTCGCGGCTCTACGCCGACGCCGGAGTGCTGTCGCTGCACAACGGAGGGAGCGGCGGCGCGGAGGTGATCGTGTCGCTGCCGCTCCGCTTCACCCCCGTGCACGCCGCGGCCACGTGACGCCGATGCTTCGCGTCGTCACCGTCGACGACGAGCCCCCCGCGCTCGCCGGACTGCGCGCGCTTCTCGCTCGACACGAAGACATCGAGATCGTGAGCGAGGCGCTGGGCGGCACCGCCGCCATTGCCGCGCTTCGCGAGACGCATCCCGACATCGTCATCCTCGATGTGCAGATGCCGGAGGTCGACGGCTTCCAGGTGCTCGACGCGGTCCAGGCATCCGAGGGGCGTCTCCCGTTCGTAATCTTCGTAACCGCACACGATCAGTTCGCGGTGCAGGCATTCGACGTCCACGCCGTGGACTACCTGCTCAAGCCCGTGGCCGAGGAGCGCTTCGCGCGCGCGCTCGCCCGCGCTCGCGAGGTGATCGCCACGCGCGACAATGGCGACCTCGGTCAGAGACTCCAGGCGCTACTCGACGAGCATGCGAACCGAAGCTCGCGCGATCTCCTGTCCTCCGCGTCGGCAGCGGCGCCCCCGGACAACACATCGGTCGCGCGCCATGCGACACGAATGCTGATACGCGTGGGCCAGCGCGATGAGATCGTCTCGGTCACCGACATCGACTGGATCCGTTCCGACGACTACTGCTCGATCCTCCACATCGCCGGCAAGCAGCACATCATCCGCGAGACACTCGGCTCACTCGAGAAGAAGCTCGACCCACGCGCCTTCGCGCGCATCCATCGCTCGGTGATCGTGAATCTGTCGCGTGTGACGGCGCTCAGAAGACTGCGCGTCGGCGGAGTAAACGTCGTGCTCCGCGACGGCACGCAGCTCCCAGTGAGTCGCGCGCGGCGCACGATGCTCACCGGAATTCTCGGGGCCGCAACGTAGCTCCGCGCGTCAGATGAAGGACGCACCGTCCAGATCGCGCGCCGGAGTTAGTCCAAGCGCCGCGAGCGCGCTCGGCATCACATCCGCGGTTCGATGCGGCGTGCCGCGTATTGGCCGACTCGTGAGCAGCGGCACGAGCATGTGGTCACGGTGCAGCGAGCCGTGCGTGCTGCTGTGCCGGATCGGCTCCCACTTCTCGCGAAAGTCCCATCCGGGCGCGGCCGAGACAATGATGTCCCCCACGCGCGACGATGCGGCGATCTGCGCGATCTGCGCGACGGCGTCGGGGTAGTCGCTGGCCGCGAGCGCGTCGTACGCGTCGAGTGCGGTGACGTGCTCGAGCTCGAGACCGGCGCCGAGCGGGTCGCCGTCGATCGTGCGATACGAGAAGCGTCCTCCCACGCTTTCGATGATCGCCGAGCCGCGCGTGCGCGAGCGTACCTCCGTGCGACCATCGAGCTCGGGAAGCATCACGATGTCCACCGACTCCCTCGCGAGCAGCGTCTCTACGAGCGACTCCCATCGTTCCCTCAGCGCTCCCCACCCCGCACGCGCCCGCCGCTCGAGCTCGACATATAGATGCGCCATCGCATTCCCACCCACCATCACGGCCACCTCCGCCTTCCGCGCAAACAGCCACGGATGCGCGAGCACGCGATGCCCCGCCACACGCACGAGCGCTGCGAGATCGTCGTGCGCGCGCACGTGCGAGTGGCCGTGATCGCTCACGACCCAGAGCTCGGTCTCATCCCACCGTCGCGCGCGCTCGAGTGCATCGCGCAGCTCGCCGACGGCGGCATCGATCGTCGCGAGCGCGCGGCGCGCGAGCGGCGAGTCGTGGCCGTCCGAGTGCGACGCCTTGTCGAGCCCGAGCAGCGCGATGCACGAGAAGGCCGGCCTCTTCTCGAGGATGTGCGCGATCGACCGGCGAGTGACGTGCTCGTCGAGCGCACGCCATCCGTCGACGTCGCCGCTCCAGTGCGTGCGCGCGGCGCGAAGCAGAGTGCGCGCGTCCCGCCCAATCCGTTCACCGCTCTTGGTTCCGCGACCGAGCATGCTCATCGCGTTGAAGCGCGACGGCGCCAGCTCGAAGATCGTGGGATGCGTGGGATCGAGATCGCCGTCGAGATGTCGCATCTCGGCGCCCAGGTAGCTGCGCGCGTACGGGAAGTGGGTGCAGCGGACGTGCGCGCGATCGTACCAGCGGAGGCCGGGCAGGCCACACGGCCCCGGAAACCGGCCGGTGAGAAAGGGCGCGTAGGCGATCCCCGTGACCGACGGAAACACTGTCGTGACCGGATGGAGCCCGCCTTGGGCCCGCAGCCTGGCGAGCGCAGGGAGTACATTCGATGCACCGGGCCGCGTGGAGGCATCGATGGTATCGAAGCGGGCACCGTCGGCAACGACGAGGATCAGCGGCATGCCGTCGAGTGCGGCTGCGTGCGCACTCGCGACGGCAGGGGGTGGCCACTACTATTTGTCTGCGCGCGAGGCGCGCGAGAGTCGAGCGGGGAGCATCCGCTTACCATTCGAGGAAGGTAGCAGATGACCGTCTGGAATCGCTGAGTCATGGCCACGCGGAAGACGAAGCGCGGCACGAAGGCGAAGTCGAAAACGAAAGCGCCGGCGAAAGTTGCGTCGAAGAGAAAGTCGGCGGTGACGGCGACGGGGAAGCGTGTCGCGCGGGGCGAGATCGCGAATGCCGAGGAGCGTGCGCGCGCTGCACTGCGCGAGCGCACCGAGCAGGGGCACATCCTCGCCGGGCGCACACCACCGTCGCAGCGCGTGCCGCGCGTGCAGACATCGGGCCCGACGAAGATCAAGGCGAACCCCCGTCCGTTCGATTACTCGATCCGCGACGATCGTCCGCTCACCGAGACCGAAGACGAGAAGCTCCTCGGCGCATCGCACTCGCGCGTCGACTTCACGCGCACCGATCCGTGGCGCGTGCTGCGGATCATGTCGGAGCTCATCGAGGGCTTCGACACGCTGGCGGGTGTCGAGAAGGGCGTGTCGATCTTCGGCTCCGCGCGCACGGGTCCCGACGATCCGCAGTACATCGCTGCGCAGGAAACGGCGCGGCTGCTGGCCGAGTCGGGCTTCGCGATCATTACGGGCGCGGGGCCTGGCATCATGGAGGCCGCAAACAAGGGCGCACGAGAGGGGAATGGCCGCTCCATCGGCTGCAACATCGAGCTGCCGTTCGAGCAGGGATCGAACCCGTACGTCGACACGGTGATCGAGTTCCGCTACTTCTTCATTCGCAAGCTGATGTTCGTGAAGTACTCGTCCGCATTCATCATCTTTCCCGGCGGCTTCGGCACGCTCGATGAGGCGTTCGAAGCGCTCACGCTCATCCAGACCGGGAAGATCTACGAGTTCCCGGTGATCCTCTTCGGCCGCCACTACTGGGCCGGTCTCCTGCGCTGGCTGCGCTCGCGCGCGCTCGTGGAAAAGAAGATCTCGCCGGGCGATCTCGATCTCATCATCATCACCGACGATCCGGCCGAGGCGGCGCGCGCCGTGATCGCCGCCCATCACAAGCATCACAAGCCGCCGCAGCGACGCTCGAGCGATCAAGTCCGCCGCGTCGAAACGTAATTATCTCAGTACTAAGGAATCATCGAAATGGCGGCAAAGAAGTCCGGTAAGAACGGCAAGAAGGCGAAACCGGTCGGCGCACCCACGCGCTCATCCGCATCCGGCCCCAAGGCGCGGCAGAAGCAGGCGGCCGAGGAGCGCGAGCGCGCCGGGGCAGCGCACACGTCGCACGAGAAGAGCCGTTTCCTGCGCGGCCAGCGCATCGATCCCCGCCGCATCGACGGCACCGAGACCGTCGTCGATCTCATCGAGGGAACCTTCCTCGCGTACAACGCCGCGCGGCTCCGCGAGGCCGCGCAGCTGTTCACCGGCAAGATGCTCGAGCCCGACGTCACCGTCGGGCTCACGCTCACCGGCGCGCTCACCCCCGCGGGGCTCGGCATGGCCGCGCTGATCCCGCTCATCGAGGCCGGCTTCGTCGACTGGATCATCTCCACCGGCGCGAATCTCTACCACGACACGCACTTCGGACTGGGCCTCGCGATGCACCGCGGCAACTCCACCGAGTCCGACATCGTGCTGCGCGAGGAAGGCGTCGTCCGCATCTACGACATCTTCTTCGACTACGACGTGCTCCTCTCCACCGACGCCTTCTTCCGCCAGATCATGCGCGCGCCGGAGTTCCAGCGCGCGATGTCCAGCGCAGAATTCCACGCGCTCTGCGGCAACTACGTTCGCG
>JACCWE010000059.1 GCA_013697785.1 Gemmatimonadaceae bacterium
CTGCCGGATCGTGCCAGCCGAGGGCGAGGAGGTCACTCTGCTCGCTCGTGGCGGGCGCGGTGGATGTGATCGCGACGGCGAGTCCGCACACGGGCGCGGTGAGCGTCCACGTGTCGAGGAGTGCGCGACAGTGCTCGACGAGTGGAGCAGCGCGCGCGACGGGACGCGGAAGATGCACTTGCCGCGTGACCGTATGCGGCGCGGCGCCGGACGGCAGCGCACTGCGGCGATCGTCGAGCGTGAGAGTGATCGCGATCGTCGCGGCCGCGCGTCCCTCGGCTGCGAGTGCGGATGCGAGGCGCTCGATCGCGGGACGGAGGAGAAAGAGCACCGGCTCCATCGTCGTCGCGGGCGATGCGAGCTCCACCTCGGCCGCATGTCGTGCGGAGACGGATGCGAGCACCGGGCGGCGCACGTCGTGGCCGCGCGCGAGCCGCCAGGCGGCGAGCCCAGTCGCGCCCCAGCGCCGCTCGATGTCTTCGCTGTCGAGTGCGGCGAAGGCGCCGGCAGATGCAATGCCGAGCGCGGCGAGCGTTGCGCGGAGCTCACCTTCCATCGGGATGAGCGCGAGCGGAGCGGGCGCGAGATACGCCGCGTCGCCGCCGGTGGGAACGATGAACGCCGCTTCGACACTCGTGCGACGGCCGGGTGCGGCCCACGTCGCCGCGCGCGCGACGACGCACGAGCTCGCGATCGCGACGCGCGCGCGCGGATGCCACGCGCCGGCGATCTCCGCGAGCGCGCGCACGAGCATCCGCTCGCCGCCCATTGCCTCGAGTCCGTGCGCGCCGATCCACCAGAGTCCCGGCTCGTGCGCGGCCGGCGTCACTTGGGGGCTCGCCACGAGGAAGTGCGCCGAGAGCTCGGCGATCGCGCTCGCGATGGCCGTGTCGTCCCAGTCGAGGATCTCGAGCGCGGCGCAGCGTGCGCGCGATTCGAGCGCCGTCATCCCGCTGCGCACGCCTTCGCGCGCGGCTGCGCCGGAGACTGCGCGCAGCTTGCCGCCATCGAGCAACGCGACCAGCGCGTCATCCCACGAAGGCGGAGCTGCGCTTACGGCGTGGAGCTGTGGATGCGACGGAGTTTTTCGCGGCGGCGTTGGTCGCAGCGGATTTTCCCGCGACGGATTTTTCTGCGGCGGATTTGTCCGGGTAGGAGGTGATGATGGGAGTTGATGGAGCCGGGACGTATGGGCGTTCCGGGTGCGCCACACCGCGGCGATCGGGAACCTCGGGATGCGCACACAAGCGACGCGCCACTGCTCGGCCATAACTCACCTCAATCGTCCGGCGTTTACCACCCTTCTCCAGCGTGATCGTGGTCGTGCGTTCGGAGCGCGCGTTTCTCCGGGCGAGTCGTATTCGAACCGAGCTTCCAGTCGCATCGCCGCCGCGCTCGCCGGTGACGACGAAGGCGGCGCCGACATCGCGCGCGAGCCGTGTGAGTCGCACCCCGAGCACGCGCGCGAGCGGCGGTGCGCCGTCCATCACCACGAGTGAGAAGGCACCGGAGCGGAGGAGGAGATCGGCGCACCACGTCGCGCGTGCGGCGTTGGTGGGACGGATGATCCAGAGCGGCGCGCGCTCGCTGCCGACGTGCGCCCAGTCGCGCGGTGCGAGCGTGCGCGTCGCGTCGATGTACGCGACCCATCGCCCGCCGCTCGCGGCGGCGGTGACGAGTGTGCGGAGCATAGAGGTGCGGCCGCTGCCGCTCGCGCCCGTGATCTCGGTGAGCCGCCCGCGTGGAATGCCGCGATCGACGAGAAGCGCGTCGAGCTCGGCGATGCCCGTGGGGAGCGGCGCGCGATCGGGGCGAACGCTCTCCTGGATGGCGCCGAGCTGAAGCTTCAACTCCCGAACAGAAGCCGAAAGGCCAGGAGACGCGAGGACGCGCGCGGGGGCGGTCATGGTGTGCTCAGCGCTCGCTTACGAGGTCATTCGCATCGGCGAACGGAAGCGCATCGTTCGCGAAGCCGAAGGTGCCGTGCTCCCTGATCTCGTTCGCCGCACGGACGAAGGCGCCGAGTGCGGCGCGGCTGAGCGACGATCCAACGCTGATGCGTTTGATGCCGAGCGCGGCGAGCTGGGAAACGGAGAAGGGCGCGCCCTTGATCCCCATGATGACGTTGACGGGCTTGCTCACGGATGAGCAGACCGCGCGGATGTGATCGGCCTTGACGATCCCCGGTGCGTAGAGGACGTCGGCGCCCGCGGCCTCGAAAGCCTGGAGACGACGGATCGTGTCGTCGAGGTCCGGCTTGCCGTGCAGAAAGTTTTCGGCGCGCGCGACGAACATGAACGGGAAGGGAAGCGCGTGCGCGGCCTCGGCCGCAGCGGTGACGCGCTCGGCCGCGTGCGCGACGTCGTAGATGGGATTGCGCGAATCGCCGGTGGAGTCCTCGATCGATGCGCCGACGAGACCGACCAGCGCCGCGAGGCGGATGGTTTCCGCGGCGGACTCGGGCGCGTCGCCGTAGCCGTTCTCGAGGTCGGCGGCGACGGGGAGATCGGTGGCGTCGACGATCGCCTTGGCGTTGATGAGCGCGTCGTCGCGCGTGACGGAGCCATCGCCGTCGCGGCGGCCGAGGACGAAGGCGAGGCCGGCGCTGGTGGTGGTGAGCGCTTCGAAACCGAGTCGGGTGAGGATGCGCGCGGTGCCGGCGTCCCAGGGATTCGGGATGACGAATGCGCCGGCGCGCGCGTGCAGCGCCTGGAAGATCTTCGCTTTGTCGGCTTGCGTTGGGCGCATGGTCACGTGGTGGCGGTTGAGAAGGCGAGGTCGAGCTGGACGGTGGCGGTTGCGGCTTCGAGCATCGAGGGATCGTCGTCGGCATCGTCGCGCATGCTGCGGCTTCCGGAGTTGATGCCGTAGCGCTTGCAGAGCATGTCGAAGAATCGCGCGAGTCCCGCGCGATAGCGATCGCCTGCGTGATTGCCGCGCGAATAGGTGGCGCGATAGCGGCCGGCGAGGTGCGGAAACTCCTGCTCGATGAACGGGAGATAGCGCTTGCGTGCCTCGTGCTGCAAGCGGAGCGCGCACGCGCCGACATATGTGGCGCCGGCTTCGGAGACGCGCTTCACGAGGGCTTCGAGATCCGAGGGATTGTCGGTGATGCCGGGGAGGACGGGCATGCAGTTGATCCCCGCGTCGATCCCCGTTTCGCGGAGGCGCGCGAGCGCACGGACGCGCGCCTCGGGCGTTGGCGCGCGCGGCTCGATGCGGCGGGCGAGCGCGCGGTCGAGCGTGATGAGGGAGAGATGCACCGTGAGCTCGGAGATGCGCGCGATGCGCGATAGCACGTCGATGTCGCGCGTGATGAGCGCGCTCTTGGTGATGATCACGATGCGCAGCCCCGGATGCTCGGCGAGCACCTCGAGGATGCTCCGTGTCACCTTGAAGTGACGCTCGGCCGGCTGGTACGGATCGGTGGCAGTGCCGATGACGATCGACTCGCCTTTGAGAAGCGCGAGATGTTTGTCGCTGCCGAAGCGGAGGGTGCGCGCGAGGATGTCGGCGGCGTTGCGCTTGACGAAGATGTGGCGCTCGAAGGCGAGCCAGGGCGGGATGCGCTCGACTTCGACGGCGGTGTCATCGACGAGCCGGTCGGCGGCGGATGCGCGCTCCATGACGTAGCGATGTGCGTAGCGTGCGTAGCAGTACGCGCAGCCGAAGGCGCATCCGATGTACGGGTTGATCGACCAGTAGGCCATTCCCGTTGCGCGGGTGTCGTTGAGGATGGAGCGCGCGTGGGTGGAGTAGTAGGTGATGTCGCTCTGGGCGCCGATGACGGGGAGCTGGCGGAGCGAGCGCTGGACGGCCTCGGGGAAGAGGGGGAGGGTGTGCGAGGCGGCGAGCGAAAGGGGCATCGAATCGGTTCCAACCGGAATGGAAAGGTGCGGGGAACTGAGGATACCGAAAAAAACCCGAAGAGGCAAGGCGACAGAATTGCCGGGGTAGGGGATGGGGTTTAGGTGGCTCAGGGAGGGCGGAAATGGCAGGGAAACCGAGTGTGATCTGCCGAGCTCGGCTGACGCTCTACGAATTAGCGAGCGGCGCGAGCGCGACTCGCTCATACCTGCGAAGCACCCGCAGCGCACGCAGCGTATTCCATTTGCTCGGCTCACCCACTCGCTCGTTGAACGGGAAGGCGAGCGACTCGTCGTTCGCCCAATCGAGCAGCCATCGACCGTCAGCCTGTCGCCGGCTCTCGACGAGACGGAGCGCCTCGTCGATGCGCGCGTCGTGCTGCACGCCGGCGTCGCGGAGATAGTCGAGCGCGCGAAGGACGTCGTAGTGGTAGCGCGGCGGATACGCGAACGACAGGAACGCGGGGTGCGCGACGTCGCCCGTCGAGCGACGGCGGAAGAGCGAGCGCTCGAGCAGATACTCTTCGCCTCGACGTCTGGCCGCTGCGATCTCCGGCGCCGAGCCGACAGCGCGCTCGTACTCGAGCAGCCCCTCGAGCACGCAGATCGTGGTGTGAAACGACGAGCGCGTGCTCTTTGGCGCTTCACAGTTCCAGCCGCCGTCAGCGAGTTGCTCGCCGAGGAGACGACGCGCGAGACTCTCGCACGGGTGCCCGAAGTAGCCGCCGAGCGCGAGTGCGCCGCCGTTGATGCATGGCTCGACCTCGCCTTCGAAGAACGGCTTCTTGCCGAATGATTCGTCCCAGCGAAAGCCTGCTTCGAGTCGCGACACCATCGAGCGAATGGAAGGGTCGGTGCGATCGACGCCGGTCGCGCGGAGGAGCTGCAACGTGAAGAGAGTCGGGAGCCAGTCGGGAGCGCCGTCGCGATGCCACGCGCCATCCTTTCCCTGATGCGCGAGAATCTCTGCGGCGAGTCCCTCGTGCGCGACGCGAGCGCGCTCTTTCGCGATCGACGCCGGCGATGCGTCGGTGAGATCGCGCATCGTCTGCCAGCGGATGGTTGGATCGGAGTCGAGCAGCCATGCGATAGTATCCATGCTGCGAAATTATCCCGTGTTGGCCACTTCCGTCGACGACTCCTCATTCCCCAGCGCCAGCCGATATCCCTGCTTCGGAATCGTGAGGATATGCCGCGGCCGGTGCGGATCGCGCTCGAGCTTCCGTCGCAGCTCGGCCAGATGCGTGTCGAGCGTCCGGCTCACGACGCCCGGATCGTAGCCCCACACCTCGCGCAACAGCTCGTCGCGCTCGACCACCGCGCTGTTCCGCGCGATGAGCGCCGCGAGCAGCGCGTACTCCTTCGGTGTGAGCTGCACGACCACGCCGGCGCGCGTCACCTTCCGGTGATCGCGATCGACCTCGACGTCGCCGAAGCGCACGGGGGGCAGTCGCACCACCGCGAAGCTGCCGCTCGCCGATCTGCGCAACAATGTCTCGACGCGCGCGAGCAGCTCGAGCAGTCCGAACGGCTTCGTGACGTAGTCGTCCGCGCCGAGGCGGAAGCCGCGCACCTTGTGCGCCTCCTCGGCGAGTGCGGTCAACAGCAGCACCGGCGTGACCGAGTCGCGCTCGCGAATCGTGCGCAGCACGTCGTAGCCATTGCCGTCGGGGAGCATGAGGTCGAGGATGATGAGATCGGGCGCATCCGCAGCGATCGCGCGCGCGGACGCGGCGACATCGCCCGCGACAGTCACTCGATAACCATCGAATTCGAGATTCTGGCGCAGTCCTTCGGCAAAGCCGGGGTTGTCCTCGATCAGAAGAATGTGCGTCACGAGTCGTCCGCCGCTGGGAGATCGAGCACGATGCGAGCGCCGCCGCTCGCTGCTTCGGCGCGCACGCAGCCGCCCGCCTGCACCACAATATCACGCACGACCCACAGCCCGATACCCGCACCCTCCGCGTCCGCGACATCGCTCGCGCGGAAGTATCTGTCGAACACCTGCTCGCGCAGCATTGGCGCGATGCCAGGGCCCTCGTCCTCGACCGCGATGCGCACGAGCGCACCCGCGCGCGCGGCCGAGACGAGCACCGTCTGCGTGGGCGGCCCGAACTTGAGCGCGTTGTCGAGCACGTTGGTGAGCGCCTGCAGCAGCACCGATTCAGCGACGCGCACCCGCGGCGCGCCCGACACGCTGACGGCGATCTTCGCACGCGCGTCGCTGAGCGCGCGGACACGCGTGATCGCGGTCTCGATCACCGAGGCTACCGGTGTTATCGGAGTAGCGGCGACGGGCGACGCGCGCTCCGGGCGCGTGAGCCCGACGACGTTGCTCACGGTCTCGATGAGGCGATGCGCCTCGTCGACGATGCGCTGCGCCGCGGCACGCTTCGCATCGTCGCCGCGCACGCGGTCGAGGGCGAGCGTCTCCGAATACAGGAGAATCTGCGCCAGCGGCGTGCGCAGCTCGTGGGAGATAGTAATGACGAGCTCCGCCTGCCGCCGCACGGCGCGCCGGTCGCGCACGAGCTGAAGCACCGCCATCGCCGCGAGCGCGATGGTGCCAAGGAACATGAGGGCGAGGGCGAAGGACGGGACGCCGCTGCGTTCGATCACGACGCCCGAGAAAGGCCGCGCGAAGAGTGGGTAGGCGGTGAGCTGGATACCCGCTACATCTTCGCGCGCGAGAACGCGTCGCTCGGGCGCCGCGGATGCGACGAGTGTGTCGGCGCCGACCATGACCCCGAGCGAAATGACGGAGTCCGCGGCTCCGCGCGCGCGTGCGCGCGAAACGAGCGCGACGAGCGCGGGTGCGCAGGTGACGAGTCCGTACACCGCTACCGGCGCGTTGTACGGCGCGTACTTCACGCCGTAGATCACCGCGCGATCGCGTGACAACGCCGTCGCGAACGTCCCGGCGGCGAGCGGCGCCGATCGCATCTCCGATGCGACAACGTCACGCACCCACGCGACGGTGCTCGAGTCGGCACCGGGCGAGCCGAGCAACGCCTGATTGCGGAGGTCGAGGCGAAAGTAGGATGGCGGCGATCCTGCCGAATTCGGACAGCGCAACTCGCTCGATGCATCGCGCGGTGCCGGCGGCGGCAGCTCCTCGTAGACCGAACCCATGGTTCCGCCCACCTGCGCGCCGAGGTCGCTCGCGATCATCGTTCGAAGCGCGCTCGCCGCGGCGCCGGTTCGCTCGCGCGCGAGAAGCGCGACATAATCCTCCGTCACCTTTTCCGCCGTGCGCTGCTGGTAGCGCAGCTCGACCACGACTGCCCACGCGAGCGCAGCGCCGAGGACGAGCGCCAGCGCGATCGTGATCCGCGAGAGCGATGATGGCGGCCGTGGCGTGAGGAGCGGGAGCTGACGCATCGAGAGGATATAACGCGGATCGCACGCATGCGCCCGACCGGCGCCGTCAGGAAAGCCTTACCTTCTCCTGACGACGCCCTGAGCGCGCCGCGCAGAGGACCGCGCTATGCTCGACGCATGAATCTCTTCGCGAAAAAATCGCTCGCCCAGCTCGACCAGGAATCGGAGCGCAATCCGCTCCGTCGATCGCTCGGCCGCGTCCAGCTCATCGCGCTCGGCGTCGGGTCGATCATCGGCACCGGCATCTTCGTAATGACAGGGACGGCAGCATCGCAGAATGCCGGCCCCGCGCTCGTCCTCTCGATGATCCTCACGACGATCGGCTGCGCGTTCTCGGGGCTGTGCTACGCCGAGTTCGCATCCATGGTGCCGATCGCCGGGAGCGCGTACACGTATGCGTACGCGACGATCGGAGAGCTCATCGCATGGATCATCGGCTGGGACCTCATTCTCGAGTATGCGTTGAGCGTGTCGACCGTCGCAGTGGGATGGAGCGGATACTTCGTGAGCTTCACGCACGATGTCGGCATCAACCTTCCACTCGCGCTCACGATGCCGCTCGGGAAGGTCGTCACCGACCAGAGCGGAGCGACGGTCGTCGGCATCTTCAACCTGCCTGCTGTGTGCATCGTGATCTTCGTCTCGGCGCTCCTGATCAGCGGGATCAGGCAATCGGCGAACGCGAACACGGTGCTCGTGTTCATCAAGGCGATCGTGCTCGTGGTGTTCGTCGTGGCGGGGGCGTCGTACGTGCAGCGCGCGAATCTCACGCCGTTCATTCCGCCGAATACGGGAGAGTTCGGCCATTTCGGACCGAGCGGCATTCTGCGCGGCGCCGGCGTCATGTTCTTCGCATACATCGGCTTCGACGCGGTCACGACCGCGGCGCAGGAATCGAAGAATCCGCAGCGCGACATGCCATGGGGAATCCTCGGCTCACTCGCGATCTGTACGGTGCTCTACATCGCGGTGGCGATCGTGCTCACCGGAATCGTGCACTACTCGAAGCTCAACGTCGCCGATCCGCTCGCGGTGGGGATCGATGCGACGGGACTGCGCTGGCTGAGTCCCGTGATCAAGGTGAGCGCGCTGTTCGGCCTCTTCAGCACAATGCTCGTACAGCTGCTCGGGCAGACGCGAATCTTCTTCTCGATGGCGCGCGACGGGCTGCTCCCGCGCGTGTTCGGGAGAGTGCACTCGCGCTATCAGACGCCGCACGTGAGTACGCTGGTGACGGGCACCGTGTGCGCGTTCGTCGCGGGACTCACTCCAATCGAAGTGCTCGGTCAGCTGGTGAGCATTGGGACGCTGCTCGCGTTCGTGTTGGTGTGCATCGGCATCGTGATTCTGCGGAAAACGGCGCCGAACAATCGGCGCCCGTTCCGTACACCGTGGGTGCCGCTCGTCCCGATACTCGGCGCGGTGATCTGCCTCGCGCAAATGGTCGGCCTTCCCGGAGAGACGTGGGTGCGGCTCGTGATCTGGCTCGCGTTGGGGCTCGCAATCTACTTCCTGTACGGACACTCGCACGCACAAGCGGCGAGGGTGGCCAGGAGAGACTAGAGCGCGCACTTCGGAAAGACACTCACCTGTGTCGAACGATCAATGGTGAGTGAGCCCGCCGAGAATCTGCCCTAGCACTCCGCCAACTTGCGACGAGCCGCCGCTGTTCTTCTGCGCCGCGGACGCCGCCTGCTGAAGGATGCTGCCGAGCCCACCCGACGAGCTCGTCGACGACGGCTGCGACGCGGCGTGCTGGGCGAGCGCGGCCATCACGATCGGCGCGAGAATCGCGAGAAGACTCTTTACCTTCGCCGCATCGAGCCCCGAGGCCGTCTGCACTCCGTTCTGCACCGTGTCGGTGTGCTGCCCAAGGATGCTGCCGAGAATGCCACCGATTCCGCCCCCGCTGTTCGATGCACCACCCAACATGCCCGCGAGTCCGCCGAGGCTGCCGAGGATTCCACCCGCGCTATGCTGATCGACGGCGCTCTGGATCGCCGCCGCGCCGCCGGGCTGCTGCGCGGTGTGCGCCATGCCGCCGACGATCATCGGGAGCGCCGCAGCGATCGCATTGCTCGTCGTAGCGGGATCAGTGCCGAGGTGCTGGCTGATCTGCTGAATCTGTTCGGGGCCGAGGTGCTGCTGCACGATGTCGAGTAGAGACATGAATCGCCTGCGTCAGGGAAATCGTTAGCGTTCGCGAAGTAACGTATGGAGGTCGCTAGCTGTTCTTCAATCTCGACACGTGTCCTGCGACGAGCTTCCACCGGCCGCCGATCCTGACGACGGTGTCGGTGAACTGGACGACGACATCGACCTTCGAGCCATCCTTCGCCGTGCCTTGCACGATCGTCTTGCCGCGCACGATTGCGGTGGCGAGGCCGTACATGGTCACCTGCATGTCCTCGTTGCGGAAGGCGGTGAACCTTACTGCCTGGTTGCGTGCATCGCGAAGATCATCGGACTTCTTCGTGAGCGAGCCGTTGCTCTCGGTGAGCACGTAGCCGTCGGCGACGAGTGAGTCGATCGCCGCGGCATCGTTGCGCTCGTAGGCGGCACAGACGGCGCGCTCGTACTTCAGCACGTCGCTCGCGGCGTCTGCGCTCGCCGCCTCTAGCCGCGCAGCGCACAGAGCGCTCGCGAGCGAGATCACGACCACGAGCGTTGGGGAGATGCGCGCGCTCATTGCGCCCTCGCGCCAGTCACTTTGCAGCACTTCCCGCCGCAGTATGCCCAGATCGACTCGTCGTCATCCTCCCAGTTGAAGCGGGCGCCGATCACGGGCTCGACCTTGTCCTCCATCGCGATCGAGATGTTCATCGGCTGCTGGTCGACCTTTCCGTCGACGAGCCGCACGAGCGCCGCTTCCCACTTCGATGCCGATTCCTCGCGGACGTAGATCCAGCTCGTCCCGCCGCGCAAGGCGAGCTTCGGATACGCGACCGCCCCCGCCCGGAAGGTGTCCGGGAGGACGACGATCGCGAGAGGGAGCCATCCTTTTCGAAAGCTTCCCTCGCTCTTGTACTCGCTTCCCTTCACGAGCGTGATCTGCGCGACGATGCCCGACGACTGAACATTCCTCCGGTCGCCGAGTATCGAGAGCATGCGCTTGTCGGTCGCGCCGTGCCGCTCGCTTGCCTTGAGCGACGCGAGCATGTCGCGCGCGTCGCCCCGGAACGGCACCGTCGACGAATGCTTGTCATCCGCCGGGATCGGCTGAATACGCTCCCCCTCCGCCGCGATCTCCCGCTCGTTCGCATCCCAACGCGCGGCCGTCGCCTGATCGACGTGAATCCGCGCATGAGAGTAGAGGATCTCGTCGTGAGTCGGACCCGCGTGCGCGCATCCCCACGCGCTTGCGCCGAGCGTCAGCATCAGCGCGAAACGCTGCGCCAGATCGCGCGCGCGAGTCGCGTTCGGCAGTCTCATTTCTTCTCCTTGTCGAGAGTATTCCGCACGCGCGACTCGATGCATCAGTGTGCTCCACTCGAGGCTCGCGATCGCATCCGTGTCACCACATCCTGAAGCGGTGCATCCGCGCCCGACCACAGCTGGGACACTGCCGTCGCCCAATGCTCCGCGGTTCTCGCATCGTTGGCGCTCGCGGCCAGATCGCTGCGGAGCGCCATCGCCCGCACCAGGAATGCGGCGTCCTGCACGTAGTCCAGTACATACGGCCCGAGCGCGGGGAGCGCTGTGAGCGACGCATCCAGCTGACGCGTTGCGGCAGCCGTGTCGCCCACTTGCAGCAGAAGCCACGCTTCCTGGTAGGTCAGATAGATCGATAGCTCGCCCGGCCGATCGAGTGCGCGAAGGCGTCCGACCGCGCGAAGCTGCTCGTGCACCGATGCGGAATCGTGTTTCGCAGCTGCCCGCTGAATGTCGAGGAGGTAGTCACCGTTGCCGCCCGCGCGCTGGAGTGAAAGCGCGGGCACGATCGGATACGCGAGCGTGAGCGGAATATTCAGCACTGCCTCGCGCACGGCTTCGCGGTTGTCGATCCCGACGTAGCTGACGACCGTTCGCTCGACGCGCTGCTTCGCGGCCTCGATGCTGTCGGCGGAGGTGCCGAGCGACACGTAGCCGAGCATCGTCAGTGCGGACTCCGCAACGGGTACCGGAGGCTGTACGATGTGGTTGGCCGGCGAAAGGAATCGAGCCGATGGCGCTTCCACACGCTGCAGCTCGACGGTTCTGCTCACGCGCCCGGTGAGCGCCGCGAGCGCCTTCAGCACGTCGCCCTCGGCTGGCGTCACGACGGCTGCGGCACCGAGAATGGAGTCCGCGAGTGTGCGTGCTCCGGCAAAGTCACCGGTCATCACGAGAAGTCGAGTGCGCATCACACCGAGCCGGAGGACGTCTGCTCGATCGGTCGCGAGCGATCGCGCGCGGTCGAGCGCAGCGAGCGCAGAGCTGTTGGGAGCTCCCGATCCGGTGATGCGTCCTTCGATCTCCAGCGAGTGCGCCAACGCTTCGAATGCTGCAGAGCTCCGCGGAAATTCCTGCGTCCATTCCGAGGCGAGGCGTTCGAGCAGCGCGCGATTGCGCGCGATTGCGGCGGCCGTCGAACGCGGGCGCGGCACGGTGCCGACGGTGATTTGCGCGAGCGGATATGGAACGAAGGCGAGCGTATCGTTCGCGAGGGAGGGGAAGGCCGCCCATACAGCGCTGTCGCCATCGACGGCGCCGCTCCGCACCTGGTTGCTCTGCGTGAAGAGCCTGACGGAGAGACGTTCGAAGCCGATGCCGGCGAACGCGAGGTGCGACGAGGGGACGAGCGTCAGCGCCTTCGTGTACGCCCTGATCGCACTCTCGTAGCCACTTCGGAATTTGTAGCCCGACGGACTCGATGCGGACCTCACCACCACCGTATCGCGCGCGCGACAATCGCCCAACCCATACCACACGGTGAAGTCGAGCGAGTCGCGCGTCGATCGTAGATGCTCGTACTTTGCGCACGCGTCGGAGAATCGTCCCTCGCTCATGTCGAGCAGCGCGGCCGCGAGCGTGCTGTCGCGCATGGATAGCCGCGACGCCTTCGCGACCGCGCGCTGCGCCGCCGGCTGCCACTCCGCGGGATCTGCATCGCCGCGCCACGACATCACCTGCGCGAGCCAATAGTTCGCGTGCGGATAATCCGGATCCAGATCGATGGCCTCGCGGAACAGCGCCTCGGCGCTGTCGAGCTTCCACGCGGCAAGCGCCTCGTGCGCGCGAAAGTACGTCGTCAACGCAGGGATCGAGCGCGAGCCGCGCACACCTTCGGCGCTCGCCGGAAGCGTCGCCCGCCCCGACGCCGCGACGGGGACGAGCAGCGTGTCGGCCAGCTCGTCGAAGCGGCGCTCGGCATCGCCAAGGTCGGAGCGCAGAGTCACGGTATACTGCTTCACCGGTTTCTCGGTGCGCACATCATAGATGAGGCCGCGCACGGCTATATCTCCGCGCGCCTGCCACACCTCGCCCCACGCCATCCGTCCCGCGCGCAGTGAGCGCGCCGTGCGCAGCGCATCCTTGAGCGACAGCGGCGCCGCATTCACGCGCGCGCGCGCGTCGTGGGCGCGCATGTCGTCGACCAGTGTGATGCCGTTCCACCGTCCGAAGGCTTCGTAGAGCAGCTGTTGGCAGTTGTCGCCGTCGAGCAGCTGAGGAGCCGCGTTCGCGCGATGTACGAAGGGGAGCACGACGTACAGATCGGGGTCGAGCGGGGCGGGCTTGAACGCGAAGAACAGCGCTGCGAGCGCGCCGAGCCCGACGACGGCGGCGGTCCAGCGCCAGAGCAGCGCGATCTTTGGACGTCCACTCGTGCCGGACGATGCGCGCTCGGCGCTGCCGAGCGCGGATGCAAACGCCGTCATGTTCTGAAAGCGATTCGCGGGCACCGGTGCGAGCGCCTTGAGCACCGCAGCATCGACGGCCGGCGGAACCTCCGGACGCTTCTGGCGAATCGAAGCGGCTGGCTCGCCGAAACGCTGCGCGAGAATCGCGAGCGCCGTCGGTCCGCTGAACGGCACCTTGCCGCTCAGCATCTCGTAGACGACGCAGCCCAGACTATAGAGATCGCTGCGCCCGTCGATCGGATCCGCGGAGCCCTGTTCGGGGCTCATGTACGAGATCGTACCGATCGCGAAGCCAGCGTCGGTAAGGCGGCGCGCGCCCGCGCGACTCACCGCGTGCGCGATGCCGAAGTCGCCGACGAGTGCGTGGCCTTCGGAGAGGAGGATGTTCTCGGGCTTGATGTCGCGGTGAATGATGTCGCGCGCGTGCGCATACGCGAGCGCGTCCGCGACCTCGCGCGCGAGGCGGATCGCCTCATCCACCGGAAGCCGGCCTTCGCGCTTGATGCGGCCGCGCAGCGTCTCGCCCGCGATGAAGGGCATCACGTAGAAGAGCGCGCCCTGCCACTCGCCCGAATCGTAGAGCGGGAGGATGTGCGGATGCTGGAGACGCGCGAGCAGCGCGATCTCGCGGCGAAAGCGCTCGGTCGCCTGGCCGTCCGCCACTTCTGCGTGGATGAACTTGAGCGCGACCTCGCGATCGTGCCGAATGTCGCGCGCGAGGTAGACGGTCGCCATTCCACCGCGGCCTATCTCACGCTGGATCTGATAGCGTCCGGCAATGACCGCTCCGCTCTCGCGCGACGAGTTGAGCTGGTCTGCCGACTCCGCGTCGTCGGACAAGTGAGCCGGCCTTGCGAGAGACGGATGAAGTGACTCGCTATCTTAGGCCCGGCGAAGGGGCGCGGCAAGCGTTTCCGGCAGATTCGAACGTATGCAATGCGAGTGTGACGGGGCCGCTCGGCTCGCGTATCATTCCCTAATGCGGATGAGGCGGACTTTACCTGCGCTGGCGCTCGGCTTTGTCGCCTTCGCGGGTGTGCTTCGAATCACATCCGGGCTCGGCCCCGGGCTCGATCCCGACAGCATGTCGTATCTCTACGCGGCGACGACGTTCGCGCACGGCGCCGGCCTTCGCGATGTGCAGCGTGACTGGGCGAGCGCCGACAGCACGATGCCTTTAGCGCACTGGCCGCCGGGGTATCCGGTGGTGATCGCCGGCGCGGAGCTCGTTGGCGGCGGCGCGATCCAGAGCGCGAGGATCATCCAGGCGATCGCGGCGCTCGTGACGATCGCGATCGTCGTGGGTCTCGTGGCCAGCGCTGCGGGAATGGGCGCTGGACTCGTCGCCGGGCTGCTCGTGATGGTGACGCCCGCAGTGGTGCAGGTACACGAGAACGTGCTGAGCGAGCCGCTCTTCATCGCGCTCATGGCGTTCACGCTCGCGACGATGGTTCGCGCGCCGAGCAGGCCGATCGTGTCCGGCGCGCTCGCGGCCATCGCGAGCATCGTTCGCTACGCTGGTGTGTCGCTCATTGCCGGCGTCGTGCTCTGGCAGCTCACGCGTGCCGGCACTCTGCGACAGCGCATTTCTCGCGCGGTCGTGGCCGCACTCCCGGCGATCGTGCTCCAGGGCGCGTGGGTGCTGCGCACGATGCACCGCGCGGGGCCGAGCGCGATTCGACGGATCAGTTTGTACGGAGAGATCACGTCGACGCTGCGCGAGGGGTGGCGTACGACGTCCGCGTGGCTCGTGCCGGGAATGGGCGAGCTGTGGGGGATCTTCGTGGCGGCGGGAGTTGCGGTGCTCGTCGTGATCGCGCTTTGGGAATCGCGGCCGCTGCGCGCGCGGCAGAATCCCGCCATTGCCGCTGCGCTTCTCGCGGCCTGCTACCTCGGCCTCGTGCTCGCATCACGACTCGGTGCAGATCCGGGAATTCCGCTCGACGACAGACTGATGGCGCCGCTGCTTCTGTTGCTCGAGGTGGCGATAGTGCTGATCATCGCGCCGGCGTGGACCCGCTGGCCTGCGGTCGCGAAGGGTGGAGTTGGCCTTCTCGTGCTACTCTGGTGGGGCGCAGCGATTCGCGTGAGCGCCGCCAGCGTGGAGTACGCCAGGCAGACGGGGAATGATTTCGCGGAGGACTGCTGGCGCAACTCTCCGCTAACTGCCTGGGTGCGCGCGAATTCCGCCGGACGTCCACTCTACACCAACGTCCCCGAGGCGCTCTACTTCCACTCGGCGCGGCTCTCCCACGAGTTTCCGGACGAGACGGATGCGTTCACGATTCGCGCCTTCACGGGCACGCTCGCGCGCCGCGGTGCGCTTCTCATCGATTTCGACGAGACATGTGGCACCGTGAACAATTCCGATTCGGTGCTGACGCATTTGCCCCTGCGCGTCGTGGCGTCGATGCCGACGGGGCGTGTTCTGGAGAGCATTCCAGACTCCGGACGGCTCGCGGGGGCGGTTCCGCGATAGCGATCTCGGCCGACACCTTCCGGCGCCGCTCGACGTATGAGAGCTTAGGCACGAGCAGCGGCTCCGTTCATCAATCCGATCCAACGCAGGTATTTTACGCATGTTCATTCCCGTCGAAGCGTTCGTCATTCCCATTGTGTTCGGAATTCCGGGCGCGGTGATCAGCATGAAGATGTGGTTCAGCCATAAGGAGAAGATGGCCGGACTCGGTGGACCAAAGACGGGTACTGCGCTACTCGATGCGCGCCTCGCGCGGGTGGAACAGGCGGTGGAGTCGATCGCCATCGAGATGGAGCGCGTGAGCGAGGGGCAGCGCTTCGTGACGAAGCTCTTGATCGATCGCGCGCCGCCGGCGCAGCTGCCGCCGGGGCAGCAGGCGAAGTAGGCGCCCGACTCGATCCCTCCGATGGCGATCCGTGTGGTGCGACTTACTTCGCATGATGTCGAGCGCTTTCGAGAGATTCGTCTCGAGGGGCTCCGAAGTGATCCGAACGGCTTTCGCTACAGCGAGCGCGACGACGCAGCAATAGCCACGAGCGTGTGGGCCACCCGGCTCGATCAGGACTTCGTGGTCGCAGCGGTCGACGACGGAAACGACGAGATGCTCGGTGTCGGGGGCTTCGGTCGCTTCTCCGGCGCCAAGCTTTCGCACAAAGGTTTGATCTGGGGGATGTACGTTCGCTCGTCGGCTCGCGGCTCGGGCGCATCGAATGCGATAATGGAGGGGCTCATCGCGCACGCGCGAAGTGAAGTGCGCCAGTTGCAGCTCACGGTGATGGCGGACAACGATCGCGCCAGAAGATTCTACGAGCGCCACGGTTTCGTTGCGTATGGGCTCGAGCCGCAGGCGGTGCGACAAGGGGACGACTATCGCGACGAGCTGTCGATGTGGCTCTCGTTCGAAGTCACCGCGGAACACAAGCGTCAACGATTGGACTAGCGACAAAACGAAGGTCAGTCTAGTCCGGCGCGAGGCTCATCCCCACACGCAGGTGCCCGCTGCCGTCGGGGACCGTAAAGAAGTGCGCGTAGCGATCCTTGAAGTGGATGCGGACGACGTGCAGCGCGGCTATGCCGCCGTAGATCAGCGAGATCTGTGTCTTCGACAGCGATGACGTTCTCGCCATGAAGGTCACGTCGCTGACGTTGGCGGAGCGGCCGAGCGAGATGTAGAAGAGGACCGTGCCGATGCCGCCGGCGAGGAGGCCGCGCTCGAAGGGGCCAGCGATGCTGCCGCGTGCATGCGGCCAGTCGAGCAACGCCTCATCGAGGAGCGTCTGCACGTTGAGCCCGGCGCTCGAAAAGATGAACTGCTTGTGCGGTTCGATGCGCGAGTCGATACCGGAGTAGATCGTCGGTCGCCACTTGTTGAAGCCGAACGAGGGGTGTCCTCCCACCGCATACGAGGCTATCACATGTCCGCTCTCGTGCGCGAGAATGCTCGCGACGAATCCGAGTGCGAAACGCAGCTTGTAGTGCGGCTGCGGAACGGGAGCGACCGACGGATGGCTGCTATCGGCAGCGCTCGTCTGCGCGCTGCTTTTCGGAGAGGCGACGCCGAGCATGACCAGCGTTCCCGCTGTGCAGGCGATGCGGGAGATCGATCGAGTGAGCATCGGCGAGAGATAACCACCCGCAACATCGCACGTAACCCATTCCCCCGGTTGCGCGCGCGACCTTCAGAACATTGTTTATGTGAGCGCACTCAACGGGGGAGCCGCATGTCACGAGCACTCGTTCTACAGGCCCTGGAAGAACGCCGAGTCCTGCGGCTCGTTTACGAGACCGGCGGAACGCGTATGATCCAGCCCCACGCGATCGTCAGGAAAACGGACGGAAGCGAACAGCTCGAGGCATTTCAGGTCCAGGGACATGCCGAGGGCGGCGTCGAACATGGCTGGAAAAACTTCGACCTGTCGCGGCTGCAACAGGTCGAGTTGGGTGAAGAGCGGTTCGAGCCGAGGCGGGATTTCAAGCGCGTGAGCAACGCCTTCGGTATCGTGATTGCGGGCGTTCGCGCCATGGATCAGCGCGAGCCGTAACCTCAGTTCAGAAGCGAGACCGCCGCGGTTTTCACGTACTTCGTGAGATTCACGGAGCCGTTCACCGTCTCCAAATGCACGCGCCGCGCGCCGTCGTCGAGCTTGAAGCGCATGTGGTGCTTGTCGGTATTCGCGCTGTCCGCGCCGGCGTGAGGATAGTTCGCGATGATCGACCCGTTCGCATTCTCGAGGTCGATCGCACCGCCGATTCCCTCGGGGATCACCGTCGTGATCGAGCCGTTCACCGTCTCGAGGTGCACATCCCCTGAATCCGGGAGCTGCGCCATACTGGCGATGATCGACCCGTTCACCGTCTCCGCGTTGACCGTCCCCTTCGTCGTCGAGGCGACGACGTCGCCGTTCACCGTAACGGCCTTCAGGTTGCCGCCGATGTTCTGAGCGACGACTTTGCCGTTCACCGTTTCGACCCCGATGTTCACGCCCTCGGGAAGGTGAACCGTGTAGCGCACGGTGATCGGATGGCGGCGGCTGAAGAACGAGAAGGGTGAGAACGATGTGCTGTGCTGGTGCTTCCCGGGAGCGCAGCTCGCGGCGGCGGATGAGTTGAAGAGCGTGCAGAAGAAAATATCGTTTCCGCTCATCGCCTGCTTCACCTGAACCGCGGTCGGCGACGCATTCACGATCACCGCGTCGACAGTGAGCTTGTTCGTCGTCGACGCGAGCACCGCGATCGGCCCGTCGACGTTGTTCACTCTCACCGTGGCGCCGGGCGCTACGTCCCCGGTCCAGCTGAAGTTGCGGGTCGGATAGTCGGCATGCCGAGTACACGACGAAGCGATGACGGTGACCGCGAGAACGCAGAGAATGTTGCGCATGATGAGCTCCGGGACGGGCAAGTCGGGATGACCTTTCCCGTCCCTACGCGGAACGGCTCACCCAAGTTTCCGAAGCCTCACCGAGCCGTTCGTGGTATGGAGCTCGACGCGCCTCCCACCCTGGCCGACCGTAGCATGCACATGCCTGCCGACGAGTCCTTTACTGATCGTGAGCGGGAAGTCGGTCTCGATGCTGCCATTCGTCGTCTCGGCGTCGACATCGGCGCTCAGATCCGCGGGCGCCTCGAGCTGGACCGAGCCGTTCGTCGTGCTGAGCTCCAGCGGCTCATCGGACTTCACGAGATGTTCGATGCTCGCGCGCACGTCGCCATTTACGGTACGGGCATTCACCGGCCCGCCGAGCGTCGCGACGCGCACACGGCCGTTCACCGTCTCGGCGTCGACCGCTGCGGTCGCGCCTTCGACTTCGACCGAGCCGTTGACCGTATTGAGGTCGACCTTCACGCCCTTCGCGACGTGCACCGTGAAGCGAACGGAGACGTCGTTGTGGCGATCGTTGTCATGATGATGAGAATGACTCCCGCGATCGTTGCAGTCCTTCTCCTCGCCCCACAGCGCGCAGACCGTGACGCCGTTGTTGCCCGGCTCGAGCAGGATACGAACCATCGAGGGGTCGCCGCGGCGCCACTGCTTGATTGCTGAGATGGTCGTCGAGCCGTTGTCCGAGGCGACGACATCGATGCTGCCGTTGAGGTTTTGCACATGCACGGTGCCCCCGGCCGCGATCGTCTGCTTCGTCGAGAACGAGCTGTCGGCCTCGTAATCGCGATCGTAATCGCTCTGTGCCCGGGCGGAT
Organism: Gemmatimonadaceae bacterium; assembly: GCA_013697785.1. GTDB lineage: Bacteria > Gemmatimonadota > Gemmatimonadetes > Gemmatimonadales > Gemmatimonadaceae > FEN-1250. Next base: position 19,262 of record JACCWE010000059.1, read on the forward strand.
GCGGCGTTCGAGACGAGTGCCATCGCGGCAAGGGAGGTGCAAAGGATGCGGCGCATGTTAGGTGTCTCCGTGTGAGCGGCAGCCCGAGATGCGAACATCGCCGCTGAAAGTCTTGAGAATGAAGTGGGCACCGCCGCCATGCCCGATCGTGTACGTACCGCGCTTGCCCATGCGGGAGCCACTGCTGTTCGGCTGCATCGTGATCGAGCAGGATGTGTCGAGATCGCCGCTGTACGTCTCGACGTCGAGCGTGGCGTCGCTTCCACCTCCGGCGATGTTCACGTCGACGTCGCCCGAGTGCGAGTGGAATTCGTAGCGTCCCTTGGGATCGACCGGCCCCGAGAAATGCACCTCCCCCGAAACGGTCTCCGAGCGGACGTACGAGCTGGTGATGTCATCGAGAGTCACGTCACCGCTCACGCTCTGTGCCGCAACCTCGCCGGCGATCTGCTTGGCGCTGATGTCGCCGCTCACCGTGTTGATGCGAACGCCGGCGCTCACGTGAGTCACGGTCGCGTCGCCGGAGATCGTCTCGAGAACTGCGTGACTCGCGACATTGGTCACATCGATACCGCCACTCACCGAATGTGCCTCGACGTCGGCGACGTCGCGGAGCTTGATGTCGCCGGAGAGCGAGCGCACGAGGAGCCGCGCCGACTTCGGCATGCTCACCTCGACTCTATTGTGGCCCGAACCGCTGTCGTCCTCATCATCGTCGTCGCTGTAGCTGTTGTGCTCCGGCGACTCGACGAGCGACACGCGTGATGACGAGGACTCGAAGGTGAGGCGGCTGTGGGACTTCGCGCGGATCTTCACCTGATCGCCGTCGGTACCGACTACGTTGATGTCGCCGGAAAAGCTTTGCAGGTCTACGGTGCCCGCCGCACTCAGCGAAACGGTCGTGTCGATGCGCGACTCTGCGGCGTCGTCGCGTTCGTGGCGATCGTAGTGCCGGGGCGGCTTCGGCGGTTTCGGTGCGGAGTGCTGCGCGTAAACCGGCAGCGCGATCGCGAGACAGGCGAGTAGGGCAAGGCGCCAGGGGGCGTGCATGATCGGCTCCATCAGCTTTGAGTAGGAAGAAACGCGACAGTACGAAGCAGCTCGACTTTGCTGCCGAGCACGTTGTCGAGCTGGTTCGAGAGCAGCGGGCTCTTCGGATCCTTGGCGAGCGCAGCCCGGCTTTCGAGAATTGCCTTGTTGATGATCTTCAGATTCTGCTCGATGACCGCGATCGTTTTCGGGTCGAGTGATTCGCGGCGGGTGTGAACGACGCTGTCGAGCATCGTGATCTCGTTGTCGTAGACGCGTGCGGCGCTCATCTCGCGCTTCGGGCGAGAGACGAGTGTGGCGCCCGTGATCTGTGCCGGTGCGGGAGTGGCGCGCGGTGCGGCCGTGATCGCGGGTGGAGTTACGGGTGCTGTTGCCGCTAGCGAGTCGTTGTGCTCCGTCGCCGGCTGCTGCGCGACGGTGACCGGCGGAGCGCCAGCACCATTGTGACGAGTCCCGACCAGGTGCGCGGTGCCCGCGCCCGCTGCGATCAGCGCCGCCGCAGCGATCGCGTACTGCCATCGGCGACTCGGCGCGCGTTGCACCGCGGCGGGTGCGCTGTCGAACGAAGTCACCGGCGTGGCGATCCGCGCCTCGATCCCCGACCATAGATCGCGCGAGGGTGTGAGCAGTGGCAGCGACTGAGCCTGCGCCGAGATCGCGCGAAGCTCCGCGAGCACCCCTCGGCAGGACGCGCACTCCGCGAGATGCTGCTCGGCCGTCGCCAGATCGGCGGGCGCGAGATCACCCTCGAGGTATGTGGCGAGCCGCTCGCACATCAAATCGCAATCGTGCTTGTCGTAAGTCATCGTGTCAGAGCCTCCCGTAAGAGCAGCCGCGCGCGATGCAGCTGCGCCTTGCACCCACCTGCCGTAACACCGAGCATCGATCCGATCTCTTCGTGCGTAAATCCTTCGACATCGTGCAGGACGAACACTTTGCGGGCGCCCTTGGGCAGCTTCGCGATCGCCCGTTCGATGTCCATCTTCTCGGCGTGCATCGGCTGCGACGTCGATGATGCCGGTGGTGCGCTCTCCTCTTCGTCGTCCGACGATACCGTGCGCCCTCGCTCGCGAACATCCACGCGCCGCTCGTTGAGCACGACATTGATCGTCAGGCGATGCAGCCAGGTCGAGAAGGCGCTCTCGCCCCTGAACGTGGGGAGCTTTTCCCACGCTCGCACGAACACATCCTGCGTCAGCTCTTCGGCGCGGGCGCGATCACTCGTCATCCGCACGCAGAGCGAGTAGACGTGATTCAAATGCGTGCGGTAGACGTGCTCGAACGCACGCCTGTCTCCGCTCGCGGCGCGGGCGACCCAGGTGCCGCTGTCTTCGGTGGCTTGAGCTGGAGCTTGAATTGGAACCACCTCGGTCGCCGTCGCCGTCATCCAAATCGACCCTCTGGTCTCGTTGGGTGATGAGACGACACGAACGACGGAAAGGTTTGAACGCCTAGGTGCTTCTGGCGGCGTCCAACCGGCTTATCAGCGCCGGGAGCTCACGGATGTGCTCGAGGAGATGGGCCGGGTGCGCCTGTTCCAGCACCGTACGAGAGAAGGGCCCCCAAAGTGCCGCGACGCTCGTGACACCGGCGGCGTTTCCGGCGGCGATGTCGTGCGGGGAGTCGCCGAGGAAGAGCGCGTCCGCCGGTTTGGCGCCGAGTGCGGCGAGAGCGAAGAGCACGGGCTCGGGCTCGGGTTTGTGGCGCTCGGTGGAGTCCATGCCGACGACGACGTCGATGCTGTCGGTGAGATGCAGCCAGTCGAGCGCACGATGGGCGAGATCGTTGGACTTGCTCGTGACGAGCGCGGTGGGATGGCCGCGCGATTTGAGCAGCGCGAGCGTTTCGCCCACCCCCTCGAACTCGTTGAGCATCTCGTCGTGGCGTGTACGCTGGAACTCGCGATAGGTCAGGATCATCTGCTGCGCATCGTCTTCGCTCGGAACGAAGCCACGCATCTGCGAGATCAGCGGCGTGCCGATTCCGGCGATCCACTCCTGGTCGGTCGGCGTGTCCTGCGGCCGATGCGTCGCGAAGGTGTGACGGAAGGCGGCGAGTAGAAGCGCGATGGAATCGGCGAGGGTACCGTCGAGATCGAAGAGGAGGGCGCGTGGGGTGTACGAGTGCATGCGGGAAAGTTAGTGTGAAGGTGCAGCGCGTTCGGAAGTAGCGAATGTGTCGGCACGAACGTCGCGTGACCTTCGCTCATCGGTTCTTCGACTCACTCAAATCCGAATCCGCATGCCTCCGCTGACATGGCCCTACGTGCACCTGCTGGTCAATCACTTCCCGGTCGTGCTCGCGACCATGGGATTCTTCGCGGTGCTCGGCGCGCTCGTCACGGGGCGCCGCGGCCTCTGGCTCTACGCTATGGGGACGTTGACGATTGCCGGACTGATCGTGTATCCCGTGCACTTCAGCGGCGACGAGGCGTCGCACGCGCTCCGAGGAACGTGGTACATCCAGCGCGACGCGATCCACGTGCACGATGACGCCGCCGGGCTCACGATGCTGTCGACGCTGCTCGTCGGGGTGATCTGCGCCTACGGATGGTGGCGCGCCCTCAAGCGGCGCGACGAGATCATCCCCGCGTGGGTCCGCGCGGCGGTTTCGATCGGTGCGCTCGTCGCGATGGGCGGTGCATCGTATACGTCCTACCTCGGCGGGAAGATCATCCACAACGCTCCGATCCTCGAGCTGCCCACGGCGCCGGCGGGGTTGCCCGCGGGCGTGGTGGCCCCGGCGCGCGACTCCATGCCTGGGCCGGAGTAGTCGCCGGGATCATCGCGCACGGCTACATCACCGTCTTCGGCGCCTTCACCGTTACCGCCGGCACATCGAGCTCCTTCATCATCCGGTTGAACGCGCCGACATCTCCGGTTTCCAGGGCGTGGAGCTTCTGCAACTGCGCATCGACCTTCCCGGCGAGCTCTTTGAGCGATGCGAGCTGCGACTGCGTCGGCGCTGCGTCGCCGGTGAGCAGCTGCCCATTCAGCGTCAGCAACATGTTGTAGAGTTTGACGGGGTAGTGCAGCGTGATCTCGTCGGCGTGCGAGTGGACCTCGATGAGCGCCTCGCGAATCTCCTCCATCTTCGCGCGCAGCGGCTTCCCGGCGTTCTTCACGCGCGATGCGTACGCCGCGTCCTTCGCCTGCGTGATTCGCGCATCGATCTGCTCCTGCATCGTCTCGATGTCCTTCGCCGCGCTCACGGTGGAGTCGAGGCGGTCGCGGAGCTCCAGCCATGCCGTGATCTGCGCCTGCTGCGCGACGGCTTTGACCGTGGTGCGCGGATCGTTCACGACGATGAACGGCTGCGAATACGACTTCCCTGCAACCGTGAGACGAACGGTGTAGCTGCCGGGGAGCACCTGCATGCCGGTCGTCGTTCCGTAGTCGACGACGATATTGGCGATGTGCTTGACATCTGGGTAGCGCAGATTCCACACGAAGCGATTGACGCCGACGCGCGTGGGCACGAGCGAGTCGCTCGGCGCGTACGACGTGCTGTCTGCGCCCTCGATTTTTTTCTTGCGACCCATCGCGGCCGTGGTATCTCGCTGCGCCTTCGCGATCGAGTCCTTGGCGACGGAGTCACTCGCGGCGCTGTCGGGCGCGGGCGCTCCGGCTGACGAAAAGGTGCGGATAATTTTTCCCTCGCGATCGAGGAAGGCGAGCGTGACGGGGCCGGTCGCTTTTTCGCGAAGCCAAAAGTCTACGGTCACGCCACCGCGCGGATTCTGTCCTGCGCTCGCCTCGCGGCGTCCGGATCCGGCGTCCCACCGAATCGCGGTATCGGGAACGAAGACGTGTGCCGTCTCGCGGCGCACCGCGTCTGTGATTTGTCTCAGCACCGAGACATGGTCCAATACCCAGAACGAGCGACCGTGCGTGGCGACGATCAGATCGTTGTCGTGCACGATGAGGTCGCGCGCCGAGGTGCGCGGAAGCCCGACTTGGAGCGACTGCCAGTGGGCGCCGTCATCGAACGAGACGTAGACGCCGCTCTCCGTCCCCGCGTAGAGCAACCCGCGGGCGACGGGATCCTCGCGGATCACGCGCGTGTAGGCGAGCTCGGGGATGCCGGTGTCGATGCGCGTCCACATCTTTCCGTAGTCTGCGGTGCGATAGAGATAGGGATGGAGGTCATCCTGTTGATAGCGATTCGCCGCGAGGTACGCGGTGCCGGCATCGTGGTGCCCGGCGTCTATTATGCTCACCCGTGTGAACTTTCCCGGAAAGTGCGGCGTGACATCCTGCCACGTCGCCCCGTTGTCGCGCGAGATGTGTACGAGCCCATCATCCGAGCCTGCCCATAGCACTCCCGCCTTCACCGGCGACTCCGCGAATGCGAAGATCGTGGCGTAGATCTCGGTTCCGGTTTCGTCGCGCGTGATCGGACCGCCCACGTGGCCGAGAGTAGCGGGATCGTGGAGGGTGAGATCCGCGGAGATTGCGGTCCAGCTCTCACCCTCATCCGTGGTGCGAAACACCTTCTGCGCCGTCGCGTACATCGTTCCGGGCGCGCTCGGCGAGAGGAGAAGGGGGAAGGTCCACTGAAAGCGGAGCGGAACATCCTTCGCTGCGTAGCCGTCGTAGTTCGGGAGCGCGATGCTGATGTCGCGCAGCTCGTTCGCCTTCTCGTCGAGGCGCTGCAGCTGGCCCCAGTACGATGCGCCGTACGTGATGTCGGGGTTGCGCGGATCGACGGCCAGATAGCCGGACTCGCCGAACGGAAGCGCATCCCAGTCCTGACGGGTGATCGCTCCCTCATCGGAGCGGCTCTTGATTCGCACACTCGAATTGTCCTGCTGCGCGCCGTAGAGCCGATACGGAAACTGATTGTCGGCGAGAACGTGGTAGAACTGCGACGTCGGCTGATTGTCCTGCGAAGACCAGCTCTCACCGCCATCGAGCGACAGCGTCGCGCCGCCGTCGTTTCCTTCGATCATCCGCTTCGAATCCTCGGGATCGATCCAGAGCTCGTGGTCGTCGCCGTGCGGCACACGAACGCGCTGAAAGGTGTGGCCACCGTCGATGGACTTGTACGTGCCGAGATTCATCACCCACACGACGTTCGGATCCTGCGGGTCCGCCGAGATGAGGCCGTAGTACCACGGGCGCACCATGAAGGCCTGGTCGCCGTTCACGCGCTTCCAGTTGGCCCCGGAATTTTCGGAGCGATAGATGCCTCCGAGCGAGTCGTCGGGGGATGTCTCGACGTAGGCGTAGATGCGATTCGGCATCGACGCGGAGACTGATACGCCGATGCGGCCGATGGGAACGTGCGGCATTCCCGGATTGTCGGTGAGCTCCGTCCACGTGTCGCCGCCGTCGGTGCTCTTCCACAGGCCGCTCTTGCCGCCGCCCGCACTGAAGCCCCACGGGAACCGCTGGAAGCGCCACATCGATGCGTAGAGGATGCGCGGGTTCGTCGGATCCATCGCGAGGTCTATCGCGCCGGTGCTGTCGTCGACGAAGAGCACGCGCTTCCACGTCGTTCCGCCATCGCGTGAGCGGTAGACGCCGCGATCCGGATTCGGTCCGAATGCATGGCCATACGCGGCGACGAAGAGATCATCCGGATCCCTGGGATTGACGCGGATGGCGGCGATCTGCTCGGTCTTCTCGAGTCCGATGTGCTTCCAGCTCTGGCCACCGTCGGTCGAGCGATACATCCCGTCGCCAACGGTGAGGTCTTCGCGGAAGTCCGTCTCGCCGGTGCCCACGTAGATGACGTTGCGATCCGACGGCGCGACGGCGATCGCGCCAACGGAGGCGATGCTCGACGTCCCATCGGTGAGGCTCCGCCACGTCGCGCCCGCATCGACCGTTTTCCAGACACCGCCGTCTACGGCACCGAAATAAAAGGTACGCTTCTCGACGGGATCGCCCGTGACAGCGACCGCGCGCCCTCCGCGGAACGGGCCGACGGGACGCCACTGCAGCGAGCGCAGCACCGGGTCGGACGAAATGTGTGCGCTCGAGTCGGTGGCGAGCGCCGACGCGGTCTTTCTCGCATCCGCGGCCGACGGCTTCTTCTGTTTGCCCTGTGCAAATGCGGGCGATGCCAGGACGATGACGAGCGCGCTAATGAGCAACTGTCGCATGACTACACTCCGGAACGTCGGGAATTTAGGTAAGGCCGGCAGATTCGCCGGCAATTCAGAGAAGGGATCAGTGCTCGGCGCGCGCTTTCAGCTCGTCGAACCAGTGCTCACTCACGATGAGCAATCCCGCATCGCCCGCTGCGACCTCGCGCATCATCAGGAATCGCTTGTCGGGCGCGACGGCGTACGGCGCGGTCTGCCCCGAGAAAGCGAAGGGTTTGAGAATGAACAGGCTGCGTTGAACGTCCGCTCGAAATGTGGGAGTCGTCTGCACCGAGCTCGCGACGAGGTAGTTCGCCTTGTTTCGGAAGAAGAGCTCCTTCCCATCGCGTGACCACTGCGGGTAGATCCCGCCTGCGGTCGACACCTGCCAGCGTGCGGACGATGCATTGGGAAAGGGTCGTACGTAGACCTCGAATGTACCCGATTCATCGGATGAGTAGGCGAGCCATTTGCTATCGGGAGAGAGTGCAGGCACTCCTTCATTCGCGGGCGACTTCACCAGCGGCACGATCGTCGTGTCGCCCATCCGCGCGGTCACGATGTCGCCCGAGCCCAGAGTGTCTTCGCGGAGAACGAGCCACTGCCCGTCCGGAGACTGCGTGACCTGGCCGAAGCCGTGGTTGACCGGAAGAAGATTCGTCGCGTCCCCAATGCCATCAGCACGGCGCGACTGCGCGACGCCGGTGCCATCGCCGCGATCGCTCAGATAAAGCACTCTGCTTCCGTCCGCGGACCAGGACGGACGCACGTGGACCGTGTCGCTGAAGGTGAGACGAGAGAAGGGTCCTCCGGGGAGCACCTTCACCCAGATATCCGATTTTCCCGCCTGCGCCATCTCGACCGCTATCGCACGCCCATTCGGAGATAGCGCTGGAGAGCCAATGTTGCCACCGGGCGCCCACTGCGAGTCCACCGGCGAAGCGAGCCCCTCGCGAGTCACCCACACCATTTCGCGCGCGGACAGTCGCCCGGCGGTTTGATAGATGAGGGTGCCGCCGTCGGAGAGGGCGACCTGACAATGGAACGGCGCTGACGACAGCCCCTCGTAGAGCGCGACCGGCGGGCCCGTCAACGTGAGCTTTCCGAGGTCGAAGGGGATGAGGAGCAATTTGCCATCGGACGTCACGACCAGTAGGTGGCCCGTTGGTGCATAGCGCGCGCACACCCCTCGAGTGAGCACTCGCGGCTCTCCCTTTGGCAGCGTCTGCACGACGATCTCATAGTCTGCAACCGCCTGCCCCTCGCGGCGCACGCGATAGAGGAGGGCTTTCGCACCCGGGAGCACGACGGGCCATTCGGTGCCGACGAGGTGCGCGCCCTTGGGCATCGCGTAGACGGTGTCCGTCGGGCCGCCTGTCGCGCGTATCCGGCCTATGCCGAAGTCGGTTTCGAAATAGACGTAGTTGTCGCTCCCCCAGTCGCCGGCGGTGGTGTTGGCCTTGTCCGTGAGTGTGAGCGGAGAGCCTGCATCGAGCGGCAGGACGCGCACGGTCGTACCGTTGACGATGAAACCCAGTTGGCGTCCGTCGGGAGAGAAAAACGGATTCGTAGCATTCTCGGTCCCTTGAAGCACGACCGGATCGATCTGACCGGCCTCCTTCATCATGAGGCGCGTAGCTGCGTCGCCACGGCCCACATATACGATTCGCCGACCGTCCGGGGAGATCGCGACGTGTCCGCCATTCGCGCCTCCGGACACTGCCTCGTCCGGGCGCAGAAAGAGCACGAAGCGATTCATGAAGGTCTGCGCGCGCGGGCGCATCCAACCCCACGTAGCGAGCGCTATCGCGAGGAGCAGCGCGACTGCGAGGATGCCCACGAGTTTCGTGTTCGGCTTGCGCGCCGCGCTCACGAAGCCGGGCATCGACGCCATCGTCGCGCTCGTCATCGGCTCGCTCAGCGCTTTGCTGAACGCGTCTGCGGTCGCGAATCGATCGGCCGGAATTTTCGAGAGAGCCTTGTGCACCGCGTACTCGACGTTCGCGGGAACCGATGGCCGGCGCGCACCGAGCCGCTCGGGCTCCTTCGTCACCACCGCCGCGATCACCGCCTGGATCGATGGCCCCGTGTGCGGAGGCTCGCCGACGAGCATCTCGTAGAGAAGGCAGCCGAGCGAGTAGACATCTGCGCGCGCGTCGAGCGTGCGCTCGCCCGTGGCCTGCTCGGGGCTCATGTAGCTCGGCGTGCCGAGCGAGAGTCCGGTCTCCGTCATGCGGCTCGCGCCGGCCTGCGTGACCGCGAGCGAGATGCCGAAGTCGGCGACGAGGGCCTGCCCGTCCTGGAGCAGGATGTTCTCGGGTTTGATGTCGCGATGGATGACGCCGTGCCGATGCGCGTAGTCGAGCGCGGACGCGACTTCCTTGGCGAGGCGCACGGCCTCGTCGACGGGCAGCTCGCGCTCGCGCTTGAGCCGATCGCGAAGGCTCTCGCCGTCGACGAAGGGCATGACGTAGAACAGGAAGCCGTCCGCCTGTCCCGAATCGAAGAGGGGGAGGATGTGCGAGTGCTGGAGCGCCGCCGTCGTCTTGATCTCCGCCAGAAAGCGCTCGGCGCCGATAACAGCGGCGAGCTCGGGGCGGAGCACCTTGACCGCGACTTTGCGATCGTGCTTGAGATCGTGCGCGAGATATACCGTCGCCATTCCGCCGGCGCCAAGCTCTCGTTCGAGCCGGTACCGATCGACGAGCGCTTCGGCGAGACGTGGCGGAATGTCGTTCATGAGGTTCGCAGGGGAGGGAAGCTCGGGCTCGCGCTCGTACAAGGTGGCACCTGTGGGGCAGCTACACCAGCACGGTCACGCATTGGCGTGCGACGCCTCGCAAAGTACCACTGCGAGACGGGAGGTCGGCGCCTAGGCTCGTCGCGACGGACTCGCTGGAAGGGCGAGGCTTTTTTTCGAACAGTCCCGAGTGATGCGCTACTCGTGCGCGCGCATTCCCCGAGGCGTAGTCCACAGCTGATTGGTTCGATCGACATCCGGAAACCAGCCGTCCGGATCGATCTCGACTCTCATTACCGGTGACCCGCGCGGTACTCGCGCGACGTAACTGCGCGCGCCCGTGAGCCACACGCTGGCCGGAATGTGCACGCGTTCGGTCTTTCCATCCGCGCGCGTGACCGCGAGCTCGACGGGCATCGGCGCCAGGCCGCGATCCTCGATCGTGATCGCGACGGACGTACCTTCGTTCTTCACGCTCGCGATCGCCTGATCGAGGGGCCACGGCTCGTAGAACCACGAGCTCCAGAACCAGCTCAGATCCCGCTTCGAGACATCTTCGATCGTGTTGAAGAAGTCGTACGGATATGGATGGCGTCCGCTCCATCTGCGTCCGTACTCGCGGAATGCGCGGTGAAAGATCTCCTCGCCGAGGACGCCGCGGAGCGCGGAGAGAATCTGCGCGGTCTTGTCGTAGTACATCACGTTGTAGAGATCCGCAGGGAAGAGATCGCCCGGCGTCATCAGGATCTGGTCCTGTCCCGCGAGAGCGCGTCGGATGTAGAGTGCGCGCTGCCCCGGCTCCTGATCCGCGATTCGTCCTCCCTTCCGCGGCTCGCCGTAGAGCTGACGCATCCCCTGCGCAGCATCGAACTGCGTGAAGCCCTCGTCCATCCACGGGAAGCGAGTCTCGCTCGAGCCGACCTGCATCGGGAACCACATATGCCCCGTCTCGTGCATCAGGTCGCCCGCGAGCGAGAGCGTGTCGGCCCACGGCTGCATGAAGGTCATGCGCGGATACTCCATGCCGCCACCCGTGAGCACGCCCTCCATCGACGTCATCGTGGGCCATGGATATTCCCAGAGATACGACGAGAGCTGCTCGACCGCATCACGCGTGTAGCGGGCACCGCCCGCGGCCCACGCGGACGCGCGTGCATCGAGGCGGAAGAACGAGTACACATCGACGGTGTCCGGCTTTCCGCTCGTGCGCTCGATCAGCGCGCGCGTCGCATCCCACTGATAGCGGTCGCTCGTTCCCCACGCGAAGTCGCGCACGTTGGGCGCGGTGAAGTGCCAGGTGACCGTCGGCGCTTGCGACGCGAACGCCGATCCGCCATCGCCCGGCCTGCTGATCGTCACCACGGCTCCGGAGCTGCGCGCCCGCGCGAGCTTCGCGCGCGCGGCAGCGCTCAGCACAGCGTCGGGATTCTCGAGAGAGCCCGTCGCGCCAACCACCCATCCGCGCGGCGCCGAGATGCGGACGTCGTAGTCCGCGTGATCCATGTAGAACTCTGCCTCGAGCAGATATGGGTCTGCCACCCAGCCGTTCACGTCATCGTAGACGGCGATTTGCGGATACCAGTATCCCATGAGGTAGAGATGATCATCGCGCCCCTCACGGCCATCGGAGGGAGTGAGCGGAGGGATGAACGACCAGGTGATCTCGAGCGTCGTCGAGTCGTGAGGAAGAAGGGGCGTGCGCGGCGAGAGCCACATGACGGTCCCGTCGACGACGTAACCGGGATGCTTCGCCGGTGGCTCCGTGTCATCGTGCGAGGATAGTTTAATGAGCGTCAAACCATTCGCGACAACCTTGCCGAGCGTGATGCCGTCGGTGAGCGGCGCGTTGTCGCGGCGCGGGCTCTCGGCGCGAAAGACGTTCTGCCGCAGATACATCGCGAGCTGGGCGAGCGTATCGGGCGAGCTGTTGACGTACACCACGCGCTCGCGCCCCGTGAGCGTGTTGGTCGCAGGATCGATCGACGCATCGATCGAGTAGCGCGCGTGCTGTACCCACGCGCGCGGGCCCGGCTCGCCGGTGCGTGTGCGCGTGCCGCTTGCTATCGCGCGGGCGAAGGCTGGAGGAACGATGACGGCGCCGGGGACCGGGCGTCTGCGCGCCGCGCTGTCAGCATGCGCGGCGGGAGCTCGGCGCCCCTGCGCGCTCGCGGTAAGCGGCGCAGCAGGAAGCGCGAGAAGGAGAGCGAGCGAGAGCGCGCGTCGTACGGGGCGCAGCGAGCGACTTGCGAGCACGAACACTCCGGGTGATGAGCCAACGTAATGTTGGCCGGCGCCGGCGCGCCGACAATGCTGCCGCGCACGCGGCACGCTAGCTCGGCAGCTGCTTCGCCTCGCTCCGCTCCGCCGCCAGCTTCGCCGTGAACCGCTGCGCCTCGGCGATCCGCTCCACCTCGATCGCGATCGAGTCTACCGATTGCTGGAGCTGCACGAGCTTCCCCGAGTCGAGCGTCGATGGGCCGCGCTCGGCCTTCTTCGCGGAAGCAAGCGCAAATCTCGCGGCGACGTAGATGATCGTGCCCGCGGCAACCGTAGCGACGATCGTGAGCATCACGCCCGCGAAGCTGATCACATCCGGATCCACCATTCCCGTCGCTCCTGGCTGGAGGGCGCACTTCACCCGTGCCTAAACATACGAGCGATCTCAGGCGGTGGTTTCGATTCGTGTGCGAGCGCTCAGATCGCCGCGTCCACGCTCTGCAGCGGCTCGCGCGCTTCGGCGGTGGCGGCGGCCCGCCGGCGATTGGCGAGCCAGACGCCGGCGAGAATAATTGCGAAGCCGAGCGCGTGGATCGCGGTGATCCGCTCGTGCAGCACGATCCCCCAGAGCACGGCGACGATCGGAATCGTGTACGTCACCGACGTCGCGAAGATGATGGTGCCCGCCTGCAGCAGCTGATTGAAGAGCAGCACGCTGATCGCCGTGCCGAAGGCACCGAGGATGGCGATGTAGCCGAGGGCGGCTGGGGCGGCGGGGTTGGTGCGAAGGGTGGAGACGAAGCTCGTTCCCGCGAGGAGATAGAGAAGTGAAGGGATGCCGACCGTCGTGAGTGCGACGGATGTCACGAGCACGGGGCTTCGTTTCGCGAAGAAGCCCTTCACGAGATTCACGTTGGTGCCGTACGACAATGTCGCGACGAGCACGAGGCCGGCGTATGCGAGATTCGTCGAACGATCGGCCTCGGGGCTCCCGGCCATCGCGAGGATCGCTGCTCCAACGATACCGATGACGATCCCGATCACGTTCGCCAGCGGAAAGCGCTGTCGGAAAAACAGCCACGCGAGGATCAGCGCGAAGATCGGAACCATCGACGTGAGCACGCCAACGACGGCGGACGGCAGAACCGTCTCCGACTTCGCGTAGAGAAAAGCGGGAAGCGCATTTCCCGTGAGCCCGACAACGAACAGCAGCCCGATCTCACTGGTGCGGAGATCGCGGAGATGCCGGAGCGCGAAAGGGAGGAAGCAGAGCGCGGCAACGCTCATGCGGATGAGCGCGAGCTCGAGCGGGTCGAAGCCCTTGAGCCCCTCCTTCATCAGGATGAACGAGCTTCCCCAGATGATGGAGAGGAGAATGAGCACCATCCACGCGCGGGCGCCGTTGCGCGAGCTCACGCTGCGCGAAGCTGCGGTGCGCGAAGGAGCGAGTCGACGCTCAGCGCCGATGCGTCGACCGTTGCGAGTGCCCATGACGCCACGGACATGAGGTAGACGCCGTACTGCATCTGCGAGAGTCCCGAAAGCACCATGGCCGTTGCAAAGGTACAGAACAGCAGCGCCGATCCCACACTCGCCAGCCTCACGCGCGCGCCCAGGAGCATCGTGACGCCCAACGTCCCCTCGGCGATGGTCGCCAGCACGGCGAGGGTCGGAATGATCGCCGCCGGTGCGAAGGCGTTGACCACCGCGGTGTAGGTGATGAAGTGCTGGAAGTCGCCCCACGATACGCCGGGCGCGCCCGGTGGACCGAGAAAGCCGAGGCGGTCGATGACGTTCTCGAAGAAGGCGAGGCCGATGATCAGTCGTGCGAGCGTCGCGATCCAACGAACGCGGCCCGCGGTGAGCGCGAGCGCCGCGGCGATGGGTGTGAAGATCACCGGGTAGTAGATGTTCGCGAACGAGGGACGTGTGCGCACGCAGAAGATCACCGTCCAGATGATCTGCACGATCACGAGCGCCCACAGCGCGAGAAATGCAGCGCGCCTCGTGCGGACAATGTCATCCTCCGCCCGAGTCACGAGCGCGCGCAACGTCATACAGGAACCGTCAGCGGCGTGCTCTTGCCGGCGAAGACCATGGCGAGGAAGCGGACTGGTTTGGACGTGCTCGCGTTCGCGGAAACGCGGTGCACCGTGCCCGGCGGCTCGTAGAACATCGCGCCAGCGTGATACACCGTCTCCTCGCCGCCGTCAGCCTTGAAGCGGAGAGCGCCTTCGATGACGAAACCGAAGACGAAACCGATGTGGCGATGCGCGTGATCGACCTCTCCGGGCGCGTACGTGATGTCGAGCGCGGTCATCTTCCAGCCGTCGAGTGAGACGGGGGGCAGCTCCTGCGTGAAAATCGGCGCCTTCCTCCGTGCGCTCGGCGTGGGCGACGTCGCGGACGCGATCGCCGGAGTGAGCAGCACCGCGGCGCCGGCGCGCGCGAGCGTCTCGATCATGTCGCGGCGGCTCAACTGTGTAATCGAGGTCATGGCACGGGTGGGTTTGTGTTATGAGCTGGGTGCGAGGAGAGATTACCCCTCGCATGGAGCCTCAGCAAGCGCCAAATTCCACTAATATGACTGGTCCAAAAAGAGATACGTCCGGCGACAAGCGCGTCTCGGCAGCCGCGCCGCTCCTCGTCGCGCTCGACAGCTCCGCGCGCGGACCACTGCACCGCCAGATCTACGAGGGTGTGCGCGCGGGGATCATCGCTGGCCGCTTCGCCGCCGGGATGCGTCTTCCATCCACACGCGTGTTGGCGACCGAGCTCGGCGTCGCACGCAACACCGTGGTGCTCGCCTTCGATCAGCTGCGCGCCGAGGGATACCTGAATGCGCGAGGAAGTGCGGGCACGCGCGTGCGCGCGTTGCTGCCGGACTCGCTGATCAGCGTGAATGCGACGCGCCGAGGCGCGCGAGCAGCGCGCGCCGCAGCGACAGCGCCGGCGACAGACACTCGGCGCGCATCCGCGTCGCTTTCGCCGCGGTGGGCGCAGTTGGTCGCACGCGTGCCCGACATCGGCTCGCTTCGGGACTTAGCGCCCGCGCCCTTTGCGCTCGGCATGCCGGCGATCGACGCGTTTCCGAGCGCACTCTGGGCGCGCATCACGACTCGACGCTGGCGGAGTGGTGCCGTCTTCCTCGGCCACGCCGCAACCTCCGGCGACGAGTCGCTGCGCAACGCGATCGCGGACTACGTGACGAGTGCGCGCGGCGTGCGCTGCACCTCCGATCAGATTCTCATCGTGAGTGGCGCGCAGCAGGCGCTCGATCTCGCGGCGCGCGTGCTCGTCGAGCCCGGCGATGCCGTGTGGATGGAAGATCCCGGGTATCCGGGCGCGCGCGCCGCGCTCGTCGGTGCGGGCGCCCGTGTGATCCCCGTGCCGGTGGATGAAGAAGGAATGAGCGTGGAGTGGGGCGAACGACTCGCGCCACGTGCGCGCCTCGCGTACGTCACGCCGTCGCATCAGTTTCCGCTCGGCACCATCATGAGCGCGTCGCGCAGACTTGCGCTGCTCGACTGGGCGCGACGCGTTGGCGGCTGGGTGCTCGAGGACGACTACGACAGCGAGTTTCGCTATGCCGGGCGGCCGATTCCGTGTCTGCAGGGGCTCGACACGGAGCGCGGCGGCGCGGCGCACGTGCTGTACATCGGAACTTTCAGCAAGACGCTCGCACCGGCGCTTCGGCTCGGTTACATCATCGTCCCCGACGAGCTCGTGGATGCATTTCGCGCCGCGCGCGCGATCTCGGGCGGTCATTCACCGACGCTCGATCAGGGAGTGCTCGCGGACTTCATTGGCGAGGGACATTACGTGCGACACGTGCGCCGCGTGCGCGCACTGTGCGCGGAGCGGCAGCAGGCGCTGCTCGCATATGCCGCCAGCGAGATCGGAGATGCGCTCGAGCTCGCACCCGATGCCGCGGGGCTGCACATGGTCGGATGGCTGCCTTCGCGCGCGAGCGATGAGAAGGCGACGAGCGCAGCGGCGCGCGAGGGAGTGAACGTCATCCCGCTGTCGCGCTATTCGGCGGTGGCACCCAGGCGAGGAGCGCTACTGCTCGGCTACGCGGCGTTCGACGAAGGCGAGATTCGCGAGGGAGCGCGGAGACTCGCGCGGGCGCTTGGTGCGAGCCCGTGAACGCTCAGTGGACCGGTGTCAGCCCCTTCAGCATTCCCTTCGCGGCATCGGTTGCGGCAGCGTCAACGCGCTCCACGTTGGGGCAGTGCCAGCTCAACGAGCCCGCGAAGCTCTTCTCCTTCGTGTGCGGGTGGCGCCTGATCTCAATGTCCTCCATGGCGATCGGCGACGTCAGCCCCGAGAACTCGGCTGTGCCGCGCGAGCCGCTGTCGGAGATGGTGATCGTGAGATGCGACTCGGGGCGCGTGATCACGGGAAGCGGCACGGTGGAGTTCTCGCGCCCGATGAACATCGCGAGCGGACCGCTGAGGCCCTTCTTGCCGGCGCCCGAGGCTTTCCCCGTATCGACGGCGGGCGTGAACGAGCCATCGCGCTCGTAGCTCTTCACGGCGAGTGACAAAAGCTGCAGCGTGCCGCGCGCCGACTTCGAGCTCATGTGGTAGCCGTTGAGCGGCCCGTCGCCGGCGGGACCGATCGAGCACTGTTCGACCGCGAAGTCCGTGTCGACGGTCGCATCGCCGGTGAGCTGTATGTGACCGCGGCTTGTTTTCGCCTGCGACTCCGGGCCCTCGACGGACGACGCGCTCTCGCCGGACGAGGACGAGTCGCGCCCGCCGCATGCGACCGCGGACAGGATCGCGAGTATTGCGGCCGTTCGTCTCGCGGAAGTAGACACGGCGCGGTGCGATAAATGGCGGCGAAACCCGAGGCCCGTCATCCCATCTTCTCCGGTTTGCGTGCTGCGGCCGAGCCCGGCCGGCTAGTGTAGCAAATAGCTTCTCCTGCGAACCGCCGCAAGGCAAGGCGCCAGTCAGCTCCGGTCGAGCTCCTTCAGATGTAGTGCCTCGTGGAGGATCTTCACAATAACATCCATACCGCGCTCGCCGTTGCTGAAGATCACGAGGCCGCGTTTCGACTTCGGAAGCAGCAGGATCATCGTCTTGATACCGTCGTCGGAGCCCGTGTGGAGGAGGAGAATTGGATCCTCCGGTGGCCCTTTCATGACTTCCCAGCCGAGTCCCATGGCTTCGCCCGGCTTGCCCGACAGCTGCACCTGTGGCTTGATCATTTCCGCGTAGAGGGTGGGAGAGAGTCCGGCGCCGTCGAGTACGAGCTGGGCGAATTTCGAGTAGTCGCTGATCGTGGTGACGAGCCAGTCGGCGGCGCTCGGGTGGTCGGTCGTGCGCACTCCTCCGTTGATGATCGCGCCGACCGTGTCGTGGCCAATCGCGAAACGAAGGGTGTCCATCGCCGGATTCCATCCGAACGTCGTCTCCTTCATGCCGAGCGGCTCGAAGATGATCGAGTCGGCGAGATGGGGGAGCGTGGTGTGGAGGTGATTGCCGAGCGCAACGCGCAGGTATTCATATCCCTCGCCGGAGTAGCCGAATTTCGTGCCGGGGTCGAAGGTGAAGACGAGCTTCTTCGACGGGAGCATGTGGCGCCAGGTCGGAAAGCCCGTTTGGTGGCTGAGGACGATGCGCGCGGTGAGCTTCGAGTGCCGGGGATCGTCGCGAATGTCGGGATCGATCCAGTCGGGATCGAGCGGGGCATCGAGCGACAGCTTGTCGGCGCTTGCGAGGCGGAGCGCGGTGACGGCGGTGACGGGCTTCGTGAGCGACGCGACGTTGAAGAGCGCGCGAGGGGTGAGCGGGATGCCGGGGCGAAGCTCACCGAACGTCCTGATCGAGGTGACCATTCCGTTCTCGAGCACAGCGACGGCCAGGCCGGGTACGTGAGCCGATGCGAGCCACGCCGGAACGGAATCGTGGAAGGCGAGGGGAATTCCGGGTTGCGCGGGGACCGCGGTTGCGAGGAGAAAAGCGACTGCGGGCAGTGCGGGTAGCGGAAGCTTCATCTCTCTCAGACTCCAGTGTACGGCTCGATGGCATCCCTGCGGCGTGGCTGTTGGACAGTACGAGAGTGAAGGACGTTTGTTTCCGTCGATGGAACCGACAGCTGTTGGCCCGCGACGATGATCGCGACGAGCGTCGCTGCTCCGTGTTGGTGCTCGCCCGCGCCGTGCATCGCACCGAACGATGCGAGCGCGCGGAGCCACGCCTCATCGGGGAGCGAAGCGCTCGCGAGCTCGTCGAGCACTCGCTCGGCGCCCAGCGCGTAGGGCGCGCTCACCACTCGCCGAGCGACGATCGCGAGCGGAGCGATGAGCGCACGGCGGTGATGTGGTGCGCGAGAAGCGAGCCCGGCGATTCTTCGAAGCGCGCTGCGGCGCGAGGCACCTCGCCACGCGAGGGCGCCGCCCGACTGCGCTCCCGCGCGCCGCGCGAGCCAGCGCTCCGCGCATTGCAGCGCTGCGGCGCGCACGCGATCATCGGGAACGGCATCGTCGCCGGCGACGAGCTCGATGGCCGCGAGCACGAGCACGGGGTCTTCGCTCAGATCCGGGTCATCGAAGGCGGCGGCGAGTGTTGGCTGCACGCCGTCGAGTGCAAGCGCGAGAATTGCGCGACGCGGGGCGGAGACGATAGCGATGGCGGGTGCATCGGCCGTCGCTGGCGTCGGCGCGACAAGCGTGTGAGCGTTGCGCCACGCCGTGAGCGCACGCTGAATTTGCTCCCGCGTCTGTGCGCCGCTTGCTTCGGCGCGATGGGCACTCTCGCCGCTCGGCTCGCCGCTCGCATTTATCACCGGAAGCAGCGCGCCCGTGGTGCCAATTACCTCCTCCATTGTCCGCAGCTTCTGGCGCAACCGTCGCTCCACCGCGAGCACCCGCTCCGTGCTCGCTGGCGGCGCGAGCGCATAGCTCCACGTGCGCGCATGCAGTGCGCCAAGCCTGCGCGAGCGAGCGACGCGCTGCTCGAGTCGCGCCGGCGTCCACGGAAGATCGAGATGCACGACCACGGAAGCGTCATGCAGATTGAGTCCTTCGCTTGCGAGGTCCGTCGTCAGCAGAATGTCGATGCGATCGGCAGCCGCGGGCGCCGGTGACGCCATTGCGCGAGGCGCAAATCGTGAGAGTGCCTCCTGGCGCGAGAGACGTCCGCCAGCGATGCGCGCGCCGCGCGAGGTGAGCGCGGCGACTGCGCCCTTATCGCGCAGGAGCTCGTACATCGCGTGCACGGTGTCGGCGTACTGTGAGAACGCGAGCACCTTCTCACCGCGATGGCGCGTGCAGATCTCGCGCAGCGCCCGCGCGCGCGACTCGTCGACCTCCACGCCCTCGCGCACGCGATTCAGCAGCGCGCGCACTGCATCGAGATGGGCGCGCACCAGAGCGAGCAGCGCGTGCGGCTCGGACGTCGGCCCCGCCACGAGCTGCGGAAACGCGAGCTGAATCGCATCGTCGGCGCAGCTCCACGCACGAAGCTCGCGGCGGTCGGGGTAACGCCCCTCCTCCAGCGCACTCTCGAGCGCGATCCCTCTCGCGATGCGACGCTTGAGCGCGCCCGCGAGCGCACCGCGGCTCGACGCCCACTGCCGAAGCAGGCTCCACACGAGCAGGACGCCGCCGACGCCTCCGTCCGCGGGAGGGACCGGCGGGGGTAGCGCCAGCACAGCGTCGAGGAGCGCCGCGTCGTCGCGCACCTCGATCCGCACGGGCGCTGGCGCATCAGGGAGTGGCACCGCGGCCGCGACATCCTCGCGCGCTCTCCGCACTATCAGTCGCGCGGATTCGGCATCCGTCAGCGAGTAGGCGCGGGCGCCGAGAAAGAGCGCGAAGAGCGCCGCAAGCTCGGCGCGCCTGTTGTGCACCGGCGTCGCAGTGATCAGTAGCACACGCGAGCGTGCAGTCAGCGAAGCGAGCACCGCATAGCGCAGAGTCGACGAGGTGCGTGCGTGATGCGCCTCGTCGAGTACGATCAGGTCGAAGTCGCCATCGGGCACGGTGCCGCGCGAGAGCGCGCTGTACGTCACCATCGTGGCTCTCACTCCAGACGCGTGAAGCGAAGCGCGCCACATCGAGCGGAGTGCGGCCGGGAGCACGAGCAGTGGTCGCCCGGCCTCGCGCATCATTGCGGCGGCGACGTACGTCTTGCCGAGTCCGGCCTCGTCCGCGAGCAGCGCGCCGTGGTGCTCGCGAAGGAGCGCATTCAGTCGGCCGATCGCGCTCCGCTGATGCGCGTGCAATGTGATCGAGCCGAGCTCGCTGCTCTGCTCCGCATCCCGGAGCCAGTGCGCCGCGATGAGCGCCCGAGCCTCGACCGCGCCCACGATCATCGCGCTGCCCAGCCGATGAGAGGCGCGACATCCGACGCGCGCAGGCGATAGGCGCGCGTCGCCGACTCGAGCAGCTCGCACGTCGTGGGTACATCGCCGGCCATCGCGCGCGTCGTGAGTGGCGCGAGGATGTCCCGCGCGTATGCCCAATCGCGCGGCAAAGGGAGGAGCGCCATCGTCCACCCGAGGTAGCGGTGATATCCACCGCGCGCCGGCTCGGCCAACACGTGGAGCCACGCGGCCGCGAGTGAGGAGTTGAGCAGCGAGATGAGCGCGAGCGCGTCGGTCTCCTCGGCGCAGGGCACGACGTAGCAGCTATTGAGCGGCACCGTCGGATCGCCAGCGGCGAGCAGAAGCGCGCGCGGTGTACGCCCCATATCCGCCCAAACGACGCGGGTGCGCGTACTCGAGGCGGCGGGAGTGCGGAAGAGCGTCCACCATGCGCTGCCTGCGCGTGCATCGCTTCGAGTAGCGAGACGTCTGCGCCAGCGGGCGAGCCAGCGGGCTGCGTGGGGCGGGAGCGTGCTGCGCACGTTGCCTACGGCATCATGCGTCCAGATGAGATGTTCGGCGTTGGGCAACGCGCGCCACGGCGCTGTGCTTTCACCGCGGAGGAGAGGACGGAGCATCTCGCGCTCGATGGTCGCGCTGCGCCCGCCCGAGCGTACTATGATGTGCTCCGGCAGCTCGTCAGCGGCGGCCGGGTGCCGCGCCGCGAGCTCTGTCTCGCGGGCGAGCTCGTGCTCATCGCGCGTGACGACGAACGCCTCGTTGCACCCGCACTTCACGCCGAGCATCGGCGCGCCGAACGCGCTGTCTCCGATCGCAGTGCCGGCGCGCGAAACGCGGTCGAACGCATCGCGCACCGGCGGCGGGATTGCAACCCAGGGGCTCGCGGGATCCGCGTCGAGCGCGAGTCGAGTGGGCGCGACGCTCCAACGCAGCACGTCGCGCTTGCGGTGCAGCGAGGCGAGGATCGCAGGCGCGGGCGTTTCATCGTCAGCACCCTTGCGCGCGATGACGAGCGACGGGTACACCGCGGCGTCGAAGGCTGCCGGCGATTCGCTCCAATCGTCGAGCGCGATCACGCGCGCGCCGGTGCGGAGCAATCGTCGAGCGCCACCGCCCGCCAGCGCACGCCACATCTTCGCGGGAAGGAGCAGCGCGAGCGAGCCGTCGTCGCGCGTGAGCGCCAGAGATCGCTCGAGAAAGAGTGCGCCGAGGTCGACCTGGGCGGCGAAACCGGCTCCGGCGTTGGCCGCTCGTGCGCCGCGCTCCCACGCCGCACCGCCGAACACCGAATAGCGCGTGCGGAGTGCGGCCCGCATGTCGGCGGGGATGTGGTGCAGTCGCACCCAGGGCGGATTGCCAATGACGAGTTCGAAGCCGCCGCGCAGCGCGACGTCGGGGAAGTGCGTCGCCCAGGCGAAGGGAAGGGCACCTCCGGACTTGAGCGTGCGCCGGCGCGTGGCGAGCTCCCGCGCGCGTGTGCGCTCGCGCGCGAGGAGCGCGATCTCGGTTGTGCCGAGACGCACACGCTCGCCGAATAGATCGCGGCCGCGCATCGCGGCGAGGAGATCGCGACGGCGAGCTGCGCAGCGCTGGATCTGCTCGCCCACATGTGCGAGAGCGAAGGCGCGCTCACTCCGCTGCATCGCGCGCTCGAGCGTCCGCTTGCGCGCACCCGTCGCCCGCGCGTATCGCTGGCGCATCCGCGCAATCGTGCTGCCTCCCGCACCGCGAAGCTCCTCGAACGCGTCACCCGAGAGCGAGTCGCCGACGCGGATGTGTCGGTCGAGATTCGGCAGCGGTGTCACGCGCATGCCATTGGTCTCCTCGCTTTCGATCACCACCGACAGCCAGAGGCGAAGCTCGCAGAGCCACACGGCGGTGGGGTTCACGTCGACGCCGAAGATCGATCGCGTGAGCAGGTCGCGGCGCAGCGTCGCGAGTGGGCGTGCGTCGCCCGCGCGAGATTGAAGCGAGGCAAGCGTCTCGAGCGTGTGCACGAGGAAGGCGCCGGAGCCGCACGCGGGGTCGAGCACGCGCAGCTCGGCGATGCGTGCGCGGAGAATCGGCGCGACTTCCGGGGGAATCGCCTCGCCTGCGAGCGAACGCTCTACTGAGTCGCGCGAGAGCGGCGTGTGCATCAGCGCGCTGGTCAACGCGGACCGCGTGACCTCGCCGACGAGCGATTGCGGGGTGTAAAACGCACCGCTCGATTTGCGCTCGCGCGAGGCCATTAAGGGTTATATGATATCCCGGCGAACTTCACCCCCCCGTGACAGGGTCAGCCGAGATCGAGCCGATATTATGCGCCCCCCTCAGCTAGTCTCGCGCGTTTTCAGTTGAAATTCTTGTGCAATTATCGGCGACATTCTACGTGAAATGAGCGAGAAATCGTGTCGGGAGACCGAGGACAATAGCAACAAAAAAAACGACTACCATTTCAGTATTCGGCTTGCATTGAAATAATTAGGTGTGCGAAGCGACAGCGATGATATTGCAGCGCCGACGCCCAGCGAGTTAGTATCGTGTGCAGGTGAATGAGTAGTTAGCCAGACCTGGAGGCTTCGAGGTGAATGCATGTGAGTTTCTCGAGCACGGTCGCGCCATTCTCGACTCGGTGCTTCTCCCGCACGGCTTCGTGTTCGAACCGGGGCTCGCAGGCGTCGGTAGCGGCGGAGCGTTTGCGCGCGGCTCCTACGTCCGAGGTTCTCACCGTTTGGAGTTCAGTGTTCGCGAGCATCTCGGCGAGGTCGTATATCGGGTCGGTGGGACGCTCATTTGTCACGAAGATTTGATGCGCGTGATCGCCGGTCCACGACGCGCAAGGTATCCGGGATTCTCAGACGATCCGCTTGATGGATTCCGGGGTCTCAGCGACGATCTCGAGCGATACGGCAAGGTGTTTCTCCGAACCATGGACGAAGACTTTCACGCATTCGCCGAGCGCGCGGCGGCCACTCAACCGCGCAGCGGGTTCGGGCGCCTCTTCGATGTGGAAGCTGGCTAACCCGCCGTTGCAGCAGTCGAACGCACCAACTATCGTGTTCGCATTCTGATCGTCGTCCGGTGCGTTCGCAGCTGAACGCCAGGACGTTAGGCCACCATAGAGTTCACGCGAGGTTCCAATGCTCGATCCTGACGCCAACTCCATACTCGCCGATCGCATTACACTGCTTGAGCGACGTATCGGGCGAGCGCATGCATTCGTGATGGCGTTGGCAGGTGCCATTCTAGGATTGGGGAGTCTGGCATTTGCGTTTCCGTCGAAGACGCCCGACGTTGTGCGGACTCGCCAACTCATCATCGAAGATGCGAGTGGGCACGCTAGAGTGATCCTGGGCGCGCCGGTTCGTGATAATTTCGATCGAGTGTCACCTACGAGCGGGATGGTGATACGCGACTCGCTCGGAGCGGAACGATTTGGAGTGGGTCTCGACGCTCGCGGCAACATGGGTCTCGGACTAGACGCGCCGCGATGCACGAGCGCGCCGTGCAATACAGAACGCATCAATTTGGACGCCGATGCAGAGGGCGGCGCACAGTTGAGATTCTTGGATAGGCAGACGGGCGTTGCGGCGAGAATGATTCTCGACACAGATGATCGAGTCTATCTCGACTTTGTGAAAGTACTGCCCGATAGTGTCAGGTTGCGCCGGCTCGGATTGCGTACTGATACAAGTTCTATTATGGCGCGTAAATAGACGCTTGAGGTGATGCATGCCGTCCAACTGGTTCACCCGCGACTTGATGATCGCGGCGCGAACATTCGCACGTCAACGGGCTCTCGCTTTCGCGGCTTTGGCGGACATCACGCTGGGCGTCGGCTGCACCCCCCGACGGCGCACAATCAATAGTCCATGAGGAGGTCTAATCGATGCTGACGATCCCGCTTCAGGTGACGCTGATCGCGCTACTCCGCGTCCTCTTCACAACCCCCAACGCCGTATGCTCTGCGCCAGTAGGCGGACGTCCGGTCCCGGCAGACTTCGTCGGCGACAGAGTATTCGTTCGATGGGCTGCACCCGGGAACCAATCGCTCCGGCTCTACACCGATACTGGTGGCGGGCTGCTATCGCTATTCCCCAAAGCTGTCCAACGCCTCTCGTTACCGCTCGACACCCTGACCTGGACGAATGGTGCGGACCACGGAGACTATATGATGGCGCACGTTCCCAGCGCCCTCAACGAAGCGCTCGTGCCGCCCGTTCCAAGTGCTCTTTCGATCGGATTCAACATGAAGTCGGAGGACTCCACGACGGTGCTGCTCGCCGTGGAGTCGGAATCACCACCAGATGATGAGTTTGGCTACGAATGGGATGGCCGACTCGGGGCGGGTTGGTTCGCCGATCGGGTGTGGACGATAGACTATCCCAACAGACGGTTCTACTTCGACGGCACGAAGACCGTAGCTCCGACCGACCCAGCCTGTTGGGTGCCGCTCGGATTCAAGACCGACTCAACAGGCCACCGGACGAATAGCTTTCCGCGGATCACAGCTCGGATCGACGGAGAAAACATCCAATTCCTCGTGGATACGGGAGCGCGAATAGAACTGACAGACAACGCGTGGCGGATCGTCGGCTCGAACGAACCTCGGCACCGCGCCACGAGCTTTATTACGAGGGAGCGTTTCGAGCAATGGCACAAGAAGCATTCGGAATGGATCATCGTGCCCAACGCTGAGAAGACGGTTGGCGCAGCAATGATACGCGTCCCGACGATTGAAGTCGGTGGACGGCGGCTCGGTCCAGTGTGGTTCACCGAACGCCCTGATGGGAATTTCCGCGACTTCATGTCCCAGTACATGGACAAGCCGATCGAAGGTGCCCTTGGCGGGTCGGCATGGCGCTACGTCACACTTGTCCTTGACTACCCGGGGGCCAAGGCGGCTCTTCTCACGTCACCGTAAGGGTTTATGAGATATCCTTCGTATCTTCACTCCACTCCGATCTTGGATGCCCGAAACCCAACCGCGTTTCCGCTCTCAGGTTCTCGGGCTGAAGGTATCACGTTTCTGCGGAACTCAAAGCACGCTTCGGTTTCGACCTCACCTCAGCGAAACCACTCCGACCTTCACCCCCACCCCCTAGATGCACGTGGGTGTTTCGCGCAACTATGATCGCGAGCAGTAGACTCACTGCTCGTTGCCGTTCCGAGAGAAGTACCTAGTCGGAAGCGAGCGCTATCGCCGGATCCACGCGGCCCGCGCGACGAGCGGGGAAATAGCACGCGACAAACCCTACGGCGAGGAGCAGAATCGACGAGGTCAAGAACACCAGCGGATCGGTGGGCGAAGTGTCGAACAACAGATGTTCGACGAGTCGAACCAGGGCGAGAGCTCCCGCGATTCCAAGTGCACATCCCACAAGCGCCGGGGCCATCGTCCGCACCAGGACCGCCCGAACGATCGTACGCGGTGTCGCACCCAGTGCCAATCGCAAACCTAGTTCCCGCGTCCCTCGCGCAACGGTGTAGCTTGTCACACCGAAGATGCCGATTGCCGCGAGAAGGATCGCGCAAGAGCCGAATGCTCCAACAATACCGATGACGTACCGGCGTGGCGCAAGTGCAGTCGAGAGCGAGTTTGCGACGGGTACGAATCCCAAGCCCTCGCGCGGATCGCCGACGACGAACGCCGGTTCGACTTCGCCCAACGCGCGTTGAAGCGAGGCAGCTATCACTGGGCTCGCCGAGTGCACGCGGACAACAAGCGATAGCCAAGGCCACGGCTCCGCGGATAGCGGCACGTACACTGCCGGATCGAGGTCAGTGTCTACACCATACTGCCGCACGTCGCCGACCACTCCAATTACGGTGGAAGGAATTGGCTGGCCAAATCCCGGACGTCCTTGTGATGAACGAAAAATCGTAATCGGCTTGCCGACTGCGTCCGCGCCAGGCCAGTATTTCCGTGCGACAGTCTCGCTGATAACTACAGTATTGGTAGGCGAGCGCATCTCATCCGGAGAAAACCATCTGCCCGCTTTCAACGGAATCCGCATTGCGCGCAGGTAGTCCTCCGTCGCTGTGACGTAGGTCGCGATGTCCTGGCTCGATGGAACTCTATCGGGAAGCTCGATATTGGTGGCCACTCCTGCTCGACCGAGCGGAAAGAAGTTGACGGCAGCTGCGTCAGTAACTCCCGGTACTGCGCGAAGGCGCTCCACGATGCGCAGATACAACGAAAGCGCATCCTGCTCAGCAGCGTACTTGGGCTTCGGAGGAAAAATCGTCCGCGACAACACATCGCGTGAATCGAAGCCGAGCTTCACGTTCTCCAGCCGTTGGTAGCTATGAATCAGCAAACCGGTTCCAACTACCATAATGATCGCGAGCGCAAACTGAACGCACGTTAGCAATGATCTCGCTCGACTCTGTTTCAACGAAGTCCCAGTGTCGGAGCGGGAGCCAAGCAGTTCTCTGTTTGCGCTTCCACGCAGTCCCGCCGCGCGTACGGCCGGAAGCACGGTAAAGACTATCGCCGTGAACGCCGTTACGGCCATCGCGACAAGTAATGAGCGCGCATCTATAGTCATCTCAGAGGCGCGCGGAAGATCGAAAGGCGCGGTGGCTCGGAGCCATTTGACGGCACCAATCGATGCCAGCACCCCTATCGTTCCTCCTACCAGGCACAGCGTAAGCATTTCTACGAGCACCTGCCGCATGACTTGCAGCCTGCTGGCTCCGAGGGAAACACGAATCGCCATCTCACGACCACGTAGTGCACCGCGAACTGCGGAAAGATTCGCGAGATTGACGCACGCGATGAGCAACATGAGCACGACAGCTGCACCAAGTGCCCAAAGCGCGGCCCGTACGCCACCCACAAGGTTTTCCCCGAGAGAATCGACATCGACACCAATCCACTGCCCTTCTTCTCGGGGGTAGTCCTGTGATATTCGGCGTTGCGTTGCTGAAAGGAGTCGCGCCGCTTGTGCAGTGCTGACTACAGGAAGCAGTCGACCGATGATGCGGCTGTCGGTATGGAAGTCGCGACTCTTGAGCGCGGGATCCCTGTCGAGAATCTGTCCGAGTGGGCGCCAGAGCTGCGCGAAATCGGGAATTGAGAAGGTGGACGGCATTACGCCGATGATCGTTGCTCTCCCGCTATCGACCGTCACTACTCGTCCAATGACGTGAGGATCGGATCCGAACATGCTTGCCCAAAGTGAATGAGAGAGCACGATGACATCTGTTCCCGACGGCAATTCTTCTTCAGCGGCAAACGTTCGTCCGAGCTCGGGCCTTGTTCCAATCAACTTGAAAAACCCCAATGATACGTATCCGGCTGCAGCCGTCTTTGCACCGTCACGAGTCTCGATTTTTATCAGATCTCCTCGGACATACGCCATTCCCGTGAGCCCCGACGGCGACCGCGCCCAATCCTGAAACGTGGGCAGCGAAGGCATCCTCCAGTTGCCCTCGCTTCCGTGTTCAAAGAGTTCCACCAACCGGCCCGCATCGGGATACGCCAAGGGCCGCAACAATACGTGATCGATTACGCTGAAAATGGTGGCCGTCGCGCCGATGCCCAGTGCGAGCGTAAGCACTACGGTGAGAGAGAACCCCGGGCTCCTTCTTATTGCACGCCAGGCAAATCGAAACTCACGAATGAGCGTGTCGACTGCGCCGAAGCCCAGCGCGTCCCAGCTCGCCTCCGCAATGCGCGTACGATTGCCAAGTCGCTGCGCGCTAGCGTCGCTCGCCTCCGCGTGGGATAACCCGGTAGCGCGAAAATCTCTCGCCAGAAGCTCACTGTGGAATGCAAGCTCCTGCTCGATCTCCCGCGCACGATGCGCACGACTCATTCGCGCGATCACGCGTCGCGCCAGAGTGTAGAATCGCTCGCTCATCGGCGGGCGCTCACGGCTCGCTGTTCATGACGAGCGCGATCGCATCCGCGAGCCGTCCGAACGTGCTTTGCTCGATGCCGAGCTGCTTGCGTCCCGCGGCTGTCAACGTATAGTATCGCGCCCTACGCTTCGTCGGAGTAAGTTTCCACTCGGCGCGAACCAACCCCTTGAGCTCCATGCGCTGCAATGCGGGGTAGAGCGATCCCTCCTCGACCTGGAGCACGTCATTTGAGAGCTGGCGAATGTGCGCAGCGATCCCGTATCCGTGAAGTGCGCCAAGGGATAGGGTCTTAAGCACTAACATCTTTAGCGTACCGGGAAGTAGCTCGTCCTTCGAATCTTTGCCCATACATAGATCACCTATGCGTAGATAACCTATGGTAAATCGAGGCACGTCCGGTTGTCAAGTGTTTACCATTTGTAATACGGAATCACTCAGCCGAATCGAGTGCCGATACAGAAGGTGAAGGACCAGAGGCGCCGCGTCATTCGGAGATCGGCTGAACAGTGTGGTCTTCTGCATTCAAGCTGTGGATTTCTCGAAGTTGTTCGCTGTCGCACTTACCGTTTTCGTTCGCGCTGCAGTTGCTCCCGCCTTCCGGCCTATCGCGAAGTGCGAATGGCCTCGCGACGGAAAACTCTCTGATTGCGGCAACATCTCTTCCGCGAAAGAATTCAGGCCATTCGTCCCAGATGTACATGCGGCCACGCTATCGGCGAGCGTGGCCGCTTTGACATCATTTCTTCGCGATCGATCGCGATCCGTCCCGCGATAACGCCCTGATTGCGTCCCAGTGCATCGGATGGGGGATGTACTGGCCGCGCAAGATTCGTCCGCAGTACGACCTACACAATCCCGTCGCGGCTCGAACATCTGGCGCGCGCAGGTTCGCGAGGGTTGGGAAAATCTCCGTCGCGAAGACGTGAGCTGCTGGTATGGCTGGATGCTTCGCTTCCCACTCACGAATAGCCGCTGCTCGTTGACTACGCGCATCCCCCATCAACGCGCGAGTCTCCTCTGACGGCCCAGCGCCGCTGTCTTCACGCTGCCGACGGCGAAGCGCCGTGCGGGCATATGCCGACGCCATCGCCGGCAAGGTGGCGATGCACGCCGCGCAATAGACTCCGGTTTTCTTCTGAAATGCAGCTCCGCACCTGCGACATCGACGACCACGGGTGGAGCCGCTCGTTTTCGACAGCGGCGGCTTCTGTCGGACCGAGCTGAGAATCGGCGGAAGTCGAACGTGTCGAACTTCGGCCTCATGCGCGGAATCGGAAGACACATTACCCGCCGCACCCGCGCGCTCGAATCGTCGAGCTACTCGGCTCGCGATCGGGTGAAGCAGCTTGGCCCACTGACTTGCGGTTTCTGAGAGCCGGTGCGCAATAGGCGGCATGAGACGGCACACGCCTTGATTTGTTTCGAAGAAATCATCGCTCGAGAACGTATGCTCCCGCGCAAGTCGAAGCACAAATGCATCCACGTAGGGTCTTACGGGTTCAAGCACATCGTACGCAAGTGAATCCCTTCCGGCGCGATCCGCGTGCAGGATGCCGAGGCCCGGGTCGCAACCCGCCGCGAGAACCGCAATACGTGCCTCAGCGCCTGCGATGCCATAGCAATAGTTGAGGATCGCGTTGAGCGGAGTTACTCCTTTGCGAGCGCTGTCGGTCAGCGGAGACCGGCGTTCCCCGAAGGTGCGCCAATGTTTCGGAATGCGTCCGACGTGCTTCGAAGGGAAGCGCAGCTCGACCGACTCCCATGCGTGCCAGTAGGCGTAGGCCGCGCGTGCCTCGACGTAACGCACCCGGTCCAATGTTCGTGCCTGCTGCACATGCGGCAACGCATCGCGAAGCGCCTTGGCGATCGGAGCGGAGTTCGGGATAGCATCGAGCGCATCGGCCTGTCCCGCGATCTTGGCTGCGATCAACTCGCGACTCAATTCCAGCGCGACGCCTGATGTGAGTGCGAGCGCTTGGGCGCGCCGGAGTCGCGCGTCATCGAGTCGGCACGTAGCTGTGACAGCGACTAAGTGACCATCATGGTCGAGCTGCACGACGTGCGCTCCGATTGCTTCGAGCCAGCTCAGGGCATCGAGCGACACCGTTCCCGACGTCGCATGAATAATCAAACGCTTGAGCTGCGGCGCGACGCGTGAGAAGCGCCCGTGCCGGCGAAAGCGGCCTGCGCCGTCCGTGATCGTGAGGTGGCCTCTCTCCACGGCGATGCGAAGTCCGTATCCACTCAGCGCGAGGACGCCGCGCCGAGGCCGCATCTCACTCGAGGGGGCGATCGGCATTGGGCGTGATGGGGGTGAAAGGATTGAGTTCGGCGTGGAGCGCCGTCAGTGCGAGGCGGATCTGCGGATTCTCTCGATAACGCAACCAATACAGAAAGAGAATTGGCCAAGGCCACGAAGAATCGCGTTCCGCTTCGAGGGCTATGGCGGGTCCGAGTCCGAGGGACATGTCTAGAGCTCGACGCAACACCTCGGCGACCTGCGGCAGCTCATCGCGAGCGAGGAGCAGAGTTGCCTCATCCGCCTTGTGAAACGCGGCGGCGACAGGTCCAGGGTCAACTAGTTGGCTAAACGTCGCGAGCGCACCTGCGTGTATAAGTCCCGCCGCTTCCAGCTGCGGAAAGGCGCGTGACAGTATCTCTCGATCGTTCGGCTCTAGGTCTGTGTAGGCGCCAGTCCCAAGCCTCTCCGCGAGATCAAGAGAATTTGTAATCGGAATTCGCCCGAGGAGTTCACGTAGGCGACGAAACCCGGGTGACCCTCCCCGTGCGCGCGCCTTTCGTGTGAGCCTAGCCCGATACCGCTCCGCTGTCTCGTCGGCCTCCTCCGATGGATCGGACGCCGTGAGAACTTCTTCCTTCTCACCGATGAGGCGCGCAACCTCCACGCCCAGCTGGTCCCGTAGCGACTGCATCGAAACCGGGAACGCCTTCACGAAGAGTCTCCAGCGCACTACGTCGAGATCACGCGTATGCGTGAGGATAGTGCCGATCATGAGCGCCTGATCGAGTGCGATCGATGGATAGATCGACTCTGTTCCGAGCCGCCCGTGGTGGCGGGATTTGGGCGATGGCATCACGCCCGCTTTCCGCCATCGATGGAGCTTTTCCGCAGTGAGGTCGATGCCTTGAGCAGCAGCCTCCTCGAGCAACTCGGCCATCGAAAAGGTCCCTGTAGGATCGCGCATCCTACACACTCTATAGCTGGGCGCGATCAAGAGCAAGTGTTTCCATCAAGCATCGTATAATATCAATGCACCCGCTTGGCGAGCCTTTTCGTTACAGCTGGGCGCGAGAATGCCAACTATTTTGGAGGGCCTATGTCAGAACCGAAATATCTCACCGCCGCAGATGTCGCCCGGATCCTGCGGGTCACCCCCGGGGCTGTGCGCATGATGCACAAGCGCGGGGCACTCACTGTGGCCGAACAGACGGTCGGGGGAATCCACCTCTTCTTGAGGGCGGAGATTGATCGGGTGGCGCTGCTCCGAGAGAAGCCTCGAGCGAGGATCGACCATCGGAAGCCAAGGCTAGAAAGTGCGCCCGCACGCCGCGCGGGCGGTGGGCGGTAATGCGTGCCTCGGAAGCGCCGCGCCAGTTCGAAAGGCGCGAAGAAGCCAACGAAGCGCGGATCGCCGCACCGATCATCGGCTGCGAGTCTCCGCGCGGAGAAAGCCAAACAAGACAGCCTGGAAGTGCTAAACATTTTGCGCGCGCAAGGACTCGTGTTTTCGCAAGTGGTGCGCGAAGTCGGCACTACCTCGCGTACGGTGCGCCGGCACGTCGGCGAAGCACTGAAAACCGATACTCGTGGTCGGGTGGTCGCCATGCCACATGACCGCATTCCGCGCACGATGCGCTTCATCACGCCACGCGGGTTGATTGCGGTGACCGTTCACGACTCGCGAATCGCGAGTGAGATCGGACGCCACATGTCCGCTGTCAATCGCTTCCTCGAGACGGGAGACGAGGGCCCGCTGCAGCCATTCGTTGACGAGGGAATCCGTGCGGGGCAGCTGTTCCATCCCTATGTCACCGATCCGGACACGCTTGTGCGCCTCGCCCATGCGGGCGAGGTGTCCTTCGAAGATCTCTACGCTCTCACGACAGGAGAACACAAATGACAAACACCTCAGGAATTCCTGACCTCGATCCGATCGGCATTGAAATGCGGCGCCTCCGGCGCGAAGAACAGTTCGGCGCGTGTGCGAGCTGCGCGCTCTGCGGGATGGCCAACATCGACGTGCTCACCCCTGCGCCTCGGAGCTTCTTGGAATCGCACCACGCCGTCGGGCGCGCCAATGACAACGGCTTGACGGTGCCGCTGTGTAGGAACTGTCACGCCGAGGTGACGGAGGGTTATCGCAACGCGGGTGTTCCGCTCAATCTGCCGCCCACGTTCCTGCACAAGCTCGTTGCCGTGCTGCGCGCGCTCGGAGCATTTCTCGCGATCCTCGGACAGCGGCTGGCGACGTGGGCAGAGGCGCTCATTCGCCTCCTGGTCCGACTTGACGCGACCGTTCCATCGTGGCGGAGCTGGGAGGAAGCGAAGCCATGAAACCGGCACGCGTTCCCATCGCGCTCCGCGCGTACACAGTTCGGACGGAGGCCGAAGAGGCCACGCCCAGTGTACCGAGTCCCTCAGAGAGGAATCGAGGCCGTTGGCAACCCACATGGCCCAAATACGTCCTTGTCTTCGACACAGAAACGACGCCTGAGCAATCGCAGCGATTGATGTTCGGGAGCTATCGCGTTGGGAGGTGGAACTCAACCGGAACTCTGGAGCTGATCCAAGAAGGACTGTTTCACGCCGACGATCTTGGAGAATGGTATCCCGAGGGGCTCGCCGTCCTACGGGAGTACGCAGCTCGCGAATCCATTCCGCTCAGGTCGCGTCGCAAGTTTATGGACACGACGTTCTACCAGGTCGCAGCTCAGATGCGAGCTCTGGTCGTGGGATTCAATCTTCCGTTCGACCTCTCGCGTCTGGCCGTTGACGCGGGTGAGGCACGGGGTTGGTACTACGGAGGATTCTCATTCACCCTCTGGGACTACCGGGACAAATCCACCGAGAAATACCGGCCGAATCTGTATCGGCCAAGCCTCCGTATCAAGCATGCACACAACAAGGCGGCCTTTATCGGATTCGCGAATCCGATGCGATCGGACGACAAAACAACCAAGATCGGTCACGGAAATTTTCTCGATCTTCGGACTATTGCCTACGCGCTGAGCGCCGAAGGGCACAGCCTCGCATCGGCCTGCGTGGCGTTCGGTGTCAGGCATGGAAAACTCGAGATGGAAGAACACGGACGCATTACGTGTGAATACATCGACTACAATCGCCGCGATGTACTTGCCTCTCAGGAGTTATTGGAACGTGTGAGAGTCGAGTTTGATAAACTCAGCCTGCCTCTGCGACCCACCAAAGCATTTTCGCCGGCCTCCATTGCGAAAGCGACACTTCGCGCTATGGGAATCAAGCCACCGATAACCAAAGCACCATCGTTTACGCCCAGTCAGATGGGCGACGCGATGACCGCATTCTACGGAGGTCGAGCCGAGTGTCGGGTGCGACGAACCCCGGTATCTGTCGTGACGGTCGATTTTCGGTCGATGTATCCGACGGTCGACTGCCTCATGGGGGTGTCGCGTCTCTTGAGTGCCGAGACGATCCGCTGGGAGGACTACGCGGAGCAGTTTCGCCTGCTGCTGCAACGCGCGTCGATGGACGCGGCCTTCACGCGTGAACTCTGGCCGCAGCTCATGGGATTCGTAGAGATCGAGCCAGACGATGATATACTCCCGGTACGTGCGAAGTATTCCGAGACGAGCGACGGACTCAACATCGGCGTCAACCATCTGACTTCGTCGGTGCCATTTGTGTACGCGGCACCCGACGTGTACGCGTCGGCATTGCTTACGGGGAAACCCGCACGGGTGAGACGCGCGTGGCGAATGGTTGGCGAAGGGCAACAAGCGGGGATGAAGCCCATCAACCTGGGCGGAACGATTGAGATAGATCCGTACACGGATGATCTCTTTCGCTTGCTGATTGAAGAGCGCGTTCGCGTCAAGACCTCCGCCGAGCTGCCACGGGAGGAGATCGCCAGGGTCGAACTGCTACTCAAGATCATAGCGAATAGCGGTGGCTACGGCATCTTCGCCGAGTTGAACCGAGAGGATCTCCCGAGCGACAAGAGTGCGAGCATCACTGTCTTTTCAAACGGTGGGTCGTTCGAGCAAATGACCGAAGCGCCGGAGGACGCGGGCGAATTTTGCTTCGCGCCGATCGCAGCTATGATCGCGGCAGCTGCGCGACTCATGCTTGCAATCTTGGAACGTTGCGTCACCGACCTCGGTGGCACATACGCGTTCTGTGACACGGACTCGATGGCCATCGTTGCAAGCGAGACGGGAGGTCTCCTCGCATGCGAGGGTGGGCCACTCAGGACGAGCGATGGCGCTCCTGCAATCCAAGCGCTGTCCTGGCGCGAGGTCCAAGCTATCCAATCCCGCTTCGATGCACTCAGTCCGTACGACCTCGCTGTCATTCCGTCGATCTTGAACGTTGAGAAGGTGAACTTCGCGAAAGGGGGCGGACAGCGAGAGATCATGGCATACGTCGTCTCCGCCAAACGCTACGTCCTTTATCACTTCGATGATGACGGCTCGCTCGTTCTCGACAAGTGTTCGAAACACGGACTTGGCCATCTCCTAAGTCCACTGCCGACAGACAGCACGGAGAGATGGCCCGAAGTGCTCTGGCGCCTGATTCTTTGCGAGGCCTTGGGAATTCCACACGAGGCGCCGGAGTGGCTGAAGCTCCCCGCCATCACGAGAGTCTCCGTCAGATCACCCTCGTACTTCCGTGGATTCCTACGACGGCACGCTGACATGCCATACGCCGAGCGCATCAAACCATTTGGTTTTTTGATAGCGTGCCAAGTCGCACGCTTTGGCCATCCAGAGGGTGCGAATCCTAAAGCCTTTCATTTGCTATCGCCGTACTCGGTTACTCCGTCTGACTGGGCTTCGCAGCTCTGGACGGATACCTATTCGGGCAACGAGTACGCTGTCACCACTGCGCTCAGCTATCAGCCAGGAGTCGTGCGCGTTCGCTCGATTGCGGACATCAAAGCGGAATTTCTTGCGCACGGCGAGGTAAAAAGCGCTACGGCTGATGGTGAACCGGCGGGCGCGAGTTCACGAGGACTGCTGCAACGCCGACACGTGACGCCGTCGGAAATCCGGCTCATTGGAAAGGAGTCGAACAGCTTCGAGTTGGTTGAGGCTGGACTGATCGGTGATTGGCGCGAGATCCTGAGCAGCTACACAGACAACGAGAACCGACCTTCGGAGGAGCAACTGATGACGGAACCTGCAGTGGTGATCGCGCGAAGGTGGAATGTCAGCGTGCGGACGGTGCGCGCGTGGAGACGGCGTGTGCGCGAATCGCGCTACCAATAGTCAGTACGGTAATCTTCGAACTGCTCGCACCGCTCGACTTGCAGTTGTTTTGTAAGACTACGATAACGCGGGCGGCGATGCGCCGCCCACTAAGACTCCGACGAGATGCGGATCGAGTTCACTTCGATATGTGCCTTCAGGCGGCAACAATGAGGCGACTACCGCCCCGTTCCGCACGAAGGGCACCGAGTAGCGTTAGCCCACGGAAAGCCAACTATCGTTCGTCGGCCAATTCTTGTATTTAGTCGGGAAAAGTAGACGCCTCTTCCCTCGTGCGTGGGCGGATATTTCTCGGCGAAAATAAGTCGTGCAATCGCCAGCAACCATGGCGAGTGTGTACACAAAAATATCCGCGAGTTGAAGTAGGCGACTATGATCAGAGCGCGTGTGATGAATAGTGTCCACAATTCGGTTAATTGCACGGCCGAATATGAAATCAGTACCACGTGCCTTGTATTCGCTTAAGCTTGCGACGTTCGTACCTGCGATTTCTTTGTCATCGTCTGCGATTAACAGCGCGAGCGATTGTTCATGTTTCATGTAGTCTTGTACTTTCTCGATCAAGAACATGAACGCGATGTTCTCATGCTTTGCCGCAACCATCTTAGATGGATCAAGGCGTATCACTATCCGACCGAGGCCTTCTGTCTCATCTATCGCGTCAAGTAACTCCTTGTAGAGCGCGATACGCTCTGCGATAGCACGACCCTTGTACGCTCCCTTTCCATGAACGATCTCGTTCCCGTGAAACTCGTTCTTGGGATTGAGAACTGAAGTCCCAAAGTACTTCGTTGCAATTGTGGACAGGGTTTCATCGATGGACTGCACCGAGCGCTCCGGAAATGCGAGCGCGCACAGCCAGTGAAAAGGCTGCGTGGGTGGTGCATGCTTGACTTCGTCTATGTAGACGAGATGCACGTCTCAAAGCATTTGGCAGTACATAGCTACTTTTGCCCAATTGCGCTTCGTTCTCTGTGAAGCCCGGCCCGGTACTTCACGCTCCGTTTGACGAACAACGCAAGACTGATTGATCAAAGGTAGATATTTCCGGTGAGGTACGGGGTACTGCTGTGATGTTAGCCGGTAGTATCGCAGTTGCGTACCCGAACTCCTGGAACTCAATGATCTGGTCGTCGCAGAGCAGAGGGCGGTACCAACCCCATGAACCGCATGTAACTCGCGACCTGACTGTAGTGCTCAGCGAGATCTGTCGTGAAGAATAGGAGCGCGCGCACGCGTGTAACTGAGTCGCTTGACGAACTACCCAGCGCGACCGTCTCCGTGAGCTGGGCGTCGTTCACCTGTGCGAATGCTCGGGCGCAGAACTGCAGCGACGCGCGGAGTCGGGCTACGAGCGTGTCCTTCGGCCAAGCAGACTTGATCGTGTCGGATATTGAATCCTTGGGTCCGATTGGTGCGCGCAGCCCACCGATGCCGGCGCACAGCGCGTAGTTAGCGTGCTCGAGGTGCTGGGCGATGTATCCGACGGTCTGCTGGACTGGTGTAGGCCGAAAGTCGTATTTGCGAGCTGGGATCGAATCGAAGGCCGCGAGCAATAGTCCTCCGTAGTGTCCGCCGAAATCCCGAAAAGACCCGAGGACCGTGGTGTTCGGCGGCGGAGAGGGCACTCCTTGCTGGGCGGCTAGCGTGATCGGCACGATCACGATTGTGATGCCAAGTTTCCAGAATCGCTTCATCATCTCAGAGGTAGGGTGGCCGACGCGGCTCCGTAAACTGCATCGGGTTGTTAGGTCACAGGCGTCTATTTGCGCACCACAACAAAACTGGTATCGGCAGCCAATCCGAGTCGATGCAGTTTGACGCTATCTTGCAGTACTCTCACAAAGTCCAGATATACTCGATCATCAATGTCGAGAAGCATTCTCGCCGCAACGCCGGTCTGTCTATCCAAAAATCGCAACTGTGCGCCGCCCTCAGCATCAGCGTCCAAGTTGATGCGCTCTATGTTGCACGGAGTGCTCGTGCATCGCGGCGCATCCAATCCGAGCCCCATGTTGCCGTGAGCGTCGAGACCCACTCCAAACCGCTCCCGTCCGAGAGAGTCGCGTATAACCATTCCCGTCGCAGGTGAAACTCGATCGAAATTATCAAGAACGGGTGCGCCCAAGATCACTCTGGCGCGCCCACTCGCGTCCTCGATGATGAGTTGCCGAGTTCGCACTACGCTGGACGCCTTCGACGGAAACGAAAATGCCAGTATTCCGAATACTAGAATCGCTCCTACCCATGCGGTGGCAAACACATACACACGCTGAAGCCGCCGCTCGGGCTGGCCTATGCGATCGGTGAGTGAGACGTCAAGAGCGACCATTGGTACCTCGCGAGGATGCTATTGTGAACGGACGCCAGATTTCAGCTGCGAAGGCGCACACGTGATCTATGCCGCCGGTCCGGGGCGGTGCGCGCCTTCCTCGGCTGCAGCGATCCGTTGGGCAACAGCGCATCAGCGGTCGGTCGCGCGCCGCAGGAATGCATCGACGGCCGGGAGCACGAACTCCGGTCGTTCGGCATGGGCGAAATGCCCGCCGGCGGCGACCCGCAAGCGGGTGACCCGCGACAGCACCGCCGCCCATTCGTCAACCGCCGCCGTGGGGGTCGGGTCACGCAGACCCTCCACGAGCAGGACCGGTCCGGTGATCGCGGCCGCACTGGAACGGAGGTCCCCGCCGGCTAGAGACGCGACGGCCGCCGGCACGGTGTACGCTTGCACCGCACGGTACGCCTCGGCGGACATAGCGCACGGATTACCCCGCACGCGGGCGCGCACCGAGTCTGCGCCACCCCACAAATGCATCAGGATCTGCATGCGCGCATGACAGCTCGCCAGTGGCGCAGCTTGCCAGCGTGCCGGGGCGCTCGCCGTGGCGAACGCCTTGAGTTCCTGCGGTGTGGCACGCGCAACGAGGGCTTCGTTGAACTGCGCAAAGTACGGCACCAACCGCGGAACAATCGGCTCAAGGAGGACGACCGCCCCGACACCTCTCGGATGCGCCGCCGCGTAGCGAACGACGAGCCCCGCTCCCC
Source organism: Gemmatimonadaceae bacterium (assembly GCA_013697785.1). Classification (GTDB taxonomy): domain Bacteria; phylum Gemmatimonadota; class Gemmatimonadetes; order Gemmatimonadales; family Gemmatimonadaceae; genus FEN-1250. The sequence goes on from JACCWE010000059.1 coordinate 58,084, forward strand.
ACGAGTGGCCGATCAGCGCAGGGCGCGCGAGCCGGAAGTGCGCAATCACCGCACCGAGATCGGCGACGTGCTCGGCAACGGTGAGGCGCGTCGAGTCCGTCAAAAGAGTCGAGCGACCCGTCCCGCGCTGGTCGTAGAAGATCAGGACCCGGTCGCGCGCGAGTGGCGCAAGGTCGGCCGCGAGGCTTTCCAGGCCGAATCCTGGGCCACCGTGCACCACAACCGCGGTGTCCGGCCCCTCACCGACCGCGCGATAGAACAACTCGACGCCGCGGCCAGCGGGCACGAACCCTTCATGCACGGCGACGGCGCGGTCCTCGGACGTGCGAGGCACGGCACTGCCATGAGGTGTGCAGGCAACGTTGAGACTCGCCCCTGACAAGCCGACGAACATCAACGTGCCACACAGACGTCGACGATGGATCCGGACACGATCGCTCATGTGGTACAGTAATCCGTCTTTGACTGCCAACTTCCCATTCGCCTACACACGATACTAACTCCCAGTTCGTTAGCGCTGCAATATCTGAACCGCCCCGGGTTTCTCGGAGACTCAGTTAGTTGAGTGTCCCAGCAGTTGCTGGTGCTGTTTCGAGTTGAGCAAACTGCGCCTCATATGCTACTGGGGGAAGATAGCCGAGCGGTTCGAGC
>JACCWE010000079.1 GCA_013697785.1 Gemmatimonadaceae bacterium
CGCCTCGATGGCCGCCTCGAGCTCGACCTTCACCGCATTGAAGCGCGCGCCGAATGCCGGCTTATCTGCACCGGCAAGGGTCGGGAGCTTCGCCTTGAAGTCATTGAGCGCGCCGCGCGTGCGCCCGACCGACGATGCGCGCACGGACTCGAGCGTCTCGAGCGTATGGGCGGTGCCGAGCTGTGTGAGCGTGGCATCGCGAAAGGCGTCGAGCTGTGCGACCAGATCCGCGAGGGGCGTGGACATCTCTTCAGGGAAGTGCGATGAGAGAAAACGAAACGGCGGCAGCGGCGACGAGGTCGCGCTGCCGCCGCTGATCAGCGCCGAAAAAGAAGATCGGTTGCGTCAGGCCGCGACGGTGAGCGCAGCGCGAGCCTTGTCCGCGAGCATCGTGAAGGCGCTCGGATCGCGAACCGCGAGATCCGCGAGAATCTTCCGATCGACCTCGATGCCGGCCTTCTTGAGCCCGTGCATGAAGACGCTGTAGCTCATGTCGTGCTGGTGAGCGGCGGCGTTGATGCGGATGATCCAGAGCTTCCGAAACTCGCGCTTCTTGTTCTTGCGATCGCGATACGCATAGACCCAGCCGCGCTCGACGTTTTCCTTCGCGGCCTTCCAGAGCTTCGAGCGGGCGCCGAATGCTCCGCGCGCCGCCTTCATGATCTGCTTCTTACGCTTCAGTCGTACGACGTTGCTTTTTACGCGTGGCATAGTGGTCTCCTTACGATTGCAGGAGGCGCTTCATACGCTTGATGTCGCCCTTGGTCGCGATCAGACCCGGGCGGCGAAGATTGCGCTTCCGCTTCGACGATTTCTTGGTCAGGATGTGGCTCTTGAAGGCCTTGAACCGCTTGACCTTGCCACTGGCTGTGAGCTTGAAGCGCTTCGCAGCGCCCTTGTGCGTCTTCATCTTCGGCATTGAAATCCCTTTCGGTAAGGCAGCCTACTTCGGCGCCAGAATCATTGTCATGTTCTTGCCTTCGAGCTTCGCATCCGCCTCGATCTTCCCGATGTCGGCGAGCTCCGCGGACACGCGATCGAGCACATCCTTGCCCAGCTCCGGATGCGCGACCTGACGGCCGCGGAACATCATCGTGACTTTCACCTTGTTCCCTTCCTCGAGGAATCGCCGAGCGTGCCGCGTCTTCGTGGCAAAGTCGTGATCATCGATTCCGGGGCGGTACTTCACCTCTTTCAGGTGAATGACGTGCTGCTTCTTCTTCGCGACCCGTGCCATCTTCGCCTGCTCGAACTTGAACTTGCCGTAGTCCATGATTCGGACGACCGGCGGCCGAGCGAGCGGTGCGACTTCCACCAGATCCAACCCTTGTGCTTCTGCCTGAGCGAGCGCGGTGTCCAGCTCGAGAATTCCAAGCTGGCTGCCGTCGGGCGCGATGACGCGAAGCGGACTAATGCGAATCTGGCGGTTCACGCGGACGCGCTTGGTGCTATCCTGAATGGGCGATATCTCCGACGAAGACAAAAAAAACGCGGACACCACTCCGGAGTCCGCGACGCGCGAAGAGCACCCGCATGCGGGCGCCCATCGAACACTGAGACTCCAACAGCACACCAGGCGCGTGAGCGCGCGGGCCGAAGGGTGAGAGCGAAGTGACTCGCTCTACTTGATTGTCAGGGCGTAATTTACGGCTACGGAGCCGTAAGTCAACTCCCGGAGCTCTTCGGCCCGAATCACGGGGCCAGCCCGTAGCTCTTCCCGTCGTGCGCCAGCCTGTCCCACGCGTGCGTCGCGTCATGCTCGAACAGCAGGAGCCACTCCTCCTTCAATGCCCGGGCGAGGATCGCGCGCTTCGTTTCCAGTGTCACCAGCGGCTCGACGTCGTAGCCCATGATCCAGGGGAGCGGCAGATGCGCGGCCGTGGGCACGAGGTCGCCCAGGAAAAAAGCCTTCTCCCCCTTCGACTCGATCAGAATTCCCTGATGAAAGGGAACGTGCCCCGGCGTCGGGATCACCGTGATCCCCGGGACGATTTCCTTCTCGCCCTCGACGAGGTCGAAGAGCCCGGCCTTCACTATCGGCGCGAAGTTGTGCGGCAGATAGCTCGCCGCCGTCCGCTCGTTCGTATGCGTCGCGTAGTCCAGCTCCCCCCTCTGTACGACGTAGCGCGCCTTCGCGAACGCAGGGTGAACTGCACCCGCCTCATCGACATACGTGTTGCCGCCGCCGTGATCGAAGTGAAGATGCGAGTCGATCACGACCTTGATGTCGTCGGTGGTGTGGCCGAGCTTCGCGAGCGCATCCTCGAGCGCCGTCCGCCCGTTCTCGCCGCGATTCTCGATACCGTAGATGTCGATGAAACGATCGTTCTCCTTGTTCCCCGCCCCGCAGTCGATGAGAACGAGGCCGCCGTCGTGCTCGACGAGGATGCAGCGCATGCCGAGCGGAATGCGATTGCGCTCGTCGGCAGGAATACGGCGCTCCCAAAGCGGCTTCGGCACGACGCCGAACATCGCACCGCCATCGAGCTTCTGTCCGCCGGCCTGCAGTGCATGAATTTTCAGCGAACCGATCATGCGCGACTCGACCAGCGGTTGCGGCGCGCTCACGCCGTCGTGTCCTTGTCGACGGGACCCGGCATCGCGCGCTGGCCGCGCGAACGTGGGCCGTGTGCCATGCTCTCGCCGAGGAGGCGCTGGAGATCGTCCCAGCATCTGCACTCGCGGTCGCGGGCCTCGTCGAGCAGACGAAGGAGCACGTGCGCTGTGGCGACCGCATCGCCCGCGGCGCGATGCCGCGCGAGGATCTCCACGCCGTAGTAGTTCGCGACCGAATCGAGGCGCCGGCTTCTGAGCTGCGGAAGCACACGTCGCGCGAGACGCACCGTGCAGAGCCGACGCCCCGAGAGCCGTTGCCCTGTCGCGCGCTGCACTTCGGCGGTAACGAAGCGCCAGTCGAAGTCCGCGTTGTGCGCGACGAAGACGTGCCCCTGGAGCACGCTCACCACCTGCTCGCAGACGTCGCGGAAGCGCGGCGCGTCCTTCACCATCTCCCAATTGATCTGCGTCAGATTCGTGATCATGGGCGGGATCGAGCGCTCGGGATTGACGAGCGTCTCGAAGCGCTCGGCCACCACGCCATCGCGCACGACGATCGCCGCGATCTCCGTGATGCGGTCGCCGCTCCACGGACTCGTGCCGGTCGTCTCGACGTCGACGACGACGTACGAGAGCGACGCGAGCTCGTCACGCTCGAAGGTCGCGTCATAGCTCGAGCGATCCTCGCGCACCCCCTCCACCGCGACGGTCGGACGTTGCGCGTGCGGCTCGGGCGCGAGCGACCAGCGTCCGTCCGTCGCGCGCGCGAACTCCGGCCGCTGAGCGAACAGCGCCAGCGCCATCGCTTCGGCCACCACCAGCGGCGCGCCGGGCATCTGGCACACGTGCTCGATCAGCGCCTTCGCATCCGCCGCGCCGTTCGAGAGGAAGGCGACCGCGCGCTCGGTGAGCCGTGTCTCGGCGGGACGCGCGGCGATGCCGCCGATACTCAATCCCACGGATCTTCGCGATGCACGGGGAGCGTCATGCAGCGAGGGCCGCCGCCCGCGCGCACGAGCTCAGAGCCCTCGAATGTGATGACCGCGCGCTCGCCTTCCTTCACGCGGTCGTCGCCGGTGAGAAAATCGACCGACGTGATGACGCGGAAGCCCATCTTTCCCATCTCCGCGATCGTCGCCTCGTTGCGCGAGTAGGAGAGGATGACTCCCGGACGCATCGCGACGAAGTTGCAGCCGCTTGCCCACTGCTCGCGCTCCTGCACCGAGCGGCGCGTGCCGCCGCAGAAAACCGGCGTCATCGGCAGCCCCACGTGCTCCAGCGCCGCGAACACGTTCGGCATCTCCTGCATCTGCTCATTTCCCTTCTTGCGATACAGAATCGGCAGCCGCTCGGGTCCGATGAAGTGCGGCGGATACACCGCGCAGAGGTCGCGATCGAGCTGCGTGAAGATCATGTCGAGGTGAATCGCCGTGTTCTCCTTCGGCATGACCACGACGATGACGTGCGTGATCGCCGTCTCCTCGAACAACTTCGCAGTGAGATGATCGATTGCCGCGGGGCTCGAGCGCTCGCTGAAGCCGATGATGACGGTGTCGTGGCGCAGCGGATGCACATCGCCACCCTCGAGCGTGTAGTTGTGTCTCCGCTCGGCGGCGCCGTCGTAGAGAATTCCCTTGTTCGCGAGCTGCGGGTGATGGAGGAAGAGCAGCTTCATGATCAGCTCCTCCGACCAGCGCACCGCGTAACGCATCGATCCGATCATCACGTGGTCGCCGACGACCATCGCGGTGTCGCGCGTGAAGAAGAGATTGGGCAGCGGCGGAAGGAGATAACCGCCCTCGTTGAGCGACCTCGCGAGCGGGCCGGGCTCCTCCTCTTCCCCCTCGATGAGCATCTCGACCAGCTCTTCAGCGCTCCGCTCCTCGATCTTGTTCGCGAGCGGGCCGGAGGGAACGATGTCGAGCGTCTCGCGCACGAGCAGATCGCGCGCGGCGGGGATCGAGACGACATCTGCGAGGAGGTCGCGAACGGAAAGGACGGTCGTAAAGCGCTCGAGAATCGCTACGAGCCGTCGATGCTCCTTCCGCGCGTTATCGAGGTCGATGATGTCGTCGTAGAGGAAATCCTCGCGGGTGTCGGGCGTGACCGCGAGCAGCTCTGGACCGGGCAGGTGGACGAGCACCGAGCGAAGCCGGCCGATCTCTGAAGAAACGTGTACTGGCATGAGTGCACACAACTTAACCGTGGAGTCGCACTGCGAGCCAGCACTCATCTAGCCTCGACCGGAGAGTCGTTTTATCTTGTGAATGAATTCACAAGCCACGACGCCCTTGAAGAGAATCGCCGATTCCACCGTCAGACGTCTGTCACTCTACCTTCGCTTTCTCGAGGAATTCGAGACCGCGGGGCTGACGACCATATCCAGCGATGAGCTGGCCGCTCGCGGCGGCACCACGTCCGCTCAGGTGCGAAAGGATCTTTCCTTCTTCGGCTCCTTCGGCAAGCGCGGCCTCGGCTACCAGGTGGCCGAGCTCACGCAGCGCATGCGGAAGATCCTCGGCCTCGAGCGCGACTGGAGAGTCATCATCGTCGGCGCCGGAAAAATCGGCGCCGCGCTCGCGCAGTACGAGGGCTTTCAACAGCGCGGCTTTCGCGTCGTCGGCCTCTACGATGCCGATCCCGCGAAGATCGGGCGCGAGATTCATCACCTTCACGTTCGCGCGATCGACGCGCTCGCCGAGGACAATGGCGAGCGGCCTGTGGACATCGCGGTGATCGCAGTCCCGGCCTCTGCCGCGCAACGAGTGGTCGATCAGGTGGTCGCGGCGGGAATCTCGGGAATCATGAGCTTCGCGCCAATTCAGCTTCACGTGCCGAGCGACGTCACACTCAACACGGTGAACATGGCCATGGAGCTCGAGCGGTTGTCGTTTGCGTTGTCGAACAGGGAGTAGGCTGGCGAAGGTCTGCGAGTGGTCAGCGCCCGATCACTCGAACACACCCACTAACAATCGGATACGGACGAAAACGGAAAGAGGCACGGACAACAAGCGGAGACTGCGACTGCCAGGCGGGACGCTTTTTTCCGGGGATGCGCTTGCCCGCTCGACGACCTACGTCCATAGCATTAGCGCCCGCCCCAGCGCATAGAACTGCGCCGCGCTCAGCGTTTCGGGGCGCACATCGGGATCGATCCCCGCCATCGCGAGCGCCGCCTCCGCCTCCTCCGCGCTCCGCCCGGCTACGGTCCGCACCACGCGCCGCATTTGCTTCCGACGAAGCGCGAATGCCGTCTGCACAAAAATACGAAACGGCTCCTCGATTCCGTGCGGAACCACCGGCTCCGCGCGCGGCGTCACGCGCACCACTGCGCTGTCCACGCGCGGCGGCGGATTGAATGCGCCTGACGGAATTCTGAAGAGCATCTCGACATCCGCCACGGCCTGCACGTTCACGCTCAGCGCGCCGTAGTCGTCTGCGCCGGGCGGCGCCGCCATCCGCGCCGCCACCTCCTTTTGCACGAGCAGCACCGAGCGCAGCGCGCGCGGCTGTCTGAGCGCCTGGAATAGTATCGGCGTCGTGATGTAGTACGGAACGTTGCCCGCCAGCGCGTACGCACCGCCGGCAGCTTCTCCGAGATTCACGTCGAGCACGTCGGCTTCGATGATCGTGAGCCGCGGCTCGCCCGCGTACTTCTCGCGCAACAGCTCGACGAGCCGGCGATCGATCTCGATCGCCACCACGCGCGCGGCGCGCGCGAGCAGCGCTTCGGTGAGCGAGCCGCGCCCCGGACCGATCTCCACGACCGTCTCATCGCTCGTGAGCGCGACGGCATCCGCGATGCGCGCGAGGATGCGCGGATCGGTGAGAAAGTGCTGGCCAAGACTTTTTCTGATTGGCGGCGGCCGCATGCGTGCCGCCGCTCAGCTGCGCGTGATGACCACCGCGAGATCGTCGCGCTGCACGGCCTCTCCGGTGTGCTCGGCCAACTCCTCGAACACGCGTTGCACGATCGCCGACGGCGTCTCGGTGCGGTAGCGCTGCACGATGTCGAGCACAGGCTGCTCGCCGAGTCGCACGCCGAAGCGATTGCGCGCGTCGCTCACGCCGTCGGTGAAGAGCAGGAGGAGATCGGTGCCGGGCGCCCACGCGCGCGAACGCGCATGCGGGAGCGTCTCGACCATGCCGATCGGCGGGTCGATCGCGGGGAGGCGATCGATCGTGCCGTCGGCGGCGACGTGAAAGGCGTGCGGATGTCCGGTGTTCGCATAGCGCAGCGTACCGGCCGCGCGATCGATCACGCCGTAGAACGCCGTAATGAACATCTCCGTCGTCACGAGCTCCTCGCGTAACGTTCCCTCGAGCGCGGCCAGCACCGAATCGGGATCGAGCGACGTCTGCGCGTGAATCGCCGACGCGCTCATCGCCAGCGCCATGATGAGCGCCGCTCGATAGCCGTGGCTCGAGACGTCGCCGATCATGATGCCGGTGCGATTCGGCGACAGCCGGAAGAGATTGTAGAAGTCGCCGCCGACGCTCTCGGCAGGGACGACGCGAGCCGCCACCTGCGCCTCGGGCGCCACTACATCGGCGCGCGGAAGGAGCTTCATCTGCAGATCGTGCGCGAGCGCGAGCTCCTGAATCAGTCGCTGCTGGCTGAGCGACGCCCGCACGAGCCGAGTGTTCTGAATCGCGGTACCGATTTGCGTCGCAATCGCCGCGATCAGCTTCTGATCGCCGGCGCTGAACGGGTGCTCCGAATAACGATCCGAGAGATTGACGACGCCGAGCGGCTCCATCCCTCCCGTCGGCAGCGTCCACATGATCGGCACCGACAACATCGTCCCGCGACGATACGCCGACTCGGCTTCACACGGCATGGTGCCCGCTTCCGCGACCATCGCGTGCTGCTCGCGAAAGACCTTGGCCGACACGCTCGTGGTGTCGTGCAGCGCAATCGGCGGGATGTCCAGCACCACGCCGCCGATCGCCGCGACCGTCTGGAGCGTGTCGGTCACGCGATCGTGCACGAGGATCGAGCCGCGTCGCGCGCCCACCGTCTCCGAGATTTCCTTGAGGATGGTCGCCGCCGCCTCTTCGAGCGAGACGGTGCGGCCGAGGATTTCGGTGATCGTGTAAAGAAGGTTGATCTCCTCGTATCGCTCGGCAAGCTCGTTGGCGGCGTGTTCCACCTCGAGCGACGACTGCAGATATTGGCCGACGATCGCGCTCAGAAATCGCGAGTAGCTCTGGAGCGGCGCGTTCGGTACGGGCGACGGGCCGGCGACGATCCACGCCTTCCGCGGCCCGGGAATGCGCGCGACGATCACCGCGCCGCTTGGCGATTCGACGGTCTGCGACGCGATGTTTTCGAGCGGAGGGGTCCAGCCGAGGATGCCCATCGCGGGGACGCTGCTGGCAATGCGCGTGGGCGGGCGCGAGTCGTCGCCGAGCCAGACCGCCGCCGCCGCGCCGGTGCCGTCGCGGAAGGCGGTGAGCAGCGCGATCAGGTCAATCATGGCGCTTGAGAGTCATCCGAACCACGTTGCCCTGGTTCGAAAAACGCTCGATGCGGTCCATCAGTCTGGTCATGAGAAAGAGGCCCCGGCCGTCCTCGCGCTCGATGTTGCCGGGCTCCGTCGGGTCCGTCAGGCACTCCTCGAAGTCGAAGCCACCGCCCTCGTCGAGCACTTCGAGGATCAGTCGATCCTGCGTGACGTCGATCTTCACCTGCACGTGTGCATCGAGCCGCTCGCCGTTGCCGCGAAGGATCGCGTTGGAGAGCGCTTCACTCAGCGCAACGGGGATGTTGAGGCAGCACTGGCGCTGCGGATAGGCGAATTGCGCACACTGCTGCTTCACGACCTCGACGACACGCTCGATATAGCGGATGTCGCTCGGAATCTCGAGCTCCAGCGCAATGTGCACGCGCCCGGGAGCGAACGGCTGCGCGGAGCTGATCGCCGACTCCCGGCGTTCGCTGGCGCGTCCGCTCAGAAGGTCTCCAGCGCCCGTTCCTTCGTGTCGGAGATCTGGAAGAGCGTGTCGAGCTTGGTGAGCTCGAAGAGCGTCTTCAGATCATCGTTGAGGTTCGCGAGGCGAAGCTCGCCGCCCTGCTCGCGGATCTTCTTGGAAAGTGAAACGAGCACGCCGAGGCCGGAGCTGTCGATGTAGCCCGTCTGACTGAAGTCGATCAGGAACTTGCGCTCACCCTTCTCGAGCTCGTCCAGCACACGCTGCTTGAGCTCCTGCCGGTTGCCGACGATGAGTTGCCCTTCCACGTCTACCACGACAATCTCTCCCTGCTTCTTGATCGCGAAGCTCATGTCCCGTTCTCCCCGTCGAGATCTAAACTCATGCACCCTGACAAAGGCGGCGAATCGCTCGCCTTGTCGCATCTTAATGTCGTTTCTGCATCAGTCGGCCGAAAGATAATGTGCAGCGCGACGCGAAACTGAGCGGGTTAATGCAAAACTCCGTCCACGGCGAGCGGGCTCACTCCAGTCATGGAGCGACGCCGCCGTCGGTGCCGAAGCGCTTGCGGAGCGCCGCGTCGACCACCGGGTGCACGAGTCCGGACGTGTTGCCGCCGTACTTGGCGACCTCCCGCACGACGCTCGAGCTCACGTAGGTCCGGTCGATGCTGGGCACCATGAACACGGTCTCGAGATCGTTGTTGAGATGCCGGTTCATGAGCGCCATCTGGTACTCGTACTCGAAGTCCGCCACGGCACGGAGCCCGCGAATCGACAGCGTTGCGCCGACGTCGCGCGCGAAGTCCACCAGCAGTCCATTGAACTCGCGCACCTCGATTCGCGGATCGTTGCCGATGCTGTCCCTGATCATCTCGACGCGCTCGGCGATCGAGAAAAGTGGCTGCTTGGCGGAGTTGATAGCGACGGCGACGATGAGCTTGTCGACGAAGGTGAGGCTGCGCCACATGAGATCTTCGTGTCCGCGCGTTACGGGATCGAAGCTGCCAGCGTACACCGCGATCGGCATGAGCTCGTGGGTTGCGAGAGAGGAGCGTGTTCGAAGCCGTCAGCCACGATAGAAAGTGAGCGCCGTGTCACCATAACGGCGAGTGTCGCCGCCCTCCGGCATCGCTTCTCCGACCGCGTGCTCGAGCGCCAGGATGCGCGAGAATTGCACCTCGCGCCAGCTGTCGGCGACCTGAGCCGCGAATCCCTTACGGTACGGTGGGTCGGCGAAGGCGACGTCGTATGCGCGTGCGTCGAGCGCCGCCACGAAGCGAAGCGCGTCCATCCGCTCGACCGTGGAAAGGTCGCCGGCGCCCAGCTGCGCGATATTGGCGCGAAGCGACGACAGGCTCGGTGCTGCGGACTCGACGAAGGTGGCGTGGGAGGCGCCGCGAGAGAGCGCTTCGAGGCCCAGCGCGCCGGAGCCGGAAAAGAGATCGAGGATCGTCGCGCCGGGAAGGTCGTTCTGCATAATGCTCATCCACGCCTCGCGAACACGATCCGCGGTTGGTCGAACGGTGATCCCGCGCGGCGCTGCAATCGTGCGTCCGCGCCAGCGTCCGGCGACGATGCGCACGCGCGACTAGTGGTGCACGGCGGCGAGCTTCGCCGTGAGGCGCGGCACTCCGTTCCAGTCATCGCGCTCGAGTCGATAGGCGATGTCGAACGGCGTTGCGACATCGAGCTCGCTGGCGAGCGACGCCATTCCCCAACCGATCGCTTCGATCTCGCCGCTGTCGGTGCGCAGCCGGAGCTTGAGGTGCCCATCACCCATGACTCGAGCGGGCGACGCGAGCCGCACACCGCGCGAGACGAGCACCGGTGTGGGATTCGATGGTCCGAACGGCTCGAAGTGCCGCAGCAGCCCCTCGAGCTCGAAGGTCGCCTCGGAGATCGGGAGCTCGAGATCGACTCGCAGCTCGGCGACGAGATCATCGACCGTGAGCTGCGCGAGCGCGATCTCGTTGAAGCGGCGCGCGAGCTCGGGAACGTTCGCGCGTGCGATCGTGACGCCGGCGGCAGCACGATGGCCGCCGAAGCGAAGCAGCAGATCGCGGCACTCGGTGAGCGCGCCGTGGAGATCGAAGGCCGAGATCGACCGGCCGGAGCCCCTCCCCTCCTCGCCATCGAGCGCGACGAGAAGCACGGGTCGTCCGTGCTCCTCCAGCAGGCGCGAGGCGACGATCCCGATCACACCCGGATGCCACCCTTCTTCGGCGAGGACGATGCCGTGCGTCGCATCGAGGTCGAGCGCCTCGATCATCTCGCGCGCGCGCGCGAGCGTCTTCCTGTCGACATCCTGGCGATGACGGTTCATCTCCTCGAGCTCGCGCGCGATCGTGTTCGCCTCGTGCTCATCCTCCGACATCAGCAGCTCGACGCCGCGCAGTGCATGGCCCAGGCGACCAACCGCGTTGAGCCGCGGTGCGAGGATGAATCCGACGCGCCCGGCGTTGAGCGGCTTCCCCTCGAGCCCCGACGCGCGGATGAGCGCGCGAAGTCCCTGGTTGGTCGTGTCCTTCATCACCTTGAGTCCCGCGCGCGCGAGCACGCGATTCTCTCCACGCAGCGGTGCGACGTCCGCGATCGTCGCGAGCGCGACGAGATCGAGCATGCGATAGACGTCGTCCTCGTTGCCGCCGACCGCGCGTGTGAGCGCGAGCGAGAGCTTGAATGCGATGCCGACCGCCGCGAGGTCCTTGTCGGGATATTCGCAGCCGTCCTGCTTCGGATTCAGTATCGCGAGGCAGCTCGGCGGCGGCCCACTCGGCAGATGGTGATCGGTAATGATCACATCGAGGCCGGCCTCACACGCAACGCTCACGGGCGCGAGCGCATTGGTCCCGCAGTCGCACGTGACGAGCACTTTCGCATCGACAGCGATGGCGGCGTTGACGCCGGCCATCGTGAGATCATAGCCGTCCTCGATGCGCCGAGGGATGAACGGGATCGCGTCGCCGCCGAGCTTCCGGATCGTTCGCAGCAGCACGGTGGTCGAGGCCATGCCGTCGACGTCGTAATCGCCGTGAACGACGATGAGCTCACCGGCGCTAATCGCGCGCGCGAGGCGCTCGACGGCGACATCCATTCCGAGCATGAGGTCGGGATCGTGCAACTGCTCGATGCGCGGGCGGAGATACCGTTTCGCGTCATCGACGGTGCTGAAGCCGCGCCGAAGCAGCAGCTCGCAGATCACCGGCGGGAGGTGCAGCTCCGCAGCCAGCGCCGCAACGGCCGTCGCATCTGGCGCGCTGGGCAGGACCCAGCGAGACGGAGGACGGGTGCGTGCGGCAAGTGCGTTCACAGCGTGAAAATTACCCTCCCCTGGGGGGAGCAACAAGCATCATCCCGTCGCGTACAGGAGCACTCCACACGCCTCGCACACATCGATCGCGCGTCCCGCCGCGATCGCATTCCGGCGCTGCATCGGGATCGCGGTATCGCATCGCCCGCATGCCTGTCCGCGCAGCGCGTAGAGCACGTGCGACGTGTTGCGGCTAAGGATGCGCTCGTACTTGAGGAGAATTCCCTTCGACACGTGCGTCGCCCGCTCCATGCGGATCGCCAAGGCCGCGTCGAGATCCTTTTGGATGACCGCGCGCTCCTTGGCGTGCGCCTCGCGCTGCTCCATCTGCCGCGCATCGAGCTCGCCGAGGAGCTTCTGCTGTCCATCGATCGCTTGGTGCACGTCGTGCACGCGCAGCGAGAGCGAGTGGAGGTCGGTCTCTTCCTCCGACAGTACCTTCTTCAGCATGTCGACCTGCGCCATTGCCGCGGTCGCCTCCTTCGGCTTTCTCACGACGTCGAGCGTGGCGAGGTTGCGCTCCTGCATCGCCTTGTGATCCTCGACCTTGATCGAGAGCTCGCGCCGCTTCTTCTCTTCCTGCTCCGCGGTCGACTTCGCGCGGGCGAGTGACTCCTCGAGGTGCCTGCGCTCGGCGTCCAGCGCTACCAGCTGTGAATCGAGCGCACGCATCTTCTCGTTGAGCTGCGCGACGATCGTGTCTTCCGCTTGCAGGGCCAATACCGCTTCCAGATCTGGACTCACTAAACCTCCTTACGTTTTTCGGGCAGGGCCATAGCCCTTGAATGAGCGATCGCCCATCGCATTCTTCTCATTTCGCAGACGCTCCATGTTCGACAAGATGTCATCCTGCTGATCGAGCGACGCGATAGGCATCTCGCGCTGCTGTTCGTGCAGCTCCCTCTTCACCGCGATGCCGCGAAAATATGCGAGCAGCGCAGCGAAGTTCTCGGCGTACTTCTCGCCCTCGCCGATCGGGTCGTTCAGCAGCTCGTTGAATCGATCCGCACTATCCGGCACGAGACGGCTCGCCAGCACATCGGCGGGATCGTCGGGCTCCCCGCTGAGCAGTGCGCGATAGATGTCAGCAAGCGCGAAATCATGCAATTGGTCCGGTCCAACGGTTTCCACGGCCTCTTCGATCAGCGACCGGACGTGCAGAAGTATACGAACCAGCAGTCGCTCCTTGGGGGGTGGCGGCGAAGTCGGGGCCCTTCGCTCCACCGTCCGGCGCTCGACGACCGTCGAATTATCGGGCGGAGGCGGCACCGGCGCCCTCCCGGAGTGCGACGTCGTGATGCGCGGCGACAGCTGCGCCACCTCTCGTTCCAGGCGCTCGCGACTGACTCCGGACACCTCGCTCGCGCGCGCGATGTAGATGTCGCGTGTGATGCTGTCGGCCGTCGCGCGCAGAGTCGGAAGCAGCTTGTCGATGGCAACGCGCTTCTTGTGCAGATCGGCGAAATATCCGCCGCGCTCGAGCTCCATCAGCTTCCGCTCGAAGATGTCGACGGCGCCCGCGAGCTGCTCCATCAGCTTCTCGCCGCCGAACTTGTCGACGAACGAATCGGGGTCCTCGCCCTCCGGAAGAGTGACCACCTGCACCGCGAGCTGCTGCCTCAGCAGCTGATCGCCGGAGCGGAAGGTCGCCTTGAGCCCCGCCTTGTCGTTGTCGTAGAGCAGGTACGCCTGCTTCGCGTACTTCGGAAGCAGCGCGGCCTGATCCTCGGTGAGCGCGGTCCCGAGAGGTGCGACCACCCATTCGAAGCCGGCGGACACGAGGCGCACGACGTCGAAGTACCCTTCGACGATCATCACGCGCCCTTCACGCCGGATCGCGTGCTTCGCCATGTGGAGCCCATAGAGTATCCGCCCCTTCGAGTAGACCGGCGACTCGGAGGAGTTCAGATACTTCGGCTCACCGGGGCCGAGCAATCGTCCGCCGAAGCCCGTGCAATTTCCGCCGACGTCGAGGATCGGGAACACGAGCCGGTTCCGGAATCGCGGCCGCAGCTCGCCGCTGTCCTCGCGGAGGACGAGCAGGCCGGCCTCGCCGAGCATCTCTTCGCTGACGCCGAGCGCGCCGAGATGCTCGCGCATCGCGTTGGTGTCGCGCGGCGCGAAACCCAAACCGAAGCGATCGGCGACGTCGCGCGAGATGCGGCGGAAGGCGAGGTAGTTTCGCGCCTCTTCACCGGTCCGCTCATCCCAGAGCTGCGTGCGAAACCAGTCCGCGGCCATCGCGTTCACATCCCAGAGCGGCTGCCGCGGATCTGCCGCATCCGAGCGCCGCTGCACTTCGTCGATCACGATCCCCGAGCGCTGTGCGGCGTAGCGGATCGCGTCGGGGAAGCTCATGCCGAGTCGCTTCTGCAGGTACTTGAAGACATCGCCCGACTCGTTGCAGACGAAGCAGTGATACATCCCCTTCGCCGGCACGACCGAAAAGTTCGGGCCGGTGCCCTGGTGAAAAGGACATGGACCGCGAAAGCTGTTGCCGACGCGCTTGAGCTTCACGTGCTCGCTGATGATCTGCACGATGTCGGCGCCGTCGCGCACGCGCTCGACGGATTCGTCGGTGATCATCAGGTGAGCTCCGCGATGGTCACGCCGGTGCCGCCCTCGTTCCACGCCCCGGGGCGATGTTCCTTCACCCGACGGTCGGCACGCAGCAGCTCGTCGACGCGCTCGCGGAGCGCGCCCGTTCCCTTCCCGTGGATGATGCGCATCATGTGCAGATCCGCGCCGATCGCCGCGTCGAGCGCACGCTGCAGCGCGAGCTCCATCTCGTCGACGCGCATCCCGCGCAGATCAATCTCCGTCGACACATCGACATCCGGCAGCGCCGCGTGAGACTCCGTGCGCGCCGCCGCCCGCTCGGCCGCCCGCGACACGGTGGAAAGCGTCGCCATCGGCACCGTCATCTTGAGCGCACCCACCGCGACGATCGCCTGGTCGTTGCGGAGCTCGACGATCTGCCCGGTGCGTCCGTCGAGCGTTTCCATCTCGACGGTATCGCCCACCGCCATGACGCCGCCCGCCGCCGCGGCCGGTGCGCGACGAACGGGGCGGTCCTCTCGATCGAGGCGCTCGATCTCCTCGGCGTGCGTCGCCGCCAGCTCCTCCACGCGACGCCGCGCATCGCGCGCCGTCGCCACCGCGCCCGTCTCGCGCAGCTCGCGCACCGTGCGCTCGATCTCCGCGCGCCCTTCGAGCAGCATGCGACGCGCATCCTCACGCGCGCGCCGCTCCAGCGCCCGCTCCGACTCGCGCAGAGTGAGATCACGCTCCTCGATGCGCTGCAGCCGCGCCGCTGCGCGCGACGAATCGTGCTCGACCGCCGACTCGCGAGCGGTGAGTGTCTTCTCGCGCTCCTGCAGATCGCCGAGCAGCGCGCTCACATCTCGTTCACCCGTGGACAGACGTGACTCCGCGCGCTGCAGCACGCTCTCGGGGAGGTGCAGCCTGCGCGCAATGCTCAACCCGTACGAGCGCCCCGGAATTCCCTTGATGAGCCGGTATGTCGGCGCGAGGGCGACCGAATCGAATTGCAGCGATCCATTCACGACGCCGGGATTCTCGGTCGCGAGCAGCTTGAGCGCACCGAGGTGCGTCGTTGCAATCGTGAACACGCCACGTGCGGTGAGCGCGTCGAGGATCGCGCCGCCCAGCGCGGCTCCCTCGGCCGGATCGGTGCCGGAGCCGAGCTCGTCGATGAGAACGAGGCTCGCGGACGTCGCACCGGCGAGGATCTCGCCGAGATTTCGGAGATGCGCGCTGAACGTCGACAAGCTCGCCTGAATCGACTGCTCGTCGCCGATATCGGCGAAGCAGTCGTCGAAGATCGGAATGCGACTCTCGGCCCCGACGGGCGCGGGGATCCCCGACTGCGCGAGCGCGGAGATGAGCCCGAGCGCCTTGAGGAGCACCGTCTTGCCGCCGGTGTTCGGGCCGGAGAGGAGCAGCGTGCGCTCGCTTGCCGACATCTCGAGGTCGAACGGCACCACGGCGCCGCCGCGCGCGAGGAGGAGCGGATGGCGCGCGTCGCGGAGCGAGAAGCCTTCGTGTGCGGGCACGAAGTCCGCCGGCGCGCATCCGAGCTCCTCGGCGAAGCGCGCGCGCGCGTAAAGCACGTCGAGCGCAACGAGCGCCTCGAGCGACGCGACCATCTCCTCGCGCAGAGGCCGAATCGACTCCGTGAGCTCTGCGAGGATGCGCTCGACCTCTTCGCGCTCGTCCGCCTCGAGCGCGCGAATGCGATTGCCGAACTCGATCGCCGCCGGTGGCTCGACGAATACGGTACCTCGGGTCCCCGATTCGTCGTGCACGATCCCTCCCACCGCGACGCGTCCCTCTCGCCGCACCGGAATCACGTAGCGGCCGTTCCGCATGGTCACCGACATGTCGGGAACGCGCTGGTGCGACTCGAGCTTCGCCATCGCACGCTCGAGGAGCTGCACGAGCTCACCCTGCGCACCACGGAGCTCGCGGCGCAGCCGGCGCAGCGCTCCCGACGCCTCATCGCGCACGGTGCCATCGGGGTCGATCGAGCGCTCGATCTCCTCTTCCATCTCCTTCGCAGCGACGAGCGGCGCCACGAACGGGTGCAGCACGGCGCTCACGACCGCGCCGGCTCCGGTGCCGCCGAGTGTCTCCTTCGTGATGCGCGATGACCTCAGGAGCACCGCGCCTCGCGTGAGCTCGTCGCCGGTCCAGGAGCTGCCGATCGCGCGCAGGCGCGCGAGGGAGACGGAGAGATCGGGGATCGGCTCGGGATGCCAGCCATTCTCGGAGATGACGACCGCGCGCGTAGCGACTACGCGCCGCTGTTCCGTCTCCATCCACTCGATGTCCCCGCGCGGCTCCAGGGCACGGATGCGCGCCGCGCCCAGCGCCGACGTCGCGCGATCCGCGAGAACGTCGAGCACGCGCGAATACTCCAGAACTCCGAGCGCGTGTTTATTCATGACCACACAATCAACTGGGGCTGCTCAACTCCTCTTTCGCGATCCGGCTGATCGTCGAACCTTCCGAGCGACCCTTGAACATCGGGGTCACCTTCCCCATCACGCCGCCGATGTTCGTCGCACCCTCCGCGATCACCTTTTTGATGGCCGAGCGAATCTCATCGTCGCTGACGTTCGCGGGGAGATACGCCTCGAGCGCCGTCACTTCGGCGCGCTCGCGGTCGGCGAGATCGACGCGCGCGGCCTTGTCGTACATCTCGATCGACTCGCGCCGCCGCTTGATTCCCTTGCGCAGCACATCGCTCACCTCGATATCGGTGAGCTCGCGCTTCGCCTCGATGCGGCGATTCTTGATGTCGGCGAGGATGGTGCCGAGCAGAAGCACTGCGTTCTTGTCCTGCGCCTTGCGAGCGGTGTTCAGGTCGCCCTGGATTTTGCTCTGCAGCGCAGATACCGCCGACGCTCCATCGGGAGTGCTTGTCATCGCCGAAAACTAACGCGAAACACGGATCGTGCGCGCGTGAGCGAGTACGGTCACCCGGGCGGCCACTTCATGCGTCGTCCGCCCAGCAGGTGCATGTGCAGGTGATAGACCGTCTGTCTTCCGTCGTCGCGCGTGTTGATCACCACTCGATAGCCCGACTCGCCGATCCCCTCGCCCTCGGCGATGTCGGTCGCGAGCCGGGACATCTGACCGACGATGAGCGGATTCTTCACGTCCGACAGCGTCGGGATGTGCTCGCGCGGTACGATCACGACGTGCGTCGGCGCCTGCGGATCGATGTCGCGAAAGGCCAGGCACTCGGGCGTCTGCGCGACGAGCTTCGCGGGAATCTCCCCGCGAATGATACGGCAGAAGAGACAGTCGTCAGACACGCGAACGCTCGGCCGCTGCGGAGAGCGCGGCACGCACGATGCCGAGCGATGCGATCGCCGCGGTGTCGAAGCGAAGAGTGAGCGGCGCGAGTGCCACGGGGACGAAGCCGGCACCGAGCAGCTCCGAGCGCTCGCTCGCCTCGAGCCCGCCCTCGGGTCCGATCGCGAGCGTGATCGGCGCGGTGATCGGCAGCGACGGCAGCGGCTCGCCGGCTTTGTCGAGAAGCCAGCGCGTGCCGGCCGGACATGCGGCGACGGCGCGATCAGGAGGCGCATCGGGATAGACCACGGGAAGCCACGCGCCGCCGGACTGCGTGAGCGCTCCGACCATGCGCGCGCGCAGCTTGGTCTGGAACGACATCCCTTCGCCACGCGGCGTCACGTCGCGCGAGCGGCGCCACATTATCGGGCGCCAGCTGAAGGCCGCGAGCTCCGTCGCCTTCTCGCCGACCAGCAGCATGCGATCGCGATCGGCGATCGGCACCATGAGATGGATGACGGGGAGCGGATCGACCCGGTCGAGCAGGTCGACCTCGACCATCGCGTGCGCCTTCGCGAGCTTGACGACGTTGCCGTAGCCGATGCCGCCAGCGCCATCGACGAGTCGAAGTCGATCGCCGATCGAGATGCGGCGCACACGCGCGTGGTGCGCCTCGCCCTCGCTGAGCGTCGTCACGCGCCCTGATACCATCGGCTCGGACGCGAAAAACGTTGCTATTGCCGTGCGATCACGCTGCTCCACCACTCTCCCTCACGAAGTTCGTATTCCAGAAGCCAGCCATCGGCTCGCAGCGACGACAGCAGCTGCTCGCGCTCCGTAACGAGAATGCCGCTGATCACGGCCCTTCCGCCAGAGGGCAGCGCCCGCGCCATGACCGGCGACAGCTCGAGGATGACTGATGAGATGATGTTGGCGAGAATGAGCGAGACCGGCGCGACGAGTGGCAGCAGCGCCGCTGCGTCGCCCTGAAGCACCGTCACCCGTGGCACGACACCATTCATCTCCACATTCTCGATCGCGTTGCCGATCGCGTCCGGATCCATCTCGATCGCGACGACGCGTCCCGCGCCGAGCTTCGCCGCAGCGATCGCGAGTACGCCGCTGCCGCTCCCGAGGTCGGCGACGAGCGCGCCGGGCTCGACGAGGCTCTGCATCAGCGCAAGCACTCCACGCGTCGTCTCGTGCTCGCCGGTGCCGAATGCCATTGCCGGCTCGATGAGAATCTGGATGTCGGCGTCGGCGATCTCGCCGCTCAGCCAAGGGGGCGCGACCGCGATTCGTCCGATGCGCTGCACGCCGACGCGCGTAACCCAGCGCGTGCTCCAGTCGACTTCGCCGAGCGCTGTGCGCTCGACGCTCGCGCCCGCGGTCGCGAGCGCATCGCAGAGCGCGTCGAGCTCCGCGCCCTCGAGGAGATGCGTGAGCAGCGCGCTCCCGACTTCCTGCACGGCGCCCGCGCCGCCATCCATGAGCATCTGTATCGTGTGCTCGCGAACTTCTCCCTCCTGCGCCTCGATGCGCAGCGAGACCCAGCGCGCTGCCGTCACGGCCTGCGCATCAGGCGCCAAGCGCATCCTTCATTCTCGACCAGAATCCGCGTGCGCGCGTCGCTGGCGGCGCCGCCTCGGCCTCGCGCAGCGCCTCGATGATCGTCTTCTGCTCGTCGGAAAGCGACTGCGGCGTCCAGAGCTGCACGCGCACCTGCAGATCGCCCGACCCCGACGCATTCACGCGCGGCAGACCGCGGCCGCGCAGTTGGAAGACCTGCCCGCTCTGCGTCCCCTGCGGCACGCGAAGGGAGAGCGTCGTGGTGATGTACGGAACCGAGACGTCGGCGCCCATCACCAACTGACCGTACGTCACCAGCACTTCCGTATACAGATCCGCACCGTCGCGCTCGAAGCGCGGATCATCGTCGACCTCGAAGGCAACGAGGATGTCGCCGCGCGGGCCGCCGAGCGGTCCGACGCTTCCCTGTCCGCGGAGCATGAGATACTGGCCTGTCGACACGCCCGCGGGGATCGGCACCGCGATCGTGTGCTCCGCGCGGCTGCGGCCTTCGCCCTTGCAACGCTTGCACGGAATCTCGATCGTCTTTCCCTGCCCTGCGCACGTGGGGCACGGGGCGACGCTCACGAATTGACCGAAGAACGACCGCTGCGCGCGACGCACTTCGCCGCTCCCTGCGCACGTGTTGCAGCGCTGCGGTTTCGTCCCCGGTTCCGCACCCGAGCCTTCGCAACGCTCGCATGGATCGAGGAGCTTCACGACGATCTTCTTTTCTACGCCGATCATCACCTCGGGAAGGGTGAGCGGCATCGTGATCTTGACGTCGGCGCCCGAGCGCTGATTGCCGCGAGACGAGCCGCCGAACATCTCCTCGAATCCGCTGAATCCTCCGAAGTCGCGCATGAAGATGCCGAGCGCCTCGGAGAGATCGACGTGATGCATGCCCGCATTCCCGCGACCGCGCAGCCCTTCCTCGCCGTACCGGTCGTAGACAGCGCGCTTGTTTCCGTCGCGCAGCACGTCGTACGCCTCGGTGATCAGCTTGAAGCGCTCCTCGGCTTCCTTCGATCCGCCATTCCGATCAGGATGGTATTGCATCGCGAGCTTGCGATACGCCTTCTTGATCTCATCGTCGGACGCGTCGCGCGCGATCTCGAGAATCTTGTAAAAATCCGCCATTGTTCCGGTGTCGAGGTGCGAAGTGATCAGTCGAGCAAGTCGGAGATCAGATTCGACGTGTGCGTGACGAGGGTGACGATCTTCTCGTACGGCATACGCGTCGGACCGATCACGCCGATCACTCCCGAGAGCGATCCTGAGTGGTACTCCGCCGTAACGACGGTGAAGTCCGAAAAGTTCGGGTCGACGTGCTCATTGCCGATGGTGATCGAGATGCCCGCGGAGCTCTTGTGCGAGCGCAGCAGCTGGCCGAGCGCTTCGGGACGATCGGTCAATGCGAGCAGCTTCTTCAGGTTGCCGCCGCTCGAGAACTCAGGCTGCTCGGCGAGCAGCGACGCCTGGCCAAGCAAAACGGGCGACGTGCTCAACGGCCGCAGTGCGTCGAAGATCTGATCGCCTTCCTGCAGGAAGATGTTGAGCAGCTCGCTCACGTCCTGCGCAGCGCCGCTGTCGCGCAGGCGCGTCGCGAGATCGCGTCGGATCTCGCCGAGCGTGAGTCCGGAGAGACGCTCGTTGAGCACACGCGAAACCTCCGCCAGCACCTTCTCGGCGATCTCACTCGGAACTTCGACGAAGACGCTCTGCGCTGCGCCACCGTCGAGTCGCATGACGAGGAGCAGACGCTCGGCACTCATGCGAATGAGCTCGAGGTTGTGCAGCGTCGCCTCTTCGAGACGCGGTCCGAGCGCGACGCCGAGCTCCTGCGTCAGGATGCCGAGCACCTGCGCGGCCCGACGGAGGATCGCTTCGATAGCGGTGCTCGTGCCCGAGAGCTCCTCGAAGATTCGCTCGCGTTCGATCTCGTTGATCGGTGTGACCCGCATGAGCGAGTCGACGTAGACGCGATACGCCATGTCGGTGGGGATGCGACCGGCGGACGTATGCGGATGGAGGAGGAAGCCCTTCTCCTCGAGATCGCTCATCGTGTTGCGGATGGTCGCGGGCGATACGCCCAGGCCAAATCGACGGGCGATCATGCGCGACCCAGCAGGCTCAGCCGTCTCCACGTACGATTGGATGACGGCCTCGAGCACACGGCGTTCACGTTCGTTGAGCTGATGCGCCATAACTTCAAATCTACTAACGACTTCCAGCGTGGGTCAAGTCCACCGCGAGGGCGTCCAGACGAAGCCAGCCGAGGGGGGTGAGCTTGATGCGGTCTCCGACGATACTGGCCCAGCCGGCATCGAGCCAGCGCGCGGTGTGGGCGAGCAACTCATCGCTCAAGACGAGACCGTCTGTCGTCCGCAACCCCACGTACGTCGCCTCGGCGCCGATCTCCTCGGGCGTGAGCATTTCGCTGCCATCGGTGGGATCGATGCCCTCTCGAAGGCGGCGAAGCCATTCGGCGTACGGCGCGACGTTCCAGCTGCGGCGGGCGCCATCGAAGCGATGCGCCGAGGGGCCGATCGCGGCGTAGGGGACATGCAGCCAGTAGCTGGAGTTGTGTCGCGCGCGCGCACCGGGCAGCGCATAGTTCGACACCTCGTAGTGCTCGAAGTCCGCCGCCGTGAGCGTTGCGTCAGCGAGGAGAAAATCCCGCTCGTAGCGAGCCTCGGGCGACTCGGTGATCTCTCCGCGCTCGCGCCAGTGTCCGAGCGGGGTGTGCGGCTCGACCGTGAGCCCGTAGAGCGAGAGATGATCCGGGCGCAGGGCGAGCGCGCGCGCGAGATCGTCGCTCCAGTCGCGCGGGATATCGTCCGGAAGGGCGAATATCAGATCGATCGAGAACTGATTGATCCCCGCGGCGCGCAGATGATTCACAGCCTCGCCGATCTGATCGACGTCGTGCGTGCGTCGCATCCATTCGAGCGCCGGCGGCGAGAAGGATTGCGCGCCAAGCGAGACGCGGTTGATGCCGGCGGCGCGCCACACTGCCGCCGACTCCAGGGAGACATCGTCGGGATTCGCCTCGAGCGTCACTTCGGCCCCATCGTCCCAACTCGCATGAGAGCGAATAGTCGCGAGCAGCTCGGCGATGCCGGCGCCGCCAAGGCGCGATGGTGTTCCCCCGCCGAGGTACAGGGTGTCGAGCGGCCAGTGCTCGGCGCTCGCGTCGAGGCTTTCGTCGGCGCGGCCGCGGAGCTCGAGCTCGCGGCGAATCCCTTCGATGTAATCGGACACCGGCACTTCGCGTCGTACCGCGATCGAGAAATCGCAATACGAGCAGCGGCGAGCGCAGAACGGGACGTGCACGTACAGGTGGCGTGGGGGCACCCGGAAAGATAACTCGCTCATGCGGCTCGCCGATGCGCGCTGTGCGTTTGCAGCCCCGGATAACTAGATCCCCCGCCGCCTGATCTCCCCCGTGAGTGCACAGTCGATGGCTCCCGCCAGCTCGAGCTCCGTCAGCGCAGTCAGGCACTCGCGCACCGGCAGCGCCGAGCGCGTCGCCAGCGAGTCGAGATCGGGCGCCGGCGACGCGAGCGCCTCCCAGATCGCGAGCTGCGCACTATCGGTGATCGCTCGAGTTCGCTGCCGCGCGTTCGGCGCCGAGAGCCCCGCGAGCATCAGCGCATCGTCCACCTCGGCGATCATGATCGCGCCGTCCCGAAGGAGAAGATTCGAGCCGGCACTCTGCGGCACATCGATGGGGCCAGGCACTGCCGCAATGGGCCGATTGAGCTCGAGCGCGCGCTCCGCGGTGATGAGCGCGCCACTTCTGTGGGGCGCCTCGATCACGATCGTGGCCTTCGCGAGCGCGGCGATGATGCGATTCCGCTTCGGAAACGATCCACCGTTCGCCCGATCGCCGGGCAGCTCCTCGCTCAATGCCACACCGCGTGCGCAGATCTCCTCGTGCAGCGCCCGATGCGCCACAGGATACGCGACGTCGACGCCGGTGCCCAGCACCGCCGCCGTGCACCCACCCGCCCGGAGCGCCGCGCGATGCGCCACGCCATCGATGCCGCGAGCCATTCCGCTGACGACGGTCGCCCCCGCACGCGCGAGCGCGCCCGCGATCTCGGTGGTGATTCGCTCGCCGCACGATGTGGCCCGCCGCGTGCCGACGATCGCGACGCACGGTGCGCTCAGCTGCTCGATCGCGCCGATTGCGAAGAGCACCATTGGTGGATCGCGCAGGTCCAGCAGCTGAACGGGATAGTCCGACTCTCCGCACACGAGCGCGCGCGCACCCACGCGCTCCGCACGCTCCATCGCGCGGTCGGCACTCTCGCTCGCAGTCTCCCGCGCGGGCGTCCGCTGTGCGGCATCCCACGCCTGCAACGCGGAGCCAAATATTGCGATCTGTTCCCTGAAGCTGACCGCGCCGACTCCGGGGAGGAGCGACAGCGCAAGCGCGGCGTGCCGCGAGCGATCGCTAGGGAAGGACGGCGTTCGCCGCCTCGACCTGCGCCGCTTTCCGGAGATCGAGCAGCTTTTTCCAGAATGCGCCAAGAACTTCGTCGAGCCCCAGCCGTCCTGCCGCGCTCAGCGCATAGACGCCGAATGCGTCCGGCGCCTCGATCGGCGGCGTCTCCATCTCGCCCAGCAGATCCATTTTCGAGAACACCACGCAGTGGGGAATTTCCGCCAACTCCGCGGAGTAGCTGCGAATCTCGGTGCGCAGGCCATCGTACTCGCCCTGCCAGTCCATCGAATCGATCGGGATCAGAAAGGCGAGAATGCGCGTGCGCTCGATGTGCCGCAGGAATTGCAGCCCGAGTCCCTTCCCCTCGTGCGCCCCTTCGATGATTCCCGGAATGTCGGCAACGACGAACGAGCGATGATCGCTGAGCGGCACCACGCCCAGATTCGGCGAAAGTGTCGTGAACGGATAGTCCGCGATCTTCGGATGCGCCGCCGAGATCACCGACAGGAGGGTCGACTTTCCCGCATTCGGCTGCCCGACGAGCCCGACATCCGCGATGAGCTTGAGCACGAGCTCGAGCGTGCGGGAGACACCCTCCTCTCCGGGCTGCCACTCGCGCGGCGACTGGTGCGTTGGCGTAGCAAAAAAGGCATTTCCCTTTCCGCCTCGGCCGCCCTTGGCGACGAGAATCTCATCTCCGTCCGCGAGCACCTCACCGAGCATCTCGCCTGTTTCGACGTCGCGCACGATGGTCCCCGGCGGCACCGGAAGAACGATATCCTCTCCCGACCGCCCGGTCTTGTTGTTGCCCGAGCCATGATCCCCACGCTCGGCCGCCCACTTGTCGCGATATGTATAGTCGAGGAGCGTCGCGAGATTGTAATCGCCGCGCACGTAGACGTCGCCGCCGCGACCGCCGTCGCCGCCGTCCGGGCCGCCAAGCGGAATGAACTTCTCGCGTCGGAACGCGGAGATGCCGGAGCCACCGTCGCCGGCAGCCACCTTTATCTGCACGCGATCGATGAAAGACGTCACGAGCGGCGCACCCGCGTCCAGAGCAGTGAATAGCGATGGCTCGATTCCGCGCTGAGCCTGGGTGCCACGATGCGCAGGGTCTCGTCGACCTCTTCCGGCGCAGCGCCAGCGTTGAGCGCTCCATGCAGGTGCGAGTGCAGCTGCCGATCCTGCTCGAGCGCCGCGCACGCCGCGACGATACACAGCTCGCGCCGCCTCAAGTCCAGCCCCGGGCGGCCAAGCACTCGGCCGTAGAGATCTATCATCCACGTGTCGAGCGCGGGATGCAGCGTGCGAATGTTCGCGCGGAGGCGCTTGTACAGATTTCCGTATACCTCCTCACACGTCTTGTCGCCACGCGATGTCCAGATCGCCGAGAGCGATTCTTCGAAGTCCGCCGTTTCCGCAAGGCGATTCGAGGCGCGGCGCCAGAGGCGCATGCCATTGAGCGTGCGAGGAAAGCCGGCGAACAGATAGGTCTGCAGAACGAGCTCCTCCACCCAAACGGGATCGATCGCACTCTTCGCGGCGGACTCGAGCGATGCGCGCATCTCTCCCTCCGACCCCGCCGCGAGCACGGCGGCGAGATTGATGAGCTGCGCGGTGGCCGCATCGAGCGAGCCGTAAGCTGTTTCCGTTTCGGTCAGAGACGTCATCGTTTTATCGCGGAATGTAGCCGGAATTGGCGCACGTCAGTTCGCCACGTGTACTTCGCCTACGAGCTCGTTGCGGGTGTTCATGATGGGCGTGCGCGCAAAGGCCGACAGTCGCGGTGAAAGCTCCTCAGGCAGGACGCCGAGGAGCTGAAGGAGTTTCAGAAGCGCAGGGTGCTGCGCGCGAGTGGCTCCGTCCTCGACCTTGATCGCGACCGCTAGTCCTTCCGAAGGTATGGTAACCGCGTGCACCCCCTCCGCGCCGACCTTGCTGATGAGGCGGCCCTCGGATTCCTCCACCAATACAGTGTCGAAGCGGTCGGTACCGCCGAAAAGAAACGGATGCGCGGCGATCGCATTCAGGATCCGCGACGGCACCTCCTCCCCCCGCTCGGCGGCCGCGCCCAGCCGTGCGAACGCACGTCCCAGCGCTTCGAGCGGAAGCCCAACTGCGACGACGCCGCAGCCGTCGACCATCAACTCCATGTCGTCGCGCGGGCTTCCGCTCCACTTCGCAATCTGCGCGAGGGCACGATCCTGCACTTCGTGACCGAGTCGCTCATAGCCGAGCGTGGACCATGATTGACCGCGCGCGAAGGCGAGCATGCCGGCGTGCTTTCCGGAGCAGTTGTTGTGCAGCCGCGATGGAGAAAGTCCCGCCTGGACCATGAGTCGAACCCCGCGCCGCGTCATCGGCTCGTGCGCGCCGCACGCGAGGTCGCCTTCCTCCAACCCGATCGAATCCAGCATCCGCGCTGCCAACTCGATGTGCTCGGGCTCTCCGCCGTGCGATGCACACGCCAGGGCGAGCTCCTCGCTGCCCCAGCCGCACGCGTCGAAGCCGCCGGACTCCACGAACGAGAACAGCTGAAAAGGCTTTGCGCACGAGCGCCACACCGTGAGCAGGGATGGGTCGCCCGCGGTGCCGAGCACCGCGCCCTCGGCATCGCACACGACTGCGTGCACGCGGTGTCGCGATTCGATGGTGTCGCCGCGTGTGGCGACTACGTCGAGATCAAAGTGATTCGCTGACAGCCTCTTCTCCGGTGGTCGCCGATGTGTTCATCACGGCGACGAGAATTCCGAGCAACACGAGCGCGAATCCGGCGAGCGCCCGTCCCGACGGCATCTCGCGAATCCCCGGCAGCAGCGCCGCGAGCACCGTCGCCCCGATCGGCTCGCCGAGCACCGTGAGATTGACGACGAACGCGGGCGCATATTTCACCGCCCAGTTCATTCCGGTGTGGCCGAGCAGCATCGGGCCGACTGCGAGCGCCACGAAGATCGCGAGCTCGCGCGGCGGCTGATGCAGGAGCGGCAGCCGCGCCGCCACCGAGATCGAAAGCAGCGTGACGAAGCACACGCCGTACACGATCGCCACGTACGGCCAGAGATCGAGCTGCTGGCGCACTCGGCGCCCCGTAAGATAATAGAGCGCTGCTGCGACGCCGCCGCCGAGGGCCAGGAGGTCGCCGACGAATGCCCTGTTGCCGTGCGCACCCGGCTCGCCCCAGTCGGCGGAGCCGAGCACCGCGGCGCCGCATACCGCGAGCGCGATCCCCATCCATTGCCGTCGCGATGGCGCTTCCTTGAGCCATGCGGCCGATGCTCCCGCGACGATCACGGGCTGCAGGTCGACGAGCACCGTCGACGCCGCGATCGTCGTGAGCGCGATGGACGCATTCCACGCCCAGAAGTGGAGCGCGAGCAGCACGCCGGCGCCGGCCGCGAGTGCGAGCCCGCTGCGATCGAGCGTGCGCCACTGCCGCCATCCGCCCGTGACCATCAGCGCGACGCCGACGATGATCAGCGAGAAGAAGAGCCGCCACGTCGCGATGACCACCGCGTGCGCGTGGGAGAGGCGGATGAGCGGGCCGGCGAACGAGATGCCGATCACCGACAACGCCAGCACGCCGAGGACTACGCGATTCGATGGTCGCATGACTCGCGACAGCTTACCGCGGTCCTCGGCACGGCGACAAGGCGCGCGCGCACGAAGGCCGATGCGCGCCGGAAAAGTCTCTTGAATTCAAGAGACTTTTTCTAGAAAACCTTCACCATTCCCTTCGTGTACTTCCGCGGATTTTTGCGCACGTCCTCGAGGATCGCGCCGAGATCGGTGAGCGTCTTGTTCAACTTATCGTAGAGCATCGGATCGTTGATGATGCGGCCCGCGGTTCCGTTGCCGCTCGAGAGTGCGCGCAGCAGTGAGTCCGCTTGACCGGTGACGGCGACCATGTGTGTGTAGAGCGTGTCGTCGGTGAGGAGTCTGCCGACGCTGCTGTGCGACGAGTGGAGCTGCGCGAGCACGGTGTCGAGCTGCGCGGTGACGTCCACGAGATGGTTATAGAGCGCAGGATCGTCGACCATCTTCCCGAAGGTGCCGTTCGGGCGATCGAGGCGGCCGAGCAGCGTGTTCATGTGCGTGAGTGTGCCGTTGAGCTGATCGTAGAGTGTGCGGCTGTTGATCAGCTGCCCCATTGTGCCGTCGCCATGCGCGATGCCACCGGTGATCGACTTGAGATCGTGCGTGAGCGAGACGACGTCGGCAAGCGCGCCGTTCGCCTGGGTGAGCATCGCCTCGTAGTCGAGCGAGGGGAGACTCTGGATCGTGTCGCCGGCGGGCAGGACTGCGAAGCGCGGCGTGCCCGGGGAGATGTCGAGCACCTTGTCGCCGAGAAGGCCGAGCGACTTGAGCTTGATGCGGGAGTCCTCGCGAATGAGCCCGCGCAGGCGACTCTCGACTTCGAGCGTCACGCGCAGGTTGCGCGTGGTGTCGCCGGACGGGGGGAGAAAGTCGATCGTCTTCACATTGCCGGCGAGCTGGCCGGCGAGCGTCACGGTGCCGCCCTTCTGCAATCCATTCGAATTGGAGAGGAAGGTGACGAGCGTGTACCGCTTGGTGAAGAGATCTGCTGCCTCGCCCAGCTTGACGACGGCGATCGTGAGGACCGCGATCGCGGCGAGAATCAGCGCGCCCACCTTGAGCTGGTCCCAGGTGATGAACGTAGAGCGTTTCATAACCTCAAACTCCTCCGAGGAAGTCCTGCACGTACCGATCCTGGCTCGCCGTCATGTCTTCCGGTGAGCCGAAGAACACAATTTTCTTTTCTGCGAGCAGCGCGATCTTGGTCGCCATGCGGAAGGCGGATCGAATGTCGTGCGAGACGACGACGCTCGTCACCTTGAGCTCGCGCTGGAGCTTCATGATCAGCCTCGTGATCGTGCCTGTGGTGAGCGGATCGAGCCCCGACGTCGGCTCATCGTAGAGCATGATCGCGGGATTGACCGCCATGCCGCGCGCGATGCCGACGCGCTTCTTCATTCCACCGGAGAGCTCCGCCGGAAGCTGATCCATCACGCGATCCGGCTCGAGATCGACGAACTCGAGCTTCTCGCGCACACGCGCCTCGATCTCGTCCTCGGAGAGCGTCGTGTGCTCTCGCAGCGGGAAGGCCACGTTCTCGAACACAGACATCGAATCGAAGAGGGCGGCCCCCTGAAAGACCATCCCCATCTTCTGGCGAATCACGAGTGCTTCTTCGTACGTGACGTCGTTGAGCACTTCGCCATCGACGATCACGCGGCCGGAATCGGGGCGAAGGAGACGAAGGATGAGCTTGAGCGTCGTCGACTTCCCGGTTCCGGATTCGCCCGCAATGACGATCGTCTCTCCTCGGCGAGCGACGAGAGAGACGTCCTCGAGAATCGGACGATCGAAGGCGAGCGAGATGTGCTCGAGCTCGACGATGGCCTCGCGCGAGACGCCGACGCGCTCCTGTGCCTCCTCGCTCTCCTCGAGCTCCTCCGCGAATCGCGCGCGAAGCTCGTCCTCGGCGCGACGGAGACGCGGCTCGCCATCGTCCTCGGGTAGGGCGCGGCGCTCCTCTTCGTGCTCGGGCGGCGCCGGAGCACCCGTGGTGTCTGGAGGGATATCGGTCATCCGAAGAGAAACAGAAGAACCTGCGTGAGGAAGTAGTCGACGATGAGAATCATGACGCTCGCCACGACGACGGTGCGCGTCGTCGCATTGCCGACGCCTTCGGTGCCGCCCTTCGTGTTGATGCCGAAGTAGCAGCCCGTAACGGCGATGATCCCGCCGAAGACGAACGGTTTGGTGAGCCCCTGCACGAAGTCGGACGGGATATAGTGCAGGATGAAGCCGCCGGACGCGATCTGCTCCCACACCGTCCGCCAGTAGAGGCCCGTCGGGATGCCGACGTAGGCCGTGGCGATGACATTGCCGCCGCCGATGCCGACGGTGTCGCTCAGAATCGTGAGCACGGGCATCATGATGAGCGCGGCGACGAGCCTGGGAACGACCAGCTTCTTGATCGGATCGACGCCGAGGGTGTTGAGCGCATCGATCTGCTCGGTGACGCGCATCGAGCCGATCTGCGCCGCGATGCCGGAGCCGACGCGTCCGGCCACGAGGATCGCGGCAAGCACGGGGCCAAGCTCGCGGACCATCGAGGCGGTGACGAGACGGCCGATGTACATCGTCGCGCCGAACTGCGCCATCTGCACGGAGGTCTGGAGCGCGAGCACCATTCCGGTGAAGAAGCCGGTGAGCAGCACGATGCCGAGCGACTCGACGCCGATCGAGTCCATCTGCTGGACGACGTCGCCAATGTAGAACGGGCGCGCGAAGATGAAGCGAATGGCCTTGGCGGCGAGTCCGAAGTACTCCTGGACCGCCAGCACCCGCATTTTCGCGCCATCGTTGATGCTTTCGAGAATGCCTGCCAATCGCTGCCCGAGCGAGAGTGGTCCCGTTGCCGGGGAGTTATAAACCCAAGTGGTGCAAGGGCAAGGGACGTGCCCGAGCCCGCTGTGCGACAATCTAGTGAGGGTGCTCCGCGTGCCGTAGCTTAAGCGCCCATGCAACCCCTTCTCACTCGCGATCGACTTTCGGCGCTCCTCGATGCTGCCGCCGGGCGCCGGATCGCCGTGATCGGCGACGCGATGCTCGATGTCTATCTGCGAGGCGACGTCGACCGGATCTCGCCTGAGGCGCCGGTGCCGGTGGTGCGGGTGCGGGAGAAGCGCATGGCGCTGGGCGGCGCGGCGAACGTCGCGCAGAACGTGGTCGCGCTCGGTGCGGAGTGCGAGCTGGTGTGCGTCGTGGGAGCGGACACGAGCGCCGCGTCGCTGCGATCGATGCTTGCCGCGCTCGGCGCCCCCGACGGGGCAATCGTCGAGACCGCGCGGCCGACGACGACGAAGACGCGGGTGCTCGCGCGTGCACAACAGGTGGTGCGCGTGGACGAGGAGGAAGATGGCGAGCTCGGTGCGGAGGATGTCGCGCGCGTCCTTGCGGCGGTGCGTATCGCGGTGGAGCGGGCGGATGCCGTCGTGCTCGAGGACTACAACAAGGGCGTACTGGTCGCGGCGGTGATCGATGAGTCGCTGGCTGTTGCCGCGGCGCGAGAAATTCCGGTGATCGTGGATCCCAAGTACCGGAATTTCTTCGCCTATCGCGGCGCAACGATCTTCAAGCCGAACCGCCGCGAGCTCGAGTCGGCACTGGGTGCGACAATGGATGTCGAGCATCCGGAGACGCTGCCGGCTCTCGTGCAGCGACTCGGCGTCGCGAATCTGCTGTTGACGCTCGGCGAGCGGGGGATGGTGCTCGTGGGCGCGAAGGGCGAAACGGCGCGCGTGCCGACGACAGCGCGCGAGGTTTACGATGTGGTGGGCGCGGGCGACACGGTGACTGCGTATCTCGCGGTGATGCTCGCCGCAGGTGCCACGGTGGCCGAGGCGGCGGTGATCGCGAACTTCGCGGCGGGGGTGGAGGTCGGGAAGCTGGGCGCGGCGACGGTGAGTGGTGCGGAGGTGCTCGCGGCGTACGATGAGGTGGCGGCGCAGGGGTAGTCGCGCGACGCTATCTGAGCTTGCTCGAAATGTGTAGCTTGAAAAAACGAAGGGCCCTTAGCTCAGATGGTTAGAGCAGTGGACTCATAATCCAACGGTCGCAGGTTCGATCCCTGCAGGGCCCATGCGCAAAACGGCCGCGCGAGCAAGTTGCTCGCGCGGCCGCTTTGTATTCGCCCCCGGTCCGCTACACGAAGCGCTGGATGAATCCGAGCGCCGTGTCCGCGACTTCGCGCCAGCCGCTATCGATCGTGAGCGCATGACCGCGGTTCTTGATTTCGATGATCTCGGTGATGCCGGGATTGTCCTTGTGCTCCTTGAACGATGCGTTTGTGATCGCCCACGGCACCCTATTGTCCTTCTCTCCCGAGATGAAGAGCAGCGGTCCGCGCTCGTCGTTCTTCAGGTCGACCTGCGCTTCCGTCCACGGGTCGAGATTCGCGGTCGCGGACTGAAAGAGCGGAGCACCCGGCGCCGGGACGGCGAAGGTTGCGTACAGCTCACGCGCTTCCTTCTCGCTCACGGCATTCGCGAAGCCGAAGCGAAACTGTTCGAAGGTGAGGGGCACCGCGCGATGCCAGCTCGCCGGATTCGAGAGCACTGGAAACGCGGACTTGAGCGCTGAGAATGGAAGCGGCAGCACACCCCGAAACGGCGCGGGATCGATCGCAACCGTCGCCGCCGAGCGTCCGCGTCCGTCGAGGATCTGCGCGAGCAGCCCGCCGAACGAATGTCCGATGACGGCCGGCTGCCGACCGAGCTTCTGGATGATTTCGTCGAAGTTATCGGCGACCCGACTCACAGTCTTGTTCGCGAAGACGTCTGGATGCGCGTTCGCATCGGCGACGGTCTCGGGCTCATCCGGCCACCCGTGTGTGAGCACGGCGAAGCCGGCGTCCTCGAACACCGCGGCCCACCGGTCCCAACTCGTGGGTAGGAGTCAAAGCCCGTGAACGAAGACCACCGGCTGCAGCTCCGAGTTGTTCGCGCTGGCGAGCTGTCCCCGTTCGTGCGTTGTAACGGGAGACATCATTCTCTGTTTAGCCGCGGATCGCCGCGGGTGATTAATTGAGTGGACGCGTACTACGTGAACAGCGCCGCCGCCTTGATCAGCGTCTGCGTGAAACCCCAGGCGAGCGGCACGAGCACGAACGTCCACGACAGCATCACCCAC
The DNA here is from genome assembly GCA_013697785.1 of Gemmatimonadaceae bacterium. Taxonomy (GTDB): domain Bacteria; phylum Gemmatimonadota; class Gemmatimonadetes; order Gemmatimonadales; family Gemmatimonadaceae; genus FEN-1250. The sequence goes on from JACCWE010000079.1 coordinate 32,366, forward strand.
CCCTTGTGGCTGTTCTCCGCGGGCGAGGTCGCACTCGAGGCGGCACTCGAGAATCGCACATCATCAGCCACGAGTAGGCTCCGTCGTTAGTGTGGGCGTCGCCATCGTGCCCGTCACCGGGCCGTCCAGATCGTGGTATTTCGCGTCTACCGGCCGCACCAGGAGATCGCACACGAGGCCGACGAGCAGCAGCGCCGCCATGATGTAGAGGGTGAGATCGTACTGATGCGCCTTCGGAACTCCGTGATCAGTTTGATACTTCCCGAGATAGCTCACGAGCGCGGGCCCGAGCACGCCTGCCGTCGACCATGCGGTGAGCAGACGGCCGTGAATCGCCCCTACCTGCCGGGTGCCGAACAGGTCGCGCAGATACGCCGGAATAGTCGCGAAGCCGCCGCCGTACATCGTGAGAATCAGGAAGCAGCACAGCACGAACAGCGCAACGCTCTGAATGCGACCGCTCTGCGGAATCAGAATGTAGAGGAGCGGTCCAAGTGTGAAGAACGCGAGGTACGTGGCCTTGCGTCCGATGACGTCGGAAAACGACGACCAACCGAAACGTCCCGCCATGTTCGCGATACTCAGGAGACCGACGAAGCCGCCCGCGATGACGGCGGTAACGCGTCCCGGAAAAAGGTCCTGGCTCATCGGAGACGCCTGGCTCAATACACCGATCCCTGCCGTGACGTTGACGAGCAGCATCACCCACAGCAGCCAGAACTGCGGCGTCTTCCACGCATCGTCGACGGACACATTGTAGCTCGCGACGAGCTTCCCCGTGTGCTTCGCCGCATTAAAGCCGCGCGGCAGCCATCCCGGCGCCGGCACGCGCACGGTGACGACACCGAACATCATGTAGATGAGATAGATGGCACCGAGCGTCACGAACGTACCGGTAACGCCGAGTCCGTGATGCATGCCGTGAAAGATCTCCATCAGCTTCACGGACAGCGGCGCTGCGATCATCGCACCGCCGCCGAAGCCCATGATCGCGAGGCCGGTCGCCATTCCCGGCTTGTCGGGGAACCACTTGATCAGCGTCGAGACCGGCGAGATGTAGCCAAGCCCCAAACCGATACCGCCGAGCACACCGTACCCCGCGAGCAGCAGCCAGAATTGATGATAGTACACGCCCACCGAGCCGACGAAGAATCCGCCGGCGAAGCACAGTGCGCTCGCAAACATGGCCTTGCGCGGTCCGACGCGATCGAGCCATGCACCGAAAGTCGCGGCCGACAAGCCGAGAAAGACGATTGCGAGACTGAACACCCAGCCGATGGTCGGGATCGACCAGTCGGTCGGCGCAGCCGAGAGCGCATCGACGAGCTTCGATTGCGAGAGCGCGCGCAGCGTATCGGTGGGCGCGAGCTGGCTCACGGCGACGAGCTTCGTCAGAGGTTTGTTGAAGACGCTGAACGCGTACGCCTGGCCGATGCACAGATGGATCGCGAGCGCGGCTGGTGGAACGAGCCAGCGGTTGAAACCCGGCTTCGCAATGATTCGATCGCGATCGAGGAAGGACAGAAGTGCCATGCAGTTGTTCCGGTTTGGGTTGCCGTTGCCAGCGCGGAAACACTATCCTCCAGTCGACGCCGTCGCCACTACCCCGCCCTTCGAGCCCGCATTACATTTTTGCTCTACCGCGGTGGCGTCGCCGTCGCGCTCGGTCGCGTAGCTCAGCTGGTTAGAGCGCTGGTCTCACATACCAGAGGTCCGGGGTTCAAGTCCCTGCGCGATCATGATGCAAGCGAGCCCCCGCTGCCATTCGGCACCGGGGGCTCGCTTCACATCCCGCCTCTCGCTCACACCACGGCGATCGGCACTATCCCCTCGCCACCACCCGCATACCGCTCGCCGCACGATTCGCACTGCACGCGAACCGCATCCGGCACCCGCGCCAGCAACGGCAGCTTCTCGCCACACTGACACACCCACCCCACCAGCCGCGCCGGCACGCCGACCACCATCGCATACGCCGGCACATCGCGCGTCACCACAGCGCCCGCGCCGACGAAGCAATACTCGCCGAGCGTGTTGCCGCACACGATCGTCGCGTTGGCACCGATCGACGCGCCTTTCCGCACGAGCGTCTCGCGATACTCGTTCTTGCGCGACACGTGGCTGCGCGGATTGTAGACGTTCGTGAACACCATCGACGGGCCGAGGAACACATCGTCCTCGCAAATCACGCCCTCGTAGAGACTCACGTTGTTCTGCACCTTCACGTTGCGCCCGAGCGTCACGCGCGGCATCACGACGACGTTCTGTCCAAGATTGCACGCGGGTCCGATCGAGCAGCGCGCCATCACGTGCGCGAAGTGCCAGACCTTCGTTCCCGCGCCGAGCACGCTCTCATCGTCCACATACGCCGACTCGTGCACGGAGGCGCCGTTCGGCAGCTCGCGCATCTCCGGCTCGTCACCGCGCGCCGCACGATCACTCACGCGCGCTGACTCTCGCGCGAGAAGGCCCTGAGCGGCAAAGCAATTTCGTGCTCGGAGCGCGCCGACTCGTAGATCGCGAGGATCAACTCGAGCGACTTCCGCCCCTCGCGGCCATCGGTCTCCGCCGCCGCCTCACCGCGCAGCACCGCGATCACGTTTTCGTAGTACGGCCGATGCCCCGAGCCATACACCGAGAGCGGGTTCGGCGCCGCGCGCAGCAGCTCCGCCTCGCGATCGATATCGTCGTACTCCGCGAACTCCCAGTGCTCGATGCGATTGAGCGCAGTGCCGCCGATCTTCACGGTGCCTCGCTCGCCGATCACGGTGATCGAGCCTTCCATGTTCCGCGGATAGGCGAGCATCGTCACCTCGATCGTTCCGAGCGCCCCGTTCCGGAAGCGCAGAATCGCGACGCCGGTGTCCTCACTCTCGATGCGCCGCGCGAGCGTCGCCGTGCGCGCGGTCACCGACTCCACCTGGCCAACGAGCCACTGGATCATGTCGACGTAATGGCTCGCTTGATTCATGAACGCGCCGCCGTCGAACTCCCACGTGCCGCGCCACGGCGCCATGTCGTAGTACGACTGCGGGCGATTCCACCGAACGGTGGTATTCGCGAGATAGATGCGCCCGAAGCGCCCCGCATCGAGCGACCGCTTGAGCAGTTGAATCGATGGATTCAAGCGATTCTGCTTCACGACGAAGAGATGCACACCGGCGATGTCGCACGCCTTCACGAGTGCATCGGCTTCCTCGAGTCGCGTTGCCATCGGCTTCTCGGAAATCACGTGCAGCCCCCGCTCGGCCGCCATGATTCCCTGCCGAGGATGCATCCCACTCGGGGTACAGATCGCGACGGCGTCGGCCTGCGCCGTGTCGAGCATCTTTTCGTAGCTCGTGAAGAACGGGACGCCTGCCTTGTCGCCCGCAGCCTTCGCGCGATCCGGCAGCTCGTCGCACACCGCGACGAGCTCGAGCTTCGGGTTCGACGTGATGGCGTCGATGTGCCGCTCACTGATTCGGCCGCATCCCACGAGCGAAATCCGAATCGGGCGGTCGTCGCCGAGCACGCTCACGTATCGCTCCATTGTTTCTGTTAGTCGCTCAGACGTGAGCGACGACCACGCGCTCCGGATGCATCGGCTCGTGCTTCGCGCACGCATTACGCGTGTCGATCACGAGCTGCGCATGTCTGCACACGCGACTGTAATCAATGGACGAGTGATCGGTCACGACCATCACGGCATCCGCGTTTGTGAGCGCCGCGTCCGTGAACGCCACCGACACGCCGACCGCGCCCGCAGGCGTGTGCCCATCGGCGACGATCTCGGGCACGTACGGATCGTGATAGCTCACGATCACACCCTTGTTCGTGAGCAGATCGAGAATCTCGAGGGCCGGCGACTCGCGCAGATCGTCGATATCCTTCTTGTACGCGACGCCGAGCACGAGCACCTTCGAGCCCTTGAGCGGCTTCCCCGCGTCGTTCAGCGCATCTTGGAGTTTCCCCACCCAGAACGCGGGCATCTCGGTGTTGATCTCGCCCGCGAGCTCGATCATCCGCGTCTTGTAATGCAGCGTGCGCATCTTCCACGCGAGATAGTGCGGATCGAGCGGAATACAGTGCCCGCCGAGTCCGGGGCCCGGCGTGAATTTCATGTAGCCGAACGGTTTGGTGGCCGCAGCCTCGATCACCTCCCACACGTCGACGCCCAGCCTGTCGCAGATCATCGCCATCTCATTGACGAGACCGATGTTGATCATGCGGAAGGTGTTCTCGAGAAGCTTCGCGAGCTCCGCTGCCTCGGGCGACGAGACCTCGACGACGCTGTCGATGAACAGCTGATAGACCTGGCCGCCAAGATCGGTACACGCTGCGGTCACACCGCCGAGAACCTTGGGCGTGTTCTTCGTGAACCACTTGGCGTTGCCCGGATCCACGCGCTCGGGGGAGAAGCAGAGGAAGAAATCCTTCCCCACGACCAATCCGTTCGACTCGAAGCGCGGCAGCATCAGCTCGCGCGTCGTTCCCGGATACGTCGTCGATTCGAGCACCACGAGCTGACCGGGGCGAAGCCGCTCCACTATCGCCTCGGTCGCTGCGACGATGTACGACATGTCCGGATCCTTCGTCTTCCCAAGCGGGGTCGGCACGCACACGGAGATGACGTCGCACTCGCCCAGGCGGGACATGTCGGTCGTCGCCTCGAGCTTGCCGGACCGGCGGAGGGCGGCCACATCTGCGCCCTTCACGTCCTTGATGTGGCTTTCGCCGGCGTTGACGAGGTCGGCGACGCGCTCCGAGACCTCGAAGCCGATCACCTTGAGCCCCACTCGTCCCATTTCGACGGCCAGCGGCAACCCTACGTAGCCGAGGCCCATGACACCGCAAACCAGCTCGCGGCGGTCGATTTTGTCCGACAGCGATTCGAAAGTTCCCACAGGCCGATGATTGGGTGGTGAGGTCGCGTCGCTGGGAGGACGCCCCCCGCGCGACGCCGGTAACCTCGCCGGGCGTCGGCAGTCTGAAAGAAGAGCGCGGCGCGCGCACCCCTCAGGTGCCGGAACTTAACGGAAGCAAATTGACCGATCAAGTAAAACGCTACCCTCTGCCGCTGGCGCCAACCGCGCTATCGGCACTCGTGCCGTGCTCCCATAACGGGTGCCCGCTGGGCGTCGACGCGCCCGCGATCGCCAGCGCGCTCCTCGCCGGCGACCACCCGCGCGCCTTCCTGCTCGCGCGGGGCCCCAACCCCTTCGCGAGCGCATGCGGACACGGCTGCCATGCGCCCTGCGAGACCGCCTGCAACCGGCGCGCGTTCGGTGCCCCGGTCGCGATAGCGGCACTCGAGGCCTATGCGAGTGGCTTCTCGACCCCGCAGACGCTCGCCTCGCCCGAGCCATGCACGTCCGCGCACGATGCGCGCTCCGTCGCCGGACTGGTCGGAGAGACGCCGGACACGGCCTTCCGCGCCGCCCGCTCCGGCAAGCGCGTCGCGATCATCGGCGCCGGCGCCGCAGGTATGGGCTGCGCGCACGACCTCGCCCTCCTCGGCCACGAGTCCACGATCTTCGACGAGGCGAGCGAGCCGGGTGGCGTGCTGACTGGCGCGATCCCCTCCTTTCGCTTCCCGGTTGCGAGCGCACGCGCCGAGTGCGCATCGATTCTGTCGACGCACGCACAGCTCGCGTCGAACGCGCCCGTCACGGGGATCGAGACGCTCCGCGCGATGCTCGCGACGGAATTCGACGCGATCTTCCTCGCGATCGGCGCGTCGGCGCCGGCAGACACGATGTTTCCCGGCCAGCCTCCGCATCCGCGCGTCGTCGATGCTATTTCGGTGCTCGCGAAGCACGTGCCGCTCTCCGGACGCGTCGTCGTGATCGGCGACGGCGATCTCGCACTGGACGCCGCGCGCGTTGCGCTCCGTCGCCCGCGCAGCGAAGAGGCGCGGAGCGTCGCGATCGCGCACGCCGTGCTCCCGGAGTCGCTGGAGCAAACGTCGGCGCAGCCAGAGGCTCTCGCGTCCGCGCTCCAGGACGGCGTCATCCTCCACGGCGGATGGCAGCCGCGCCGCTATCTCGTCGATGAGCAGGGTGCGCTCACCGGCGTCGAGATCGCGCACGCGACGGAAGGCGTGACGAAGGTGCTCGCGTGCGACTCACTCGTGACTGCGAGCACACGCATTCCAGGGCGCCAGTTCGGCTCGGAGCTCAAACACGACGAGCGAGGGTTCATCGCGGTCGATCCGCTGACGCTTCAGACATCTCTGCGCGGCGTGTGGGCCGGCGGCGCGTGTGCCTTCGGGCATCGCACGATCGCGCACGCGGTCGCCGACGGCAAACGCGCGGCGTGGCAGATTCATGCGGCGCTCACAAAGAGCGTCGTGCGAACGGTGATGTCCTCGGCATGGGTGGAGCTGGGCGACGAGGAGTGGGATGGCGAGCGTGCCGCACGCGCGATCGCCGCTCGTCGCGTAGACAACGCCGCATCGACGGCGCCGCCGGCTGATCCCTTCTCGAGCAGCGCGCTGCGCGACGTCCAGGAGATCGTGCGCGAAGCGAGCCGCTGCTTCGACTGCACGGTGCTTCCGGTGATCTCCGACGCCTGCACGAAGTGCGGCAAGTGCGTGAGCGGCTGCCCGGAAAAGGCGCTCTCGTTCTCGAGCGACGAAATGCGAATCGTGGTCGTCGACAGCGCGCAGTGCACGCGCTGTGGAGTGTGCGTGGAGATGTGTCCACCCGGTGCGATCGCGATGGCGCGCGCGATCTGGGAAGAGCGGCTCGTTGCGGGCCTGGCCACTACGCCCGAGCGTCGCGCGCCGGTGATTCGCCGAGCGCCGAGCTACACGCCGCCGGACATCGGTGGGCTGCCGGCGGTTCGGATTTAGCGTGGGGAGCTCGTGAGTGTGGATGCGAGCGACGCAAAACCGACGCTAGCTGACCGTCGCTCCGCCGCGCTTGAGGCGGCCGATCAGCGCTTCCGTCGCGCGCACGTGTAGCACGAGCTCGGAGTCCTCACTCCGCTGATCGATCACCTCGCCCTCGCGATGCAGCTCGGCCAACAGCCGACCGTCGCTAACCGGGATTCGCACCTCCGACACCGGACGCATCGTCCGCACGCGCGTCGTCAGCGCGCGGAGCAGCGGCTCGAGGCCATGCTCCGAGACCGCCGAAACGAAGATCGAGTCCGGATACTTGTCCCGCACCTGCTCCTGCAGCGAGAGCAGCGCGTCGTTGTCGAGGCGGTCGATCTTGTTGAAGACGTGGAGCACGGGCTTCTCCAGCACGCCGAGCTCGTTCAACACACCATCGACGACGTGGACGTGATCCTCCCACGTCGATCGACTCGCATCGATCACGTGCAGGAGCAGATCCGACTCGTTTACCTCCTCGAGCGTCGCACGAAACGATGCCACGAGATGATGCGGCAGCTTCCTGATGAAGCCGACCGTATCGGTGACGAGCGCCTTTTGGTGCTCGCCGAGCTTCACCTCGCGCGTGAGCGGATCGAGCGTCGCGAAGAGCCGATCTTCGACGAACACCTGGGAGTCACCCGCGAGCGAACGCAGCACCGATGACTTCCCCGCGTTCGTGTATCCGACCAGCGACACGCGAAACTCACCCTTTCGCGAGTGCCGCTGCACCACGCGGGCGCGCGTCACGTCGACGAGGCGCTCCTTGAGCAGCTTGATCCGGTTGTTAATCAGCCGGCGATCGGTTTCCAGCTGTGTTTCACCGGGCCCGCGCATGCCGATGCCGCCGCGAAACTTTTCGAGGTGGGTCCACATGCGCGTGAGGCGCGGCAGCGTGTACTCCAGCTGCGCGAGCTCCACCTGCATCTTCGCCTCGCTCGTGCGCGCGCGAGTCGCGAAGATGTCGAGAATCAGCTCCGCGCGATCCACGACGCGAGTGTTGAGCGCGGTCTCCACATTGCGCCCCTGGGCGGGCGAAAGCTCGTCGTCGAAGATGATGACCGTCGCCTGCTGGACCTCGATGGCGAGGCGCAGCTCCTCGATCTTTCCCTTGCCGAGGTAGGTGCCGGGGTGTGGGCGGTCGAGCATCTGCGTCACTTCGCCAACGACCGTCGCTCCTGCCGTATCCGCGAGCTCGGCCAGCTCCTCGAGATGCTCGTTCAGCAAATGTCTCGCGCGCGCGGACTTGATTGGCGCGCCAACGAGTATCGCGCGCTCAGCCGGCGGATGCAGATCGATCGAATTTCTTGAAATGGCTTTACCTGTTTTCCCGTTTCGCCGTCAGCGTACGCCGCTCAGCGAATTGAAATTTCCGGTGCGATCGTACTGGATCGTGAAGTCCCCCACACCCGAGCCCACGGTGAGATCGCCGAGCACGCGATAGGGAATGCTCCCCGTCTTCATCAGCTCGCGACCGGCTGCGTTCAGTCCGTTCCAGTTGAAGTGGAGCGGCAGCACGACTTCGGTCGAGTCGTTGCTCTGCACCATGAAGTGCTTGTCCAGCGCGCCGGCGCCGACATCCAGCGAGTCCACCATCACCTTGTACGTAACCCGCGATGCGTCGAGCCGATAGCCGTTCGGATTATAAACGCTCAGGATGACGTCGAGGGTCCCGCCAGTGAGACCAATGCCTCCGACCTGGACGTTCTTGAAGGTGACGATCGGATCCTTGAAGCCGCCCCTGCCGAGGCCTGCGCACGACGCGCTCACGAGCGCGGCGGCAGCGATCAGTGCGAACTTGAGCCGCATACTCACTCCGATAGTGTGATCAGCCGCTCGACGACGAATCGTCGTCCGCAGCCTTCTTCCTGATCTCGGCCCACCACGCGAGCCGCTTGCTGATCTCCTTCTCGAAGCCGAAGCGGCCGGGCTCGTAGAGCACGGTGCCCCGAAGCGCATCGGGAAGGTACTCCTGCGGAATGTAGGCGTCCTCCGCGTCGTGCGCGTACTGATACCCTTTATGATACCCCAGTTCCTTCATCAGTGCGGTCGGCGCGTTGCGGATAGGCATCGGCACGCCCTCCGCCGGCGACTCCCGCGCGGCCGCGAGCGCGGCTGAGAGCGCGTTCTTCGCGCTGTTCGATTTCGGTGCGGTCGCGAGATAGATCGTCATCTCGGCCAGCGGCAAATAGCCCTCCGGCGCGCCGAGCATGTGCCACGCATCTCGAGCGGCAACCGCGAGCTGCAGCGCATTCGGATCCGCGAGTCCGACATCCTCCGCGGCCATCGCGATCGCGCGGCGAAAGATCGTCATCGGATCCTCACCGCCCTCGATCATGCGCGCCATCCAGTAGAGCGCACCCTGCGGATCGGAGCCGCGCAGCGATTTGTGGTACGCGGAGAGAAGGTTGAAGTGCTCCTCACCGGATTTGTCGTGGCGCGCGAAGCGCAGCTGCATCGCATCACGCGCGACCGCCACGGTGATGCGCCCCTTCGCTCCGACGTGCGACGCCGCTGCGTCCAGCACCGTGAGGGCGCGGCGCGCGTCTCCGTCGGCCTCGGTGGCGAGGACGGCGAGCGCGTCGTCGTCGATCTCGAGCTCCTGGTCGCCGAGCCCGCGCCCGCGATCCTCGAGCGCGCTGCGGAGCACCTTCGTCACATCCTCCGGCGTGAGCGCCCGGAGCACGAACACGCGCGTGCGCGAGAGGAGCGCGCCGTTGATCTCGAACGACGGATTCTCCGTGGTTGCGCCGATGAGTGTCACGGTCCCGCGCTCGACATGCGGGAGAAATGCGTCCTGCTGCGCGCGGTTGAGTCGATGAATCTCGTCCACGAACAGCACCGTGCCGCGGCCGCTCATCGCGAGGCGCTCCTCGGCCGCCGCGATGATCTCGCGCACGCGCGGCACGCCCTCCGTCACGGCGGAGAACGGGACGAACTCGCGCTCCGTGTAGTTCGCGATGAGCAGCGCCAACGTCGTCTTGCCGCTTCCAGGCGGACCCCAGAAGAGCATCGATGTCACCTTCCCCCGCTCGATCGACTCGCGGAGCGCCATCCCCGGCGCGAGCAGATGCTCCTGTCCCACGAACTCGTCGAGCGAGCCAGGGCGCATGCGCGCGGCGAGCGGCTGTGAGCCGGGGGGCGGCTGGAACAGCGATGGCGCCGCGGAACCCGTTCCCGCGCGACCGCGAACACCCTTCCCCGTCGCCATCGTCAGATTCCCGCGACCGCGCGCGTCGCGAAGTACAGTGCGCACCCCGTCACGAACGCGAGCTGCGGCCGCCAATCCCGCTTGCCCTGAAATTCGGGTACCAGATTCGAGGCAGCCACGTAGAGCGTCACTCCTGCCGAAAGTCCAAGTCCCACCGCGTCGAGCGCAGGCACGGCGTCGGTGACGAAGACACCTGCCATCGTCGACAGACCCAGCGCGAGCCCGGCCTGCACCGCTCTTGCACGCCCCGCGCCAGCAGCGAGAAAGAGGCTCGCGATTGCGAAGCCCTCGGGGAGCTTGTGCAGGACGATCGCGATGAAGACCAGAGAGCCGAGCGCGGCGCTGACGTGGAAGGCGCTGGCGATCGCGACGCCATCGACGAAGGTGTGCAGCAGCAGCCCGACGAGCGCCGAGAAGCTGACGAGCTCAGTGACCTCGTGCGTCTCCTCGCCGAAGTGGAAGTGCGGCGCGAGCATGTGCTGCGTGAGATGCACGAGCAGGTAGCCGGCGAGCGCCGCCATCGCGCCTCGCGCGCCCGAGCGCTCGATGGCCTCGGGAAAAATGTCGGTGAGGCAGACGCAGATCATGAAACCCGCGGCGAGCGCAATCATCGCATGGAGGGCGCGCGTGCTCCACTTCGAGCGCGTCGCGACGACGAGGGCGCCGATGACGTTCGCCGCCGCAGCGACCGCGGCGTAAATCAGCGGTGTGCGCGTCACTCGGCCGTGAGCCCGAGCGATTCGACGAACGTGTCGAGCGCGAACTCGAGCTCGGGCGCCGCCGGGAATTCATGGCGTGAGAGCTTCCAGCTGTTCGTGCGCACGAGCCGGCGCTCTTCGAGCCCTTTCCCCTGCAGCAGATAGAGCCAGCGATCGGTGCGCGCGTAAATGAAGAGCTCGAGCATCGGATTGAGCGTGAGTTGGTCTTCGCCGGAGTAGATCGCGATCTCGACACCGCCCGCGGCAGCGACGAGCGTCTTGATGCGTGTGAGCGCATCGCGGACGTCGGGGAGCGGAAGACGGTCACCGCGCCATTTGCGCTTGCGGCGCGCATCGACGATCGCGACGTCGATGGCCGGCGGCAGCTGCTCGATCAGCGCCAGCAGGAGATCGACGATGCGCTCCGCGTGCGCGACGACGTGCGCGCTGTAGTAGTCGTCTTCCTTCGAGAAGACGAAGCCGTCGGCTGCGGAGCGAAAGCGCTTCCACACCGAAGTCTCAGGTTGGCGGCCGCGAAACCACATCTGCAGCTCTCTTAGGAGTGTTGTGCGCCGGCGAGCTCGCTCGCGCGCGCGAGCAGCTGGTCGTTCGTGTTGCGGGCAGGATCGTCGAGCACCCATTCGAGGAGTGCACGCAGCGTCGATCCGAGCTGCGGCCCCGCCTTGATGCCGGCCTTCATGAGGTCGCCGCCATCGATGGAAAGATCGCCGGTTTCGAGCGGATCGCGAAGTGCGATGAGCCCCGCGCGATCCCGGAGCGCACGCACGCCGCCGCGCCGAATCGGGCCGGAGTCGCCGTCCTCGGCCGCGAAGCGGGCGTCGAGCACCGTGAAGAACGCGTCGACACGTGTGCGCCCAATCGCCGCGACCCAGCGGCGCATCGCACCATCCGACCAGCTCTCGCCGCCCACCGACTCGCGGATCTCTGCCGCGAGCGCGTGCCACCGCTCGAGCAGATCTCCGACCCAGTGCACGCGCTCGTTCGAGAAGCGCAGCCCGCGAAGCAGATCGCGCGCGGCGGCCGGCTCGACATCGAGCACGAGCGCGGTCAGGCGGTTCACGGTGTGCTGCGTTTGCTCTGCGCTCGCATCCCTCGCGCGCGGGAGCAGGTCGAGCGTCGCGAGCGCGACGTCGCTGATCTCTGCGAGCGGCGGAGCAACCACCGCGAACGCGCCGCTGTTTCGCCACAGCCGGAATGCGTCTCCCGGCCGTTCGACCTGCTGCATCGTCTTCTCGATCTCCTGCTGCACGCGCTCCATCGACAGCCGCCCGAGATGCGGCGCCGACTCGGTGATCGCGGCCCACGTCTCGCTCTCGATCGCGAAGCCGAAGCGCGCCGCGAAGCGCATCGCGCGCAGCGCGCGCAGCCGGTCCTCTCGCATCCGGTCCGCGGCGACGCCAACCGCGCGCACGAGTCTGTCCGCGAGATCCTTACGACCGTGGAAGGGGTCGAAGATCTCGCGCGAATTCGGCGAGTACGCGATCGCGTTGATGGTGAAGTCCCGCCGCGCGAGATCTTCCTCGAAGCTCGCGCCGAACTCCACCACCGCATGCCGCCCGTCCGTCTGCACATCTCGGCGAAAGGTCGTGACCTCGTGCATCACGCCGTCCTTGTCGAGCACGCCCACGGTGCCGAAATCGATTCCGACGGGCACCGTGCGCCGGAAGAGCTTCTGGACCTGCTGCGGTGTCGCCGCTGTCGCGATGTCCCAGTCGAGATTTGCGTGCCCCAGCAGGGCATCGCGCACGGCCCCGCCCACGAACCAGCTCTCGTGCCCGGCCCGGAGCAACAGCTGGGCAATCTCGAGAACGGTTGCGGGAGGCTGCATCAAAGCGTCGCCCCCCGAGGACCCCGCGGAACCACTATCTTTATTCACCTATGCAGCTCACAGACATTCTCGACCAAAGCTCCGCGATGCCCGACTTCAAGGCCGCGGTCCTCTCCGTCCGCGAACGCATTCGTACTCCGCTCGTCACCTCCGCGCGCCCGGTCCCGCACGTCAAGATCGTGCGTCTGCTGACGCATCTCCTCGAAGCCGAGCCCGAGCTCGCGATCACGTCGGTTCGCATCCATGCAGACTCCGGCTGCTCCGATCTCACCGGTATCATCGACGTCTCCTGCGTCGACGGCGCGCGTCGTTTCGCCTTCAGCTGGGACTGCGCCTGGCGGGCACACGAGATGGGTTGGACGGACTGCTTCGGCTTCCCCGACCAGATGCGTGCGGCACGCGAATACGACTGGCGCTGCTTCAAGAGCTGGCAGTCGGTGGACGAAACGCGCAACGAGAGCTTCGCCACGGCGTGATCGTGCGTGCAGTGCCATCCGTCATCCGCACAGCACCGCTCCACCGTTGACGTTCAGGATCTCGCCCGTGATGTGGCGCGCGCGGTCCGAGCATAGAAACACGATCGGCGCGGCGATGTCCTCAGCCGTCGCCACACGCCCCAGCGGAATCGTCCTTTCCACCTTCGCGCGCCCATCGCCCACGAGCGACGCCGCCGCCATCTCGGTATCGACCCAGCCAGGCGCGACGCTGTTGAAGGTGATGTCCCGCGGCGCTACCTCCACGGCCACCGACTTCACGAACGAGATCATCGCCCCGCGTGAGGCCGCGTAGTCCGAGTGCCCTGCCTCGCCGCGCTGGCCCGCAGTGCTCGACACGAGGACGATGTGCCCATGGTCCGAGATCGCGCGCACCGCCGATCGCGACGTCGTGAACATCGAATCGAGATTCGCGCGCATCGTGGTGTGCCAGCGATCGTCATTCATCTCGGCCAGCGGGACGTCCTCGAACGGCCAGATCGCCGCGTTGCCGACGAAGATGTCGAGGCCTCCGAACTCGCGCTTCGCCCGCGCGAACAGCGAGTCGGTGCCGCCCGATGCGCTCAGGTCTGATGCGTGCGCGAAGACGCGCACGCCGAACCCCGCGATTTTGCGAGCCACGTCCTGCGCGTCCTTCTCTCGATTGCGATAGCCGATGCCGACGTCGGCACCGCACTCCGCGAGCAACAACGCCGTCGCCGCACCGATGCCACGCGATCCACCGGTGACGAGTGCGCGCTTTCCCTTGAGATCGATCATAGCTCCCGCTCGATGAGTTCACAGATCGCGTGCTCGATACAGAGATGCAACTCCTGCGCACGGTCCGTGCGCTCGGTCGGAATCACCACGCTCACGTCGGCGAGCGCCCGCAGCGCGCCGCCGCTCCGCGCGGAAAACGCGAGTACCTTCACGCCGACGCGCTTTGCGGCCTCGGCCGCACGCAGCACATTGGGCGATTCTCCACTGGTCGAGTGGATCACGAGCAGGTCACCGGGTCGCGCCAGCGCCTCGACCTGTCGAGCGAACACCTGCTCGAAGCCGAGATCATTCGCCGCCGCCGTGAGGAGTGAGCTGTCCGTGGTGAGCGCGATCGCCGCCACCGCCCGCCGCGCGCGCATGTAGCGCACGACGTATTCCGTCGCGAGATGCTGCGCGTCGGCAGCGCTGCCGCCGTTGCCGCAGAAGAACAGCGTTCGCCCCGCCTTCACGGTCGAGCGCAACAGCTCCGCCGCGGCGTCGAAGTCCGCCTCGAGCGCTGCTGCGCTGGCGAGCGCCGTCGCCGAGAGCTCGCGCAGCGCACGCACCACGCTCCCGGCGCCGTCGCTCACGACCGCCTCAGGAACATCGACTTGAGCTTCGTTAGCATTCCATGGTCCGTTTCGGGAATGGGGTTTACCGGCAGCACCGCTTCCCTGTTCAGCAGACGGCGCGCGTTGATCGTGCAGAGGAGCTCCGCCTGCTCGTGCGCGTCGATCCCCTCGAGCCAGTCGCGCGCCATCGCGAGGGAGCGCGAGTCGCCGTGCGTGTCGCTCGCGATGCAGTCGATGAGTCCTTCCTCGAGCAGCCTCCGCGCGAGGCGCGACGTCGGCGCGTTGCCGAAGACCATCACTGCGTCCATCTGAATCACCGCGCCCACGCTCCGCCATTCGCGCACGATCTGCGGCGTGCACTGATGATAGCGCTCGGGGTGCGCGATCACCGGAGTGACACCGCTCATGCGGATGCGGAGAATCTCCTGCGTCGCCCCCGGTGGCACGTGCATGCGCGGGAACTCGACGAGCGCAGCGCCGGAGTCGCCGAGATGGAGGTGCGGCGCGCGCAGATCCGCACCCGGCGCGTCGAGCATGATCTCCCACCCGAGCACGAGCTGCGGCAGCGACGGCGCGTGCTCTACGAGAGTCGCCAGAATCGCACGATTGCGCTCGATCGGCGCGCGGTGCGCTTCCGTCGCGTTGAGGTGCGGCGTGCACACGAGCACCGTCACGCCGTCCTGCCGAAAGCGCTCCAGAACCGGCACGGATGCTTCGACGGATGGCGACCCATCGTCGACGCCAGGGAGGAGATGAGTATGGATGTCGATCATGCGCGCGCTGCCAGCGTCAGAGCGCTGAGCACTCGCGCGCCACCCTCCTCGAGCGCACCGCCGATCACGACGATGTCCGCGCCCGCATCGCGCGCCGCTCGCACGGAGTCCGCGCCGCGAATGCCGCCGCCAACCAGCAGAGGCCCGCGCCACGCGGCACGCGCGCCGCGTATCATCGCCGAGCCCACCGCGCGCGACGCCCCGCTCCCCGCGTCGAGATACGCGGCGTGCATTCCGATGAGCGCCGCGGCGCGCAGATGGGCAGCCGCGACCTCGGGTTTATCGGCCGGCAGCGGGCGCGTCTGGCTCACCGATTCGACTGACGTCACATGCCCCCCGTCCACCAGGCAGTAGGCGGTGCTGATCGCCTCGATCTCGGGATGCTGCAGAAAGAATGGCACCGCGCGCACGTGCTCCTCGATCAGATACTGCGCATTGCGGCCAGACACGAGCGACAGCAACAGCACCGCATCCACTGCCGCATCGAGCTGCGAAGCCATCGCCGGAAACTGCACCAGCGGAAGCTCGGGCGCCGCGCGCTTGAGGCGAGCGGAAAGCTCGCCGCCTTCGCCAGCCGGACCGAATGAATTGCCGAGCAGCAGCAGCGCCGCGCCCTCGCCCGCCGCGCGACGCGCCAGCTTCTCGGCCTCCGCCATCGTGGTGCGATCGGGATCGATCAACACCGCGAGCCCCGAGCGACCCGAGAGCAGACTCTCGCTCATGCGCGACTGACTGGAGCGGCGAGTTTCGCGATCGCCGCCATCGCGGCCGTCGCGCGCGCCGAAAGCGTTTCGGGGTGCTCCGCGGCGGCCTCGAACGCGTACGTGACCATCGCGTCGACCGCGAGCAGGTCGAGAGCACGATCGCGCCCGGCACACTCGAGCGCGAGCAGCTCGGCGAGCAGACACTCCGCCGTCGCGAGCGCGGCGTCATGCGCGCTCGACGAGCGATCGCCCATGCGCGTGCCGAGCACGGTGCGCAGC
>JACCWE010000092.1 GCA_013697785.1 Gemmatimonadaceae bacterium
GCGCCGCGCTCGAGATCGGCGGCGATCAGCAGCGGCACGCGCGACTTCTGGCGCAGCTCCTTCGTGAGCGCGCGCACGCGCTCCTGGTCGCCGCCGAAGAGAATGAAACCGCCCACGCCAATCGCGAGCGCCTTGTCGATGGCAGGGCGCTCGTGGCCGAAGCCGTGGTTCGCATCCCAGCGAATCGCGGGGAGTAGGAGCGCGGAGGTGGCGCTCATGCGGGCGTCAGCTTGCCGAGGATGCGCGGGCCGCGCGCGCCCGTGGCAGCGGGGAGATTGCCGGCGCGACGATCGAGGAAGAGGCGCCCGAGGAAGGCGAAGGCGACGGCTTCCTTTGCGTCTCCGTCGAAGAAGACCGCGTCGAACATCTTCACCGAAAGTGGGGCGAGCGCGGCGGTGAGCGCGGCGACGAGCGCAGGATTGCGCGCGCCACCGCCGGAGATCACGACGTCCGCGATTGGCGCGGTGAGGAAGCGGCGATAGGCATCCGCGACCGAGCGCGCGGTGAAGGCGACGGCGGTTGCGATCACGTCTTCGTTGGTGGCGCCAGCGTTCGCCGCGCGACAGCGCTCGATGAAGCGCGCGATGTACGCGCGGTCGAACAGCTCGCGTCCCGTCGACTTGGGCGGCGGCGAGGCGAAGTACGGCGTGGTGAGCGACTCACTCACCACGCTCTCGATCGCGGTGCCGCGGCTCGCCAGCTCGCCATCGACATCGTACGCAAGCCCAGGCACGAGCCTGCGCACGACACCATCGATGATCGCGACGCCCGGTCCCGTGTCGAAGGCGACCACCGGCGCATCGACGCCGTGCGGCGGCACCACGCTCACATTCCCGATGCCCCCGATGTTCTGGAGGGCGCGCCACGCGCCGTCGGCGCCGAAGAGCAGCCGGTCCGCGATGGAGACGAGCGGCGCGCCCTGACCGCCTGCGGCGACATCGCGCACGCGGAAGTCGCTCACGACATCGACGCCGGTTTTCTCCGCGATGACTGCGCTCTCCCCGATCTGCCACGTGGCGAGAGGCGCCTCGTGCCAGATCGTGTGCCCGTGCGACGCGATCGCGCGCACATCGCGCGGCACGAGCCCCGCGCTCGCGATCACCGCCAGCGCGGCGTCGGCGAGCCACGCGCCGAGCTCGAAGTCGAGCCGAGCGAGCTTCGCGAGCGATGCGCCGTCGAGCGCGCGCAGCAGCCGCTCGCGCTGCGCGCTCGCGTACGGCTGCTCGTGGTACGCGAGGAGCGTGGCGCTCGGCGACTCATCGCTGGCGCCGAAGCGCACGGCGGCGGCAGAGATGCCGTCGGCCGAGGTGCCGGACATCAGCCCGACTATCACGTTTTCCTGCACGTCACCACTCGCGCGGTCACGATCACTCGACCGGTGGCGGCGCGTTGGGAATCACGCGCCGTACCACGCCGCCCGCGTCGCGCAGCGCCTCTTCGGCTTGTGCGCGCGTGAAGCCGCGCTGCTGCATCACGATCGCCGTGCGCACGGAGCCGCCCGCATTGTCGATGAGCCCGCGCGCGGCGGGCCGTTCGACGCCTGTAACCTCCATGACTATTCGCTCGCCGCGATCGACGAGCTTCGCGCTCATCGCGCGCAAGTCGACCATCAGATTGCCGAACGTCTTCCCGATGCGGATCATCGCGCCGGTAGAGATCGCGTTGAGCACGAGCTTGGTGGCGGTCCCCGCCTTCATGCGCGTCGATCCCGTCACCGGCTCGGCGCCCGTGATCGGAATAATCGCGACATCGACGAGCTCGAGCACCGATGCCGCGGGGGGCGAGCACGCGAGGATCCCTGTGTGCGCTCCGAGCGCCGCGGCGCGCTCGAGGGCGCCGCGCACGTATGGCGTGGTGCCGGAAGCCGCGATGCCGAGCACGAAGTCGCGCGCGCCGACGCCGTGCGCAGTGATCGCGGCGGCGCCATCGGCGACGACATCCTCCGCGCCCTCCTGCGATTGGGTCAACGCAGGCATCCCTCCGGCGATGATCCCCTGCACCATCTCGGGATCGGTGCCGAAGGTTGGCGGGCACTCGCTCGCATCGAGCACTCCGAGGCGCCCCGAGGTTCCGGCGCCCACGTAGAAGAGGCGTCCGCCCGCGCGGAAGGCCTGCTCCGCGAGCTCGATCGCACGCGCGATGTTGTCGCGCTGCGTGGCGACCGCGTCGAGCACGAAACGGTCTTCGGCGTGCAGCAGATCGACTATCTCGCGCGGAGAGGCGAGATCGATGTCTGCGGTGCGGGGATTTCGTCGCTCGGTGAGACGAGGATCGGAGTGCGACGCAGTCACGTACTCGAGTGAGTGAGGAGGTGACGCGACGCGTCACGCGGGCTAACTTATGCCCCGTCGCGCGCCAGTAGCAAGAGATTTTCCAGGAGAGTTCGTGTATCCTCGGTCAATGCACGCGCATCGTTCGCTCGGTGTGATCGCGGTCACCGCCGGCGCCCTCCTCATCTCCTGCCATCCCGCAAAGCGATCGGCGAGCGCGCGGGTGCCCACCACGCTGCCGGGCGCACCGCCGTCCATGGAAGCAGTGAAGGCGGCCGTCAGGTACGCGGACACCGCGCGAAAGCCGCTTCCCGAAGCGTGGCCGCTCTCGTCGATTCACAACACCGCGACGGCCCCGCACGCGATGGTGGCGAGCAACAGCGCGCTGGCGAGCGGCGCCGGCCTCGAGATTTTGCGCGCCGGTGGCAGCGCGGTGGACGCCGCCGTCGCCACGGGCTTCGCCCTGGCCGTCACCCACCCCGAGGCGGGCAATCTCGGCGGCGGCGGCTACATGCTCATTCGCCTCAATGACGGCCGGTCGTTCGCGCTCGACTACCGCGAGGTCGCGCCGCTGGCCGCGACACGCGACATGTACCTCGATGCGAAGGGGCACGTCACGCGAAAGAGCGAGATAGGCCACCTCGCTCCGGGCGTGCCGGGATCGGTTGCGGGGCTGACGACGGCGCTCGCGCGCTACGGCAGCATGTCGCTCGAGAAGGTGATGGCCCCCGCCATTCGGCTGGCCGACTCGGGCTTTGCCGTGGACAGCGCGCTGTACGAGTCCATCGAGGGAAACTCGGAGAAGATTGCGCCCTTCGCGGGCGCCGCGGTGTTCATGCCGGGCGGACATGCGCCAGCCATCGGCTCGCTGTTCAGGCAGCCCGCGCTCGCGAACACGCTGCGAGCGATCGCGGGCAACGGCGCAGCGGCATTCTACAGCGGAAAGATCGCCGACGAGATTGTTGCGGAAATGAAGCAGGGCGGCGGTATCATGACTCGAGATGACCTCGCGCGCTACGCGGCCGTGTGGCATGCGCCGCTCACCGACACGTATCGCGGATACACGCTCCTCGTGATGCCGCCGTCTTCGTCGGGCGGGATCACGATGCTCGAGACACTCAACATCCTCGAGCAGTTCCCCGCGCCGCCGGCCGGCAGCGCGCTGAGCTACCATCTGATGGCGGAAGCGCTCCGACGCGGGTTCATCGACCGCAATACGAAGCTGGGCGATCCCGCGTTCGTGCAGGTGCCCGTGACACAACTCATCAGCAAGGCGTACGCACGTGATCGGGCGGCGTCGATCGACACCAGGCACGCGACGAAGACTGGTGCCTTTGGTGGGGTGAAGTCCGAGGGTGTCAACACCACGCACTACTCAGTGGTCGACGACCACGGCAACTCCGTCGCGACGACGACGACGCTCAACGATCTCTACGGCTCCGGCGTCTACGTCGCTTCCGTTGGAATTTTTCTCAACGACGAGATGGACGACTTCGCGACGCGTCCCGGGCAGCCGAACATGTATGGGCTCGTGCAGGGCGAGCAGAACGCGATCGCGCCCGGAAAGCGAATGCTGAGCGCGATGTCGCCGACGATCGTGATCGATCCCAAGGGACAGCTCTTCATGGTGATCGGGTCGCGCGGGGGACCGCGCATCATCACGAGCGTGACGCAGGTGATCGTCGACGTGATCGACCACCACATGACTTTCGCCGAGGCGATGTCGGAGCCACGCATTCATCATCAGGCGTGGCCGGACCAGATTCACTATGAGCCGAATGGGCTCGCCTTCGCCACGGTGGACTCGCTGCGCGCGATGGGGCACGCGATCGAGGCGGCTAGGTTCTCGCCGGGCGGCTACGTCGGTCGCGTCATCATGATCGGGCGCGTCGATGACGGGTGGCAGGGTGTGGTGGATCCGCGCACGAGCGGCGGAGCGGCGGGGTACTGACCGAAAGAAAAAACGCCCGCGTCGGCTCAGTGCCGACGCGGGCGTTTTTTCTTCAGGCGCGATTACTCGCTCTGAATCTGCGCTGGCGCGTTCAAGTGGATCTTGATGTTGCCGCCCACCGGCACGCAGCCGTCGTAGCCCGCCGTGCCCATCGCGACCGCGGTACCGGCCGCAGCACCTGTCGCCGCTCCGATCACGACGCCCTTCGTGCTGTGCCCGATGATCTGGCCGATGATGCCGCCGATGATCGCGCCGCCGCCGACCTTCGCCGCGTCCGACTTCGTGCTCGCGTTGCGAACCTTGTCGACGTCGACGTGATCGATCGTCGCATCGATCGGATAGCTCTTCTCGCCCCATGTGAGGTTCGTGACGTCGAAGGTCATCTGGATCGGGTCGCCCGTCTTGTCGCTCTGCTTGAGCTGCGACACGACGATCACCGCCTTCGCTCCCGACGGAATCGTGACGCCGTTGCTGCCCGGGATCGCCGAGTTCACGGTGGCGGTGAACTTGTCGCCGGCGTGATTCGTGTTCGTGCAAACGCGCTCGGTCGACGTGAGGTCGATCGACGTGCCGCTCGCGACGGAGCCGACCGCGGCCTCACTGCCCTTGGTCGAATGCACCACCGTGTTGCCGCTCGCCGTCGTCGTCGGCGCCGATGCGGGAGGAACGCGCGTCCCGGTACTGCGGGTGGGAGTCTTCTTCGGCGGCGCCGAAGCTGGTGCGGCCGCCGGCGCTCGGGCCGGTGCCGCTGCGGGCGCGGGCGGCGCGTCGTTCAGCTGCGGCTGCGCGGCCGAGTCGTGATTGGCCATTTGCAGGTCGCGCGCATACGCGGTGGAGTCCTGCGCGAGCTGCGCGCTGTCCGACTTCTTGCAAGCGCCCATCACCAGCGCGGACGTCAGCGCGAGGGGAGTGAGCCACCGTGTAATCGACATTTCGTGCTCCTTCGGGTAGTGAGTCATGCATTAGAGGGCAATCCGCATGCCACGCATGGGCTCGCCGACTGGCCAACAACGAGGAATACACATCAATCGTTCTTTTGACGGTGACCCGCATCACGGCGGCGCGTGGTTGCCTGCCGCGCCGCGAGGATCATTGGAATAAACACATCTGACGCATATGATTTAGCCATGTCACGCGCCTACATCGACGACGTTTCGGCCGAGCGCCTCGCTTTGCTGCAAGAGCAGAACCTCGAGCTTTCGCGTCTGGTAGCCGAGCTGCGCAACGAGGCGGCGCTGCGCACGCAGTTTCTGTCGAACATCTCGCACGATTTGCGCACGCCGCTCACCGCGATCATCACGCACGGCGAGATCCTTCGCGACGGCATCCTCGGCGAGCTCACCTTGCGGCAGAAGGACAGCGTCGGCGGTATCATCGGCGGTGGGCGGCAGCTGCTCGACATGATCGGCGAGATCCTCACGTACGCGCGAGGCGCGGCGCACCAGCTGACGCTCACGCGCACGGAGTTCAGCATCGCCAGCGCCGTCGAGCAGGTGTGCACGCTCAACGAATCGCTGGTCGCGAAGAAGAAGCTCGACCTCACGGTGAACATCGAAGAGGGGCTGCCGCCGCTCTACGCCGACCGGGACAAGATCGCGCACATCCTGGGCAACCTGCTCGGCAACGCCATCGACTTCACACTCCCTGGCGGCCGCGTCTGGATCACCTGCTCGCGCGGCGCGCCGACGGAGCGCGGGCACGTGCTGCTCATCGAGGTCGGGGACACGGGCATCGGAATCGCACCCGAGCATCACGATCTCGTCTTCCGCGAGTTCGCACAGGTGGACGCCTCGGCTTCACGCCAGCATCACGGCACGGGACTCGGCCTCGCGATTGCGCGCAAGTTCGTGGAGCTGCACGACGGGCGGCTCTGGGTCGAGAGCAGCCGCGGCAAGGGGAGCCGTTTCTTCTTCACGATCCCGGTGCGCAGCGCGCCCTGAATGCTCCCCCATATCCTGCTAGTCGAGGACAACGCTCTCGTCATCGACGCGCTGACAATGCTGCTCGAGGAAACCGGCCATCGCGTGAGCGCCGCGACCACGCTCGCCCAGGCCCAGCGCGTTATGAGCGAGGAGTCGCCGGATGTGGTGCTGCTCGACCTGACGCTCGGCGGCGAGGATGGCCTCTCGCTCATGCCATCCGTGAACGCGACCAGGGGCACACGCCCGATTGTCGTCGCGCTCACCGGCCACGACGACCCCGAAACTCACGCACGATGCATCGCGGCGGGATGTCGCACGGTGCTGGTAAAGCCGATCGCCGCGATGAAGCTGAAGGGGCAGCTCGCGGAGTGGCTGGGAGAGCGAGCGGCGTTTTAGCTGGCGATCAGGGCGCGAGCAGCACGAGCGTGAACAACAGTGAAAAAGTTGCGCGGTATCTGATACAGCCCTAGATGCGCGTACGAAGCGCGTCGGGGGTTAGTTGCTGGAGCCAGCTCGCGAGCACGGTGAAGTAGTTGGTGATGAGCAGGAGTCCGATCGCGATCAGCAGCACGCCGCCTGCGCGGTTCACCCACTTCATGGCGCCCTTGTAGCGCGCGAAAACCGCGAGAAAGCGGTCGATCGCCAGCGCCGCGAGGATGAACGGAATCGCGAGGCCGGCCGAGTAGGCGGTGAGGAGCGCGAGGCCGCGATGGAGGTCGGCGGTGCTCGAGGTGTAGATGAGGATCGAGCCGAGGATCGGGCCAATGCACGGTGTCCACCCTGCGCCGAAGGCGAGGCCCACGAGCACGGTGCCGAGGTAGCCGAGCGGTTTGTCCGCGAGATAGGTGCGGCGGTCCTGCGCCAGGAGCCGCGAGTTGAACACGCCGAGCATGTACAGACCAAACACGATGATCAGCGTGCCGCCGATGCGCGAGATCCAGACACGCGCCACGAAGAGCACGCGCCCGAGTACACTTGCGGTAGCGCCGAGCGCGATGAATATGAGTGAGAAGCCGAGTACGAAGAGAAGCGCGTGCACGAGTGCCGTGCGACGCGACGACTTCACCTCTTCGAGACTCAGCCCGGTGATGAACGTGACGTAGCTCGGAACGAGCGGCAGCACACACGGAGAGAGGAAGCTGAGCAACCCCGCCGAGAACGCGACGAACAGCCCGAAGGTCGCTGGACTTTCCACACTACCTCCGGAAGGGGACAGGCGGGAGCGCCGCCGCATGGGACCGCTGCTCAAGTGGTATTACGACCTGAAGTATCGCGCATTTCGACGCGAGAGTCGAACTCGCGACGGCCGTCGCGGCGTCGTGGCGCTGCAGATCGACGCGCTCGCGTACGCCGACCTGCGCCGCGCCATCGCGCTCGGCTATTGCCCGACGCTGGAGCGACTGCTGCGCGAGGACGGCTTTCACATCCGCCGATGGTTCAGCGGGCTTCCGTCGGCGACGCCGTACTGCCAGGCGGGGATTTTCCACGGCGAGAACGCGGGAATTCCGGCATTTCGATTCTTCGATAAGTCAACGCGACAGGTGATCACCTGCAACGCGCCGCATGGTGTTCAGTACATCCGCGACCGCATCCACTCGCCGGGCGCGCTGGCGAACGGATCGAGCTACGTCAATCTGCTCGATGGCGACGCGCGCACCGTGGCGTTCACAGTCGCAACGCGCGAGCGGATGTCGGTGTACCGCCGGCTCGGCGGCACGCGGATGCTCTTGCTCATCGCGATCCATCCGGTGCGCGTGCTGCGCATGGCATTTCAGAGCGTGGCCGAGTGGCTGCGCGAGGAGTGGGAGCGCGCGGCATCGCAGCTCGCCGGGCGCGCGACACATGCCGAGGGCATTTTTCCATTCGTCAGAATTCTGAGCAATGTGATCGTGCGCGAGCTCCAGACGATGGCGATCGTGCTCGACGTGTGGCTCGGCGTACCCGTCATCTACAGCACGTTCATGCAGTACGACGAGCTCGCGCATCACTTCGGGCCGTCGAGCACGGGCGCCCTGAGCGATCTGAAGCGCACGGATGCGCGCATCGCCGAGATCTGGCGGATGATCAACGACGGCGCGCCGAGGCAGTACGACCTGATCATACTGTCGGATCACGGGATGACGCCGGCGAAGAGCTATCGCGTGCTCTTCAAGGAATCGCTCGGCACGACGGTGACGCGCATGATGTCGCGCGGGCCGGACAGCGTGGCGACGTCGAGTTTGGATGCCGACGTGCTCACGAGCGCGAGCGAGGACAGTGAGTATTCGGACGTGGGGCCCAGCATCGTGGAGAGCGTCGCGCAGATGTCGCGGCACCCGCATCGCGGCTGGCGCCGTGCGCTGCGCGCCGTGCGAGACTGGATGCGAAGCCGGTACGGACTGCGTGAGATCATTTTCCCGGAGAAGTACCGCGTGGATGCGCGCCACGAGGTGGTGGTGACCTACAGCTCGTGTCTCGCGCTCATCTACTTCGATGAAGTCACCGAGCAGCTCTCGCGCGACGACGTGATGCAGGTGCCGAGGCGTGCGCATCTGTATCGCGCCCTGCTGGCGCATCCGGGAATAGGGCTCGTAGCGACGCGAAGCGCGGAGGGCGTCGAGCTCGAGAGCCCGCGCGGGCGCGGGATCATCGCACCCGGAAGCGAGGAGGTGCGCGTAGTTTTGGGCGAGAATCCGCTCGCAACGTACGGCACCGCGAACTTCGTGGCGCGCGCGGTGCGCGACCTCATCTCGCAGCCCAACTCCGGCGACATCGTACTCTTCGGCGCCTACGATGGCTACGACATCGTCTCCTTCGACGACCAGGTCGGCGCGCACGGCAGCGCCGGCGGCGACCAGACCTACCCGTTCATCATCACCCCGCCGGATCTGGATCTGAGCGGGGAAGTGATAGAAGATGCGCGCGACGTGCATCGGGTGGTGATGTCGCGATACGGGTGAGGGCTTGGTGCGCGCGCCCCTCTATTGCCGCGAAAGCTCCACTCTTCGGTTCTGCGCCCTCCCCACCAGCGTCGCATTCGTCGCCTTCGGCGCACTGGCCCCCGCCCCGCCGGTCGCCAGCCGCTCCGCCTCGATACCGCGCGACACGAGTGCCGCCTTCACCGCTGCCGAGCGTCGTTTCGAGAGCGCGAGATTCGACGCATCGCCGCCGACGTTGTCGGTATGGCCGGTGACAGTGAGCTTCCACGTCGGATCGCGCTTCATCATCGAAGCAATGGCATCGAGCGTCGAATCCGACTGGGCGCGAATCTCGGCGCTGTTGTAGGCGAAATAAATTCCATAGATGTCGACGGGTTTCCGCGCGGCGAGCGCCGCCTCCATGTTCTTCACCGTGCTCGCACTGGGCCAGTCGATGCGCACCACCGTCATCGAGTCTTCGCCCACGTGAAATTGGAGCAGAATCGGATTCGCGGGATCGTCGAGCACGTACATGTCGGCGTTTTTCGGCCCGTCCTCGCCGGTGAGCTTTCCGCGGACGTGACGTGCAGGAAGCGCGACCACGACGTTGTTGACGAGAATCGACACCGGCACGATGCCGGGCTCCACGCTGCTCAACGTTCCCGACACCGTGAATCCCGCGCCGCCCTGCGCGACGGCCATCTTCGTGAGCGACTTCGCGGAGTCCGCCGAGACGGTCGACTTTCCCGCCGCCGCCATCATCTGGAGCAGCACGTTCGCCGTCGACTGACTCAGTCCACCAGTACCATCGTCGATGAAGGTGATCGTCGTATGGCCGGTCGTGCGAAGCTCCGTCAGCCCCGCGACCGACAGTTGCGCATTCGTCGTACCGGGATAGACCTCGTCGGCGTCAAAGCCGCTCGAGATGCGCGGCTTGAGCGTGTGCGCGGTCTTGAGATCGACCGAGAGCACCGTGCGCGACGCCTGAATCTGCTCGGGATCCTCACCATCCTTGCCCGACCTGTCCGCCGTGATGGTGTACGCGACACGATCCCCCGCGATCGACGTCACTCGTCGCACCGACTCGTAGTCGCCCGCCGGCTCGCGCACCGCGCCCACCACGGCGAGACCGGCGACGAGAGGGACTTTCGTCGTGGGCGCCTGCGCGGCCGCGATGTGTGCGGACAGCGCAAGCATGACAACAATCCTTAATTTCGAGGAGGACATTTTCATGCTCCCTCCTTCGGCTTGCACCCTTCCGGCACATAGTCCGTCTTGTTGATCAGCGGCTCCTCCTTCTCGAAGCCGCCCTCGCTGTTGATCGGTTTTATTCCGAGCGCGTGCATGAAGAAGTTGATCGCCTTGGCTACGACCTGCGGGATCTGATAGCCGACGCCGAAGCGCATCGACGTATTCAGCGTTCCCGATCTGCACGGCAGCGCACCGGGCATGCTCGACGCCTTGTTGACGCCGACGACCGTGTTGTAGCCGACGTACGGCCCCGTCACGAAGCCGAAAGCGCCGATACCGACGATGATCTTCGCGCCGTAGGCGAACACGAGCCCGTTCACACCGAGCGAGATCCCGTCGAGCGTGTTGGCGAGATTCTGTTTCGTCGTTACGCTCGTCGGCCCGTCCGCGCGCCAGGCGCCGCCGTTCTCCTTCCCCGCCTTGAACTCGCCGCCGAAGGCGTATTCTCCGGTCGCTTCGAGCGTTCCGGTCTGCGCAGTGAAGATCGTCTCGACACGAAGCGTCTGCCGGATCACGACGGAAAGCGGCACCGCGATCCCCGTGATCGGGAAGGTCGCATCGATAGGGATGAAGAAGTTCTGCCGGATGTTACCGGCGATGCCCGCGTCCGTGCCCGCAGTGAAGTGAACCTTGAAGCCGGCGGTTCCGGTGAGCTGCACGTACGCCGTATAGATGGTGCCATTCCGAATTACGAGCGCGAAGTGCACCGATGGTTGATTGAGCTCGACGACGGCGCTCGCCATCATCTTCACACCCTGCCCGTCGTGCGCGAGCGTGATGCCGAGACCGCCGCAACAGACGGGGATGACGTGAAAGTCGTTGAGAATGAGCTCCGTCGGAGCCCCGATCCCCGGCATAGTGGGCGCATCCGGCGCCTGTGGCACATACGACGCGAAGTACATCGGGACGTGCGGCGCGAATCCGGTCTGCTCGGGCTCATCGGTCGTGCTCGCACCGGGAAAGTCCTTTGCCGTGTACACGAGCGCGGAGCCGATGTCGAGCGGCTGATCGGACTTGATGTCGCAGTCCTTGATCACCTCCGTGATCTCGACCGGGCCGAGCGTCACCGCGAGCCCCGTTGGCGTGCGATCGACTGCCAGCACTCGGCCCATCACGCGTCCCGTCGCGAAGAGGATCTTGTCGATGGCGATCTCTTTCGCGCCTGGGGCGTTCGCATCGATCGTCCACGTCAGCCCGTTCGATGCCATCGCGCGCACGGCGTCGGAGCCGCGCTCCATGATGATCACGCCTGGCTGGTACGTGACCTTGTCGTTCCGGGTCGGCGAAATCCCCCACTTGAGCTCATTCGGCGTCAGCTTCGCGAGCGACGGCGGAAGCCCAGCGGGAGGCGGCGCGCCGGGAGTTGCCGACGGCGTCGACGCGGCCGGCGGAGAGGCCGTTGGTGCTGAGTCGGGCTTCCTGCACGCGATGACGGTGAGCAGGGCGGAGAGCACGACGAGGGAGACGAGTTTGTTCATGGTGTTGTTCACGGCGCTGAGGGGGTAACGGATCCCGTGCGCCAAGGATCGGAGTTACCCGTTACCACCGTGACGCTGCCACGTTACCGGGTGCAGTAACGTCACTCCCGGGCTCGGAGCCGTTGCGCTTCGGGAATTACGACCCTATGGTGAAGTCACACCCCAGCAGGAGCGTGCACCATGACCAGCTTCGTTAGTCGTAGTTCGCTCGCAGTCGCCATCTGCTCACTCGTGCTCACGAGCTCCGCGGTCGCGCAGATCAAAGTGGAAGTCGGAGCGTCGGTCGGGATGTATTCGCCGGTTGGCGGCTTCAAGTCAGCCTCCGTGCACTCGAGCAGCCTCCCAAACAGCGCTAGCGATCTCTCGGGCGCGTCCTTCGGCGCGCAGCTTCGACTCTGGGTGGCGCCGCGCGTAGGATTTCAGCTGGCGGGAGCGACATCGTCGACGGAGGTGGGCAACGGATTATTCAGCCCCGGTGGCAGGACGCCCACGACGAACGCGAGCATATCGACCGGAAGCGCCCAGCTTCTTTTCCTCGTCACCCCCGAGGCGGGCACCGCTCGCGTGTGGCTCGGCGCCGGCGGAGGCGCAATCCGGCACGGCGGCTCGACGTACGAGCCGTTCGGAACGCCGGTCAACTACGGCGCTGTGATGAGCGTCGGCTCCGCCATTCGCATCCGCGGCGGTTTGAGCGCCAACCTCGGTCTCACGTCGATGATCTACAACCTCGACATCCGCGGAACTGCAGCGACGGATCCGGGTCTGTCGGAGCGCGGCCAACAGGTCGACCTCCTCGTGCACACGGGGCTGAGCTACAGCTGGCACTGACTCGCGGAGCGCGGAAGCGGACATACCACCACGGATGCCGTACATCAGTGCTGACAAATAACGCCGGACCTCACAAAAAGAGGTCCGGCGTTTTGCATCCATCGTATTCTCTCGCTAGAAGACGAATCCGACGTTGATTGGTATGAACTGAAATGTCTGCGAGCGTCCCGAGCCATTTGGACCAGCTGCGAATGCATGCGCGCCGACGATGTCGTGGTACCTCGCTTCGACGAATGGCTGCAGCTTGCCAATGCGGAACTTGAACCCGAGCCCGCCGTTGACGCCGAATCGAGTCACGCTGGCGGCGTCGCCCGACGGGCCGTCCGCCTGTCGCTCGTTATACACGCCCATGCCGCCAACGAGATAAACACTCGTCGCAGATGCCGGGGTCAAGTTGAACACAGCGTTCGTGGTGAAATCGAGAACGCGAAAGCGCTGCTGATTCACCTGAGCGAAGTCGTTGCAATCGAGGCAGGTCGTCAGGTGACCGCCAATGAGCGGATCATTCCCGGCGAGTTGCTGCCATTGACCATCCACCCGGAAGTTGAATCGCGACTGCGGTGACCCGATCAGCGCGAGGAGGCCGAGGCTCCAATCATGGTTCGTGTACGCCGCGATGTCGCCCACGGGTCTCGTCGCACCACCCATGACGCCGAAGTGCACGGAACGGCCATCGAGAGCCTGGGCGTTGACTGCCGATGCGGAAACACTGGCGGCGAGCCCCAACGCCGCCACGAACGAGATACGATGCATATCATCCTCCGAAGTGTTCAGGAGCACGATCTCCGATTCGCCGGCACACCGGCGTCGTACATGCGTATCTAGGTTCGGATGCGGAAAGTCGCAATATCGAGGCGACTGCGCCCCTGCCTCACGCGGTCGAACTCCACGGCTCGTTCGCTACGATCGCTCGCAAATCACTCGCGCTCAGCCGCTCCGGCTCCTCCGCGTCCCCCGCGCGCTCGAGCACTCCGCGCACCACCTCGTCCACCGTCACTGTCGGCGCGTCGGCTTCCTCGGTGATGTCCATCTCCCACTTGCCGCGCTCCATGCCTTTGAGCGCGAGCCGATAGCGCGCGCGATACACAGTCCGCCGCGCCTCGCTACCCTCCTCCTCTATCTCCGGACGCAGCGCCACCACCGCGATCGCGCTCTCGTTTCCGCCCTGACGAATCGAGGCGAAGAGATGCAGCTCCTCGATCCGGTCCACCGGCAGCTGCTCGGCGATCTCCCGCAGAAATCGCTCGCGACCCTCGGCGAGGATCTTCTTCACTTCACCGCCGCCGACGCGCCCGACGCGCGACGCTGCTCCGCGCCGCGCGCATCGAGCTCACGCTCGACATAGAGCTTGAGGATGTGCATGAAGTCCTGCGCATTCGTCACGACACCGAACGCCTGATGCGTGCCGCGATCCTTCAGCTTGCTCACCACGAACTCCGACGAGTCGACGCAGATCGTCGGCAGCTCGCGCAGCGTGCCGTCCGGCTCCGTCACGAATGCCGGCAGCATGTTCCCAGTCGCGATCGCGTGCAGTGCGGTCGCGACCAGGATCGCCATCGTCGCCTTGATCGTGTGCGCCTTCATCGCGTCCTGCGCCTGCGTCATGTCGTTGAGCACGCCCGGCAGCGGGCCATCGTCGCGGATCGATCCCGTGAGCACGTACGGCACCTTGTTCACGACGCACGCGTGCATGATCCCGTCGGTGATCGTGCCGTTCGCCACCGCGGCCTCGATCGAGCCCGCCGCGCGCACCCGATTGATCGCGCGCATGTGCAGCCCGTGCCCACCCTGCGTCGAGCCGCCCTGCGAATTCATTCCGAGCGTCGTGTTGAAGATCGACGTCTCGATATCGTGCACCGCCACCGCATTCCCTGCGAGCAGCGCGCCGACGAATCCGTTCTGGATGAACCAGGTCATGTCCGCACGCGCGCGCGAATGCACGAGTGCCGGCCCCGTTACCCAGATCGGATAGCCCTTGCGATCGCGCTCCTCGATCAGCAGATGCGCCATCAGCGCGTAATCGATCGGCTTCTCGCGCGAGACCTCGCTCGACATGAACTTGAACTCGCCCTCCTCGCCGCCCCCGAGGAAGGCCTGCGCATGGACGAGAATCCCCTCGCTTCCATCCTCGGCCGCGCCCACTGCGATCAGCTCGTCCTTCCGCACGCGGCGCATCTCGCGGATCCACAGCTTCCCGTCCTTCGCGAGCATCAGCACGCCGTCCATTCGCGGCTCGCGCGGCATCTGCCACTCGCCGTTGATGCGAACGTACGTCGGCAGATTGGTCGTCGAGAAGAAGCCTTCGGGGAGCACACCGTCGGCGGGCGCGGGGACGAAGCGCGCGTCAGGGACGCCAGCGAACTTGGGCGCCGTCAGGTCCGGATGAAGAAATGTGGGCACCCTGAAAGCTAGCCTGGGGCTGGCGACCGCGGCAGGTCAGAGCAGCGAAACGGGATCTCTATCGAACGCCACACGCAGTGAATGCGACGCCGGCACCGGGAAGCGCTCCACGAAGTACCGTCCAACGTTCGACAGCGCGCTCGCCTTCTGGCTCTTGAGCAGCAGATGCCAGCGCCACCGCTTCTTGATCCGGTCCACCGCGCACGGCGCCGGCCCCACCACCGTCACGTCCGTGATCGCCTGCGACGCGAGCAGCGCACGCACCCACTCGGCCGCGTCGAGCGCGAGCTTCGCCGTCGCATCCTCATTGAGCCCGCTGAAGATCACGTTCGCGAGGCGGATAGCCGGCGGATACGGCGGATCTCGCCGCGCCGGCGACTCCTGCCGAACGAAGGCGAGATAGTCGTGCGTCACCGCGCACTGCACCGCGTGATGCGTCGGCACTCGAGTCTGGATGATCACCTCGCCGCCCTTCGGCCCGCGCCCCGCTCGCCCCGCGACCTGGCTCAGCAACTGAAAGCTCCGCTCACTCGCGCGAAAGTCCGGGAGGTTGATCCCGACATCCGCGTCGATAACGCCAACCAGCGTCACGTTCGGGAAGTCGAGCCCCTTCGCGATCATCTGCGTGCCGAGCAGAATCTCGACCTCGCCGCGCCCCACGCGATCGAGGATTTCGGTGTGCGCCCACTTTCCGCTCGTCGTATCGACATCCATCCGCGCAATCCGGGCATACGGATATCGCTCGGCGATCAGCCTCTCCACCTGCTGCGTGCCGAGCCCGCGCTGTTTCACCGTGCTCCCGCCGCACTTCCGGCACTTCGCTTCCGGAAGCTCCTCGTGCAGGCAATAGTGACAGATCAGTCGCTCGGGACTTCTGTGATAGGTGAGCGTGATGCTGCAGTTCGGACAGCTGCGCACGGTGCCGCACGCGTCGCACTGGAGAAACGACGCGTAGCCGCGGCGGTTGAGCAGCAGGATGCTCTGCTCACCCTTCTGCAGCCGCTCGCCGAGCGCGGCCTCGAGTGGCTCGCTGAACACGTAGTTGAAGGGCACACGGCTCGGATCGATGGGCTTCCCACCCACCGGTCGCCGGCTGTGCCGCAAGTCCACCACCTCGACCGTCGGCAGCTTCGCCGCACCCACGCGCTCAGGTAGCGAGAGTAGCGTGTACTTCCCCTGCGCCGCGTTCTCCCAGCTCTCGAGACTCGGCGTCGCGCTCCCGAGCACCACCACCGCGCCCTCTGCGCGCGCGCGCACCATCGCCACCTCGCGAGCATGATAGCGCGGCGTCTCGCCATTCTTGTAGCTCCCCTCGTGCTCCTCATCCACGATGATCGCGCCGAGATTCGCGAGCGGCGCGAAGATGGCCGATCGTGCGCCGACGGCTATGCGCTTCTCGCCGCGGCGAAGCGCGAGATACGCATCGTAGCGCTCGCCATCGCTCAGCGCCGAGTGGAGCACCGCCACCTCGTCGCCGAACACCGCGCGAAAGCGATCGACGGTCTGCGGCGTGAGCGCGATCTCGGGTACGAGCACGATCGCGCTTTGGCCGCGCCTCATCACGATCTCCCGCAGCAGCTCGATGTACACGAGCGTCTTTCCGCTTCCCGTGACACCGCGCAGGAGGAAGACATCACCGCCCTTCGCTTGCACCAGCTGCGCGATCGCATCCGCCTGCGCGGCCGAGGGCTCGTGCGGCGTCGCTGCGATGCGCGCGCGCGACTGGAACGGATCGCGCGCAACGACGCTCGTCTCGATGGCGACCAATCCGCGAGCCTGGAGCGCGCGCACGAGATCGGCGCCGAAGCCCAGCTGCGCCGTGAGATGCGGCACCTCGCCGCGCCCGCCCATCTGTTCGAGCACCTCGTATAGCGCGCGCTGCCTCGGCGCGCGCTTGAACATCGCGTCGCGCTCGAGGAGCGTCGGAAGCTCCCTCACGATGCTCGCGACGCGGAGCGTCTTCGTCGATGGCTGAGGTGCGCGCTCGCCCGTGAGCAACACCGGGAGTACGCTTCGCAGCACGATGCCAAGCGGCACCACATAGTACTCGGCCATCCATCTGCAGATCGACATCATCGCGTCGGAGAGCACGGGCTCGGCATCCGGCGCCTCGATGATCGCGCGAGGGCGCGCGATTCCCGCGCCGTCGGCTGGCCCGAGCGAGATGCCGATCGCGCGCTTGTTGCGAACGGGAACGAGCACGCGCGAGCCGGGCCGGGGAATCGGCCCGTCGCCAACCGAGTACGTGAATGTCTGGAACAGCGGCAGCGGCAAGGCGACCTCGATGAACCGAGGGGCGTTCATGCCTTCGCTACGCCCAGCCCCGGCCCGGAGGGAATGCTGATCACGCTGCCGTGAATCGTGGCGCCGGTGTACGGGTCGGCCGCGAGAAGCGCTGCGCCATCGAGATCGGCGTAGTCGAGCAGCGGCGAGAGATGCGCAGCCGTCGTGATGCCCACGCTCGTCTCGATCATGCATCCCATCATCACGCTCATGTCGTGCGCGCGCGCGACGGCGATCATCCTGAGCGCCTCACGCGGTCCGCCGCACTTCGCGAGCTTGATGTTGATCCCGTCGACGACGCCCGCGAGCTTCGGGATATCGCTCGCGACGAGACACGACTCGTCCGCGATGATAGGCAGCGGCGAGCGATCGCGCACGTAGCGGAGCCCTTCGACGTTCTCGGGCGGCAATGGCTGCTCGACGAACTCCACCTCGTACTCGGAGAGGAGCGCGATCATGTCGAGCGCGTGCTTCGGCGTCCACGCGGCGTTCGCGTCGACGCGCAGGATCTTGTCCGGCGCCTCTTCGCGGATGATGCGGATGATGTCCGCATCATCCGGAGTGCCGAGCTTCACCTTGAGCAGCGGATACTCCGCCGCCTCCTGCACCTTGGCGCGCAGCTCCGCCTCGGGCGCGACGCCGATCGTGAAGCTCGACAGCGGCGCCTTCGACGGATCGAGCCCCCACATCTTGTAGAGCGGGACGCCGAGCCGCTTGCCCATGAGGTCGTAGAGCGCGGCCATCACGGCGCTCTTCGCCGAGCCGTTGCCGCGCCACATCTTCCCCATCTCGGTCTCGATCGCTTCGAGCGACCAGCCGTCGGCCTTCTCGATGATCGTCGCGAACTGCTCGAGCACCACGGCGGCCGTGTCCGGATTCTCGCCGTAGAAGCGGCTCGGATTCGCCTCGCCGACACCGAACGCGCCATCCGTATCGGTGATCGTGACGAGATTGACGCGATGCGCGCTGGCGCCGCCGCGAGCGATCGTGAACACGTGCTTCGTGCGGAGCGAGACGATTTCGTGCGTGAGCTTCATTTCGCCGTGGGCGTGATTCCAAGCCGGCGGGAGAGCCACGCATTTCGCAGCGCGTCGCCACTGGCAGTCTGCGAAAGATAAGCGATCAGCGCATCGGAGAGATCGTTGCCGCGCTGAAAGCGGTCCGCGGGCGCCTTGGCGAGACACTTCATCGCGATCGCAGCGAGCGCAGGGGGCGTGCGCGAGTCGACGATGTCCGGCGACGGCGCATCCTCGTGCACGTGCTTGTAGCCGATCGAGTACGAGTCCGCGCCATCGAACGGCGGAAAGCCGACGAGCATTTCGTACAGCAGCACGCCCGCCGCGTAGATGTCGCTCCTGCCGTCGACCATCTTCCCCATGGCCTGCTCCGGCGACATGTAGTGCGGTGTCCCCATCGCGCGCCCGGTCATCGTCAGCCGCTGATGAAAGCGCGCGGTCGCGATGCCGAAATCGGTGATGAGCGCGTTGCCATCCTCGTCGAAGAGGATGTTGTCGGGCTTCACATCGCGATGCACGATGCCGTGGCGGTGCGCGTAGTCGAGCGCGATCGACACCTGCGCACATACGCTCGCGGCCACCGCCGCCGGCACGGTGCCGCCGCGCACGATGAGATCCGCGAGTGAGCCCCCAGCCATGTATGGCATCACGAGATACACCGTCGTCTCGAGCTCTCCGTAGTCGAGAATCGAGCAGATGTGCGGATGAAAGAGCTGCGCGCTCGCTTCCGCCTCGCGCTTGAAGCGCTCGCGCATCTCGGGATCGCGCGCGAGATGGCCTAGAAGCACTTTCACGACGAGCTGCCGCCCGAGCTGCACGTGCTTCGCCGCGTAAACGCTCGCCATGCCGCCCGTCGCGAGGCGGCGGTAGATCCGGTAGCGTCCGCCGGCGGCGCGACGCAGCAGATCCATCTCCTCGTCCGGCTTCTCCTGCGGCGCGTCCGACACCTCGGGCAGCTCGTGCGAACAGCGCGCGCAGATTACCGCCGAGCCACGATTCCAGGTGCCGCAGTCAGGACAGAACATCGCTCAGACTCCGAGGTCCAGCCGCACGAAATCGTGCGGAATCCACGGGCCCGTCTGTTCGAAGCGCAGATCGGTGAAGCGCCGCTCCTGTTCGAGCACGGCTTCGCTGAACGTGTTCCAATCGTTGGTCTTCAGCAGGAAGGCGACGCTGACGAGCACCGGCGGCTCCGGTTCGGCGAGCGTCACCGTGGCCACCGCGCCATGGCGCAGCGCGCGCACTGCATTGCTCGCCTCGAGCGCCAGCGCATCGATGGATTCGCTCGGCACGAGATGCTGCGCCGGTCGCACATGCACGCGCGCCTCGCACTTCCCCGAGACGAACGTCAGCCCTTCGGCGAGCCCGACGTAGTTCTGCTCCATCCAGCTGCGCATCGTGTCGACCGTGCGGAAGACGAGCCCCGGAGGCGCCGGGAGGATCGCGCCGCGCGCGAAGAGCGCGTCGAGAAGCTGCTCGTATTGGCCGTCGTCGTTCGCAGGGTCGTACGATTCGGCGGGCGCCGCGCGAACGGCGGCCCCGAGATCACGAACGCGGATGACGGTCACACCAGGCGCAACCGGCGCCGCATCGTCGTGGGCCACGGCCATCAGGCCGAGCAATTCGAGCGCTGTCACGCGAGTAAGTTAGGCCCGGAAGCAGCCCGAGCAAGCATGCGCCGCGCTCAGCCGAGCGCCTCGAGGTGCACCATGCTCGCCTCGCCCAGCCGTTCCGGGGCATAACCACCCTCCAGAGCGCTCACGACGCGGCCCCCGCACCACACGCCTGCTCGCTGCACGAGCTCGCGCGTGAGTAGCGCCACGTGCTCCATCTCGAGGGTGAAGCCGCCGAGCGGATCGCCGGCGAGCGAGTCGAATCCGGCGGAGATGAGAACGAGATCCGGGGTAAAGCCGACGGTGGCCGCGTCGATGCCTGAACGCAACGCGTCGACGTATTGCTCCGGCGGGAGCCCCGCAGCCATCGGGATGTTCCAGAGATTTCCGATACCGTGCTCGCTCGCCGCACCGGTGCCCGGATACCATGGCCACTGGTGCATCGACACGAAGTGAATTCCGGGATCGTGCTCGACGAGCGCCTGGGTGCCGTTCCCGTGGTGCACATCCCAGTCGACGATCAGCACGCGGTCCGCGCGATGCGTCCGTCGCGCGTAGTGCGCCGCGAGCGCGACGTTGCCGAAGATGCAGAAGCCCATCGACGAATCGCGAATCGCGTGATGTCCCGGCGGTCGCACGGCGGAGAAGCTGCGGATGGCGCGGCCGTCGAACGACATGTCGACGCCATCGAGCACGCACCCCGCGGCCGCCGTCGCGGCGAGCCACGACCCTTCGCTCGCGACGGTATCGGGATCGAGCTGCCCGCCGCCCGCGAGGGAAATATCCTGAATTCCGGATACATATTTTGCGTCGTGGACGAGCGCGAGCTCTTCGGCATCCGCGTATCGCCCCTCGTGATGCAGGAGGCTCATGAAGAGCTCCGGCACCTCGCGAAATGCGCGCGTGATCGCGCGTAACCGCCCAACGTGCTCCACCGCTCCCCACCCGGTATCGTGGCGGCCGCAATCGGAGTGCGAGATGAAGGCGATCGTCATCGCGCACCTCTCAGCCTGCGCGAGCCCCATTCCGCGAGCAGCAGCGCCGCCAGAATCGCGAACATCCACCAGCGCAGGCCGGGAGTGACGTGCAGCACGCTCGCGGTCGCGGGCGTCGGCGCGCCGAGATCCGCGTAGAGCGACGCGAGCGGAGCGGCGTCCGCGTTCTGTGTTGTGGCGCTCGCGATACGCTTCGCGGCGCGATACGCAGCAGCGGACACCACCGCCGACCAGTAGTCGCGATGCGCGGCCGGCGCATCGCCGCTGCCCGCGAGACGCCATCGCCACGTCGCATCGTAGCCCAGCTGGACGACGCGGCCGGCGCCAGCGCGACGAGCGGCGGCTATCACGTGACCGTCGCGACTTTCGAGAGGGACGGCATCCGCGAGCAGCGAGAGGATCGGGAAGAAGCCGAGGGCACGGCGCGGGGTAGCGCTCGCAAAGGAGAGCGACGCCGCGACCACGCGCGGGCCCGCGCGCCCTGGTGCAAGCGCGCGCAGCGCGGCGG
>JACCWE010000096.1 GCA_013697785.1 Gemmatimonadaceae bacterium
ACTGCGACGACGACGGCGCGCTCCACGAGATGACGGCGGTGTGTCCGCATCTCAAGTGCATCGTCCATTGGAACACGCTCGAGAAGTCGTGGGACTGCCCCTGCCACGGCTCGCGCTTCGACGCACTCGGCAAAGTCTTCACGGGGCCGGCGGTCTCCTCGCTGGCACCGGTCGACGAGGACGGGAAGCCGATCGAAGGGGTGTAATCGGGGTATTCTTACGGCATGGTCACAATGCAATGCTCGCGCAACGTGACGGGAACGCGTATATAAGTGGCCTCCCGAGGTGACCCCGTGAGACAGCGGAACCCGAAGGCAGGCCCCCCGCCACCGCTCCAGATCGGCAAGCCGTTCCCCGACGACCAGGCGATTCTGTGGGCGCCGGTGGAAGGGCTCACGCGCGCCATGGAGCTGTCGCCTCCCGCGATCACCATCACGCAGGGCGCGCTTCGCGAAGTCATCCGCCATCTCGCCTCCTCGCCCGAACAGGAGCTCCTCGGCTTTCTCATCGGCGAGCCGTGCGAGTGTCTGCGGACGAAGCGCCGCTTTCTCTGCATCACGGGGACGCTGCGCACCGGACACGCGATCGCCGAGGACGAGCCGGTGCAGATTCCGGACGCTGAGTGGCTGGGGCAGCAGCTCGAGGTGCGCAGGCGGCGCTCGACGCTCATCGGCTGGTATCACTCCACGCCCTATCTCTCGGCGTCGCCAGCGTCGCTCGATCTCGAAACGCATCGCGCGCGCTTCACCGACGCGTGGCAGTGCGGACTCGTGATCGCGACCGAGGGGAACGAGCCTGCGGGCGGATTCTTCCGCGCGCACGCGGATCCGACGGCGGGCGGCGCGTACGTGCCGTTCTACGAGCAGGTCGACGACGACGGCATTCTCGAGGGCGGGAAGTTCCGCACGCTGATCGACTGGAAGAGCTACAGCACATCGGAGCTCGTCGAGCGCGATGAGAACGAGCGCAGCGTGCACATGTCGGGAGCGACGCGTCGCACGGAGCCCGACGAGAAGATCCACGCGCTGCCGCTGATGATCCCGCAGCCATCGATCGACCCGATCGGGTCGCTGCCGATGCGGAGCCGCTGGGTGGGGCTCGGGATCTCGGTCGCGATCGCACTCGCGATCACCTTCGTGTCGGTGCAGGTGTGGAATGCGCGACGGCTGCCGGAGCCGCCGGTGGCTCAGATCCAGCATCAGCGCGAGCTCGTCGTCGTGCCGAATGCGGCTGCGGTCGCGGCGCAGCGGCGCGCGGACTCGATCGCGGCGGCGAGCGCGATCATCGCGCAGGGAACGGGGCCCCTCCCTGCGAGTGTGAGCGCGACCACCGCCGTCGTGGCACCTGGTGCGCCCGTCGCCGCTGTTGCGCCTGCGATTGCGCCTCCAATCGCGCCTCCGATCGCGCCACCCGTGGCGATGCCGAGTGGAGCGAATGTGAGCGCGCCGGTGCCGGCGGAGATCCGGATGGCGGCGCAATCTCGCTTCGATTCGCTCGCGGACTCGCTCGAGCACGGACTGCACAACTATCGCGACCGCCGCACCGACTTCGGGCAGAAGCGGCTTTCGTGCAAGGATCTCTCGTACGGCTACCGCGCGGCGGACGAGGCGCTGGTGGGCCTCGCGAAGCTCGCGGGCGACACGCGCGCGCTCGACCCGGATCGGAAGGCGCGCTACAACGCGCTCATCGCGGGGATGGACACGGTGAACGACGACTTCGACGCGAGCAAGTGCAAGCGGATATAGTCAGCCGTTGGCAGTCGCCGTCGCGTACCGTGCGCCGCTCGCATTCGCTCCATGGCGCGGAATAAAAATCGTCGCTCCCATGTTCACGACTTGCAGCAGCGCCGTGCGGCGCACCTCATCCGCGGATTGAGAGCCGAGTAGCGGGTCGTCGAGATCGCAGGCACCGGTGGCGTCGGGATCGATGATCGCGTCGAAGCCGCGCACGAGCGCTTCGCGCACCGATGTCGAGACGCACATGTGCGCGTAGAATCCGGTGATGAGCACGCCCGTGACGCCGTGCGAGCGAAGCCACGACTCGAGATCCGTCGTCGTGAACGCGCCGAAGACTTCCTTCGTGAACAGCCGCTCGCTGTCGCCATGACCTGGCTGCGGTCCCATTCCCACGGTGAGCTCCGCACCCCAGGTGCCCGGGATGAATGCGCGCGATTCGCCGGGCTTGTTGTGGTGCTGGATCCAGGCGATCGGGCGGGCTTCGCGTCGCGCAGCGCCCACGTGGGAGAGTATGGCGCGCACGGCGGCGGCGTGATTGGGGACGGGGCGAACGCCGTTGGGGGAGAATTCGTTCTGGGCGTCGACTACGAGCAGCGCTTGCATGCTAAAACTCCTGAAAGAATTGATTTTGTTTGTTACCATACTATTATGCAAGGACTATCGTCATTGATACAACTATGCCGAAATTCCTTCGGCTTGCGAGAAATTGAGGCAATCGAATGATTACGCTGGATTTCACCGATCACGCCCTCGTCGCCGCGCTGCAGCACAACGCGCAGCTCCGCCTCGAGGATCTCGCGAAGCTCGTGCACATGGTGCCGTCGTCCGTGCACGACCGGCTCCGCCGCCTCGCGCGCGAGGGTGTGATTCGCGGATGGACGATCGACATCGATGCTTCGGCGTTCGGGCTCGATGT
This sequence comes from Gemmatimonadaceae bacterium, assembly GCA_013697785.1. Classification (GTDB taxonomy): domain Bacteria; phylum Gemmatimonadota; class Gemmatimonadetes; order Gemmatimonadales; family Gemmatimonadaceae; genus FEN-1250. Next base: position 2,653 of record JACCWE010000096.1, read on the forward strand.
GCTCGCGTACATCGGCGTGCGCTCGTCGAAGCCGTGCTCGAAGCTCCTGCCGCTGATGGAGCCGATCGCCGAGATCGAGGAGTTTCATTCGGTGGCCGGACCACTCGGCATGATGCTCAAGGTGCGCGTCGCGAATACGTCGGCGCTGCTCGAGCTGGTGGAGCGACTGCGGCAGATTCCGGGAGTGGAAGGAACGGAGACGTCGATCGTGCTGAAGACGCACATCGAACGGCCGACGGCGCTGCCGGAGGTTGCTGCGCCACTGCGCGCGAGAGTCGCGCTGGAAAAGCGCTGACAGCCGGTGAAACGATTGAACGGATGAGAGGCGCGGACGATACGGAGAAGAGCTCTTCGCGCTCATTTACCTTGTCAGTGCCCCGTCGCGCCGCGCTCCTCCTCATCCTCGTGCGTACCCCACACCTTCGCCGGATCCGTTTCCCACGGGGAAACGTGCACCATCCAGCCGAACACCGTCGCGTGGAAGCGGCCGCCCGCTGCCTTGCACGCGCTGTCGGTGGCGATCGACCCTTGGAATCCGAACAGCGGCGGCGCATCGCCGCTTGGGTAGAGCGCGAGCTCCCGATCCTTGGGCGGCATGCACAAATTCCTGTGCATGTGCCACTCGGCCATGCTCAGCGGCACGCGTGCGTCGAGATCCTTGGGCCCGTATCGATTGGGAGCGGTGAACATCGCGCCGACGAGTGTGTAGCCGCCGCCGGTTTTGCGATACAGCAGCGATGTCGGGCGCGCGGGGTCGAATGAGAAAATCGAACGGAAGGCATTCGGGCGGCTCGTGAAGTGATAGACGCGCTGGGGAATCTTCGGCATGAAGATCACGAAGCCTTCATCGAGCGCCACGTGATAATTGCGATACTTCTCGATCGCGCCGCGCAGCGTGTCGGCGATCGCCGCCGCGCGTACGGCGTCGCCCGCGTGCGCGGGGCCGAGTGTGGTCATCTTCATGTGGGCCATCGGCATCATGTCGCCGGACATCGCTCCGTCGGCGGAGTGCATGTCGCCGCCGGGCATCGATTGTGCACGCGAGGCCGGCGCGGATGTCGCGAGCACGGCTACGAGCGTGGCTCGGAGAACGAAGGGGTGTCGAGCGCTCATCTGATCACGCCGAGTGGGGGACACTCTTTGGACGCGGATCTCTGCACGACGTTAAGTGCGCGCGGCCGCGCGGTGAGTCAGCGAATCGCCTTCGGCACCGGCGTCGGGGGCTTCTTTCCGTTGTCGGGCTCGTCGACGTTGTTCATGATGATGACGACGACGGCCGCGGTGGTCACGATCGTGATGATGATGACCAGATAGAGTGGCCAGCGGCGACGGAACTTGCGCTTCTTGCTCGCCCACCGCACGCGGGCGCGGGAGCCGGTTGTCCTCATCGCGTTGCTGCCTGGTGTCGTCACGGCTCCACGATACACGCAGAGTCCGCCAGCGCGCAACGGCAACTGTTTCCGCCCCGCCGCGAGGGGCGCTACTGCACCCCCGCCCACGCGCTCTGGACGTCTTCCTTCGCGTTCTCCGCCGCCGCCACTGGGATCGTGCGCTGATCTTTCGGCGGGAAATACGCGTTGTGCACGTACTGCCCGACCATGCGCTGCGTGTTGAAGAACGAGCCGTTCAACGCGATCGAGTTTCGCATGACCTTCGCCCACGAGAACGGCAGTCCATAAAAGAGCGGGAGGATCACGCGCTCGAGCTTCACGTAGAGATCGGCGATCTCCTCGCCTTCATCGGAGCGCGCCGCGCCGATCGACCAGCCGGTGACGCCGTCGATGCAGCCCTCCACCCACCATCCGTCGAGCACCGAGTACGACGGCACTCCGTTGAGCGCTGCCTTCATTCCGCTCGTGCCCGATGCCTCGAGCGGCTTCGTCGGATTGTTGAGCCAGAGGTCGACGCCGGCGGTCATGAGATGTGCGATATCCATCTCGTAGTTCTCGATGTAGACGACGTGCACCGACGACGGCAGCGACGCGGCCGCAGCGAAGATCTGCTTGATGAGCGTCTTCCCTCCCTCATCGCGCGGATGCGCCTTCCCACCGAAGAGCAGCTGAATTCTCCCCGAACGCTCGGCGATCGCCGCCAACCGCTTGATGTCGGAGAAGATCAGGTCGGCGCGCTTGTACGGTGTGGCGCGGCGCGCGAAGCCGATCGTCAGCACTGCGGGGTCGAGCTTCACACCCGTTCTATGATGCACCTCCGTGAACAGTGCCGCCTTCGTCGCCGCGTGCGCGTCGAGAATCTCCTCGAGCGGAATGTCGATCGCGTAGCGGAGATACTGATTGTCGCGACGCCACTCGGGAATGCGTTTATCGAAGAGCTCCTGGAACGACTGCGCGGTCCACGTGGTCGCGTGCACGCCGTTGGTGATGGAGTCGATCGGGTAGTCGGGAAACATCCCCTGCGAGATCTCGCGATGGCGCATGGCGACGCCGTTCACATAGCGGCTGAGGCGGAGCGCCAGATGCGTCATGTTGAGCGTGTTGTCCTCGATGATGCGCGCGTCGACGAGCATCTGCCATCTCGCGTCGCCTAGCACGGACTTGGTCTCGAAGACATCGAAGCGATCGTGACCTGCGGGAACCGGCGTGTGCGTCGTGAAGATGCAGCGGCGACGAACGCGCTCCAGATCGGCCTCGGTGATGTCGCGCGGCGCCTGCCCTGCCATCTCGCGCTCGAGGAGCGTGAGCGTGAGCAGCGCGGCGTGTCCCTCGTTGATGTGGTACTGCGCGCGATCGGCGTAGCCCATCGCCTCCAGAAGTGCCGCGCCGCCCATACCGAGCACGACTTCCTGACAGAGACGGTAGTGCATGTCGCCGCCGTAGAGGCAATCGGTGAGCGTGCGGTCCCACTCGGAGTTCTCTTCGAGGTTGGTGTCGAGGAGATAGACGGGGACGACGTGGCCGCCAGCGCCGCGCACGTCGTATCGGAAGGCGCGAATCTCGACGCGTCTTCCCGCGATCTCCACCGACGCGCGCGCCTTCTCGGCCTTGAGCACGTTCTCGGGGTTCCAGGTAACGGGCGCTTCGTGCTGCTGTCCGTCGGGATCCAGGGTTTGCGTGAAGTAACCCTTCCGGTGCAGCAGGGTGACGGCAATCATCGGGACTTCGAGATCGGCAGCGGCGCGGAGGGTGTCGCCGGCGAGGACGCCGAGTCCGCCGCTGTAGGTGGGGATCGCCTGCTCGAGGCAGATCTCCATCGAGAAGTAGGCGACGATGGCGCCTGAAGGGATGGGCATGAAGCGGAGTTGGGGGCTTGGGTACGTCGAGGAAGAATTAAGGTACGCGACTGAGGGTAGGTGGGGCCACCGCTTCAGCTTTTGACAGGCGTTGATTCGGGATTTTTACGGAGCTTTTTGCAGGGTGTCGCGGAGAGGGAGCAGGAGCGCGCAGGGTGCAGCAGCGAGGAGCGCGGAGATCGGGACGCGGACGTTGGTGTCGCTCGCGGGAGGGAAGCGGTGCTCGAAGTTGGAGATGGCGCAGCGCCAGCGGGTTTCGGCGAACTCCGGTGGTAGATGGAGCTTGGTGTCGCGCCAGATCTCCGCTGTTGGAGGAGCGTTGGGAGTTGGCGAGAGCGAGTAGGTGAGGCGCGGCACCACGACGATGGCGGCGTCATCGAGGGATGCGGGGGAGGATCTGCGCTCGAATGCGAAGATGTGATTGTCGAGCGGGCCGTGGGCGGCGAGGGGGCGGTAGGCGCCGTGGGCGAAGAGGGGGGAGTGATCGGCGCGGGTTCGGAGGATTGAGCGGATGATGGCGAGCTTGAGCGAATCGTTGCGGTGGTCCGTAAGCTGTTCTGTTAGCTTAGGTTGCGTTATGTCACCAAGTGGTGACATTGCAAGCATTTCGTTGCGTAGTTTGTAGTCCACTGGCCGCCGATTGTCCGGGTCCACCAGCGAGTAGTTCCACAGCTCGTCCCCTTGGTAGATGTCCGGGAGGCCGGGAGCGGTCAGGTGCAGCACCGTTCTCGAGACGGCATTCCAGACCCCGCTCGGCGCTATCTTCGCCACCAACGATTCGAGGTCGCGCACGAACTCCGCGCGGTCGAACAGCCCGCGAATGAAGTCCGCGAGCGCGCGCTCGTAGTCCTCGTTGATGTCGATCCACGATGTGCGCCCCTTCGCCTCGCGCGCCGACTTCCGCGCGAACTCCGTCACGCGCGCGCAGAGCGAATCGCGGTCGGCGCTCTCCACAGCTCCCATCGGCCACATCCCGATGAGCGTCTGGTAGATCACATACTCGGTGTGCGCGTCCGGCGCGAGCTTGTCGTCGACCCGCTGCTTGAGCGAGCGATGCGCGCGCTCCCACGCCGCGAGCTGCGTCGCCCACTCGCGCGGAAGCTCCGAGAGCACATCCAGCCGCGCGCGAACATCGGCGCTCCGCTTCGTGTCGTGCGTGCTGGTTGCGAGCATCGTTCCGGGCCAGCGGACGCTCCGCTCGATGTTCGCATCGTGGAGATAGCCGACCGCGTCATCGAGCTCGGCCGCGGGATCGGCGCCGACCTCGTTGAGCGACAGCAATGGCGAATACCGATAGAGCGCAGTGTCCTCGATCCCCTTCGCCGTCGCCGGACCGCTCACCTGCTGGAATCTCAGGACGAACGCATCGCGCTCGGCCCTTTTCTCCTCGCTCAGCGATGAGCGATCGCCGAGGAAGATCTCCTCGAGCAGCGCGAGCAGCGGCGCGCGGATGAGGGCCAGCGCGCCGGCGTCCGCGAAGGCGCGCTCGAGCGCGGCGCGATCGTCCTCGTGCACGTCGAGCGTGCCGGCCTCGATGTAGGTGCGGTAGACGGGGAGGCGCGCGATGATCTGGACGATTCCTTCGGAGAGCTGCGCGCGTGTGAGCTGCGAGGTGCGCGGGTCATCGCGCGCGATCGGAGCGAGGAGCCGCGCGAGGCGCTGCACATCGGAGGTGAGCGAGCCGCGGAGAATGAATGCCTTGCCGCGCGTGGCGACGTCGTGGAAGTCGATCTCCGGGCGGCGGATGCCGAGGAAGTGGCGATAGGTCTTCTCGATTTCGCGGCGGCCGGCTGGATCGATGAAGATCGCGTCGAGCTGCGCGAGGAATTCGTAGCCCGTGGTGCCCGCGACGGGCCACTCCGCGCGGAGATGCTCGCGTCCCGAGAGAATCTTCTCGACGAAGAGCGGGACTTTTGCGCCGGGTGCCACCTGCTGGATCGCGGCGTTCAGGCGATCGAAGTAGTCGCGCGGATTACCGAGTCCGTCCACGTGATCGATGCGCAGCCCGTCGAGCTGACCGTCCTTCACCCACTGGATGATGCGGCGGTGTGTCGCGCCGAAGACGGCAGGATCTTCCATGCGAAGCGCGACGAGCTCATTGATGTCGAAGAAGCGGCGGTAGTTGATCTCGTGGGCGGCGCGGCGCCAGAAGACGAGCGCGTAGACCTGCGCGTCGAGCAGCGACTCGACGCGCTCGCTCGCTCCATCGCCGCTCGTGAAGCTCTTCGCGGCGTTCTCGAGCACTTCGTAAACGGCCGTGGAGCGATCAGTGAGCGCCTCGAGCCGGCGAAGAAGCTCGGGCGCCTCCTTTTGTCTGCGCTCGACGAGTACGTGTCGCGTGGTGAGGCGAGGCGGGAGAGCGCCTAATGCGGCGAGGATGCTCGTGAGCTCATCTCTCTCCTCTGCGGCCACGTCGTTCGCGAGAGCGTCGATCGCGGGCGCGAGCACCGAAGGCAGCGTCGACGGGTCGAGCGGGAAGGAGTGATCGAAATATTCGAGTCGGTAGCGACCGCCGACCAACGCGATCGTGAACTCGCGCTTCTCGATCGCCTCCGCGAGCTCGGTGCCGAGGATCGGGATGAGCACCCGGCCCTTGAGTCCGCGCGCGGGCGTGTTCCAGTCGATGTCGAACCAGCTCGCGTAGCGCGATGACGGGCCGTTCGCGAAGAGATCGTCCCAGAACGGATTCTCGGCGCCGACGCCCATGTGGTTCGGGACGATGTCGAGGATCATCCCCATGCCGTGCGCGCGAAGCTCGGTCACGAGCGCATCCCAGCTCGCGTCGCTGCCGAGCTCCGGATCGAGTCGCGTCGGGTCGACGACGTCGTAGCCGTGCGTGCTCCCGGGACGCGAGCGCAGCACCGGCGACGCGTAGATGTGCGATACGCCCAGCCGCGAGAGGTACGGGACGATCGCTCTCGCATCGTCGAGCGTGAAGGCGGAGCTCAGCTGCAGGCGATAGGTCGCGCGGATCGGAATCGTCATCGACGCATCGGGAGCAACGTCAGCGGCCAGCGCGGACGGGATCGGGAAAGGCGAGCGCGACGTCCGTATCCTCCGCGATCATCTCGAGCGACTGCGAGAGTCGGCGCGTCCAGCTGCGAAAGAGATCCGCGCTCACGCCAGGAAGGTTCACCGGCTCGCGCTCGCCGACGAGGTCCTCGAGGTAGACGCCGACCAACGCCGCCGGTGTGGAGCAGAGAAAGCGATGCACGGCGCCGCGCAGCTCCGCGTTGCTCGGCGATTCCGCCATGCTGCTCTTGAGCGCGCCCTCGGCCACGAGACGCTCGACGAGGAAGCGGCGCTCGTCGTCGCGATGCGCGTGTGCCGCCGCCGCGTGCTCGGCGGAATCGATGAGGCCGGCCATGTGCTGCAGCTCGATGTCGCGCGCGGTCCAGAATCCCGTGATCGTCGCCATGTCGTGCGTGTCCGCGGTGGTGAGCGAGAGCTTCGGATACGATGAGGCGGGACGGAAGCGGCCGTCGCTCTCGCGTTCGAAGTACATCACGCGCGAGGAGAGCAGTCCCCAACGCTCGAGCACACCCGGAACCTCCGGCGGAACCGTGCCGAGGTCTTCGCCGACGATGAGCGCGTGATGGCGAACGCTCTCGAGCGCGAGGATTCCCATCATCTCTTCGGTGGGGAAGCGCACGTAGGCGCCGAGCTTTCCCGGCATCCCGGCGGGGATCCAGAACTGGCGAAAGAGGCCGAGTACGTGATCGATGCGGAGGGCGCCCGCGTGGCGAAGCGATGCGCGAATGAGCGCGATCCAGAACGCGTAGCGATCTTCGACGAGCTGGCGCGGATCGATCGGCGGGAGTCCCCAATTCTGTCCCTGCGGCGCGTAGCCGTCGGGCGGTGCGCCGACGGAAACGCCGCTCAGAAAGAGATGGCCGAACGCCCAGACATCGGCGCTGTCGGGCGCGGCGCCGATTGCCAGATCCTGGTAGATGCCGATGCCGAGTCCGGACTCACGCGCGATGGCCGCGGCGGATGCGATCTGTCGGTCGAGCTCGAACTGGAGCCAGCGATGGAAGTCGACTTCGTTCTCGTTCGACGCGCGGAAAGCGACGACGTCTGAGGATGCGGGGTGACGGTATTCGGATGGCCACTGCGGCCAGCCGCGCATCTCGCCCTTGCCTGCGAAGTGATCCTCGAGCGCGCAGAAGGTCGCGAAGTTGACGAGCGACGCGCCTTCCTGCTCGATGTACGCGCGATAGTCGCGGCCGCGTCCGGAGCGCGCATCGCGGTGACGGATGATGAAGGTGCGATGGAGCATCTCGAGCGCGCGGCGCTTGAGTGCCCAGGCGCGATCGTAGTCGACGTGCGTGCTCGTGCGAAGGGAGACGAGCGTCGCTTGTGTTTCGGGATCGTCGAGGAGCGCGCGCGCGTCGGCGCACTCGCTCATTTCGGGAACTGCGGTGACGTCGATGTAGATCGGGTTGCGATAGAGGCGGCTGACGGGGCTGTAGGGCGAGATGTCGTGCCCGCGATTGCGGAGCGCGTGGAGCGGGTTCACCCCGACGAACGCTGCTCCCTTCTCACCGCTCCACTCGGCGATGGTCGCGAGGTCGGTGATGTCCCCTACGCCCCAGTTGCGATCGCTGCGAACTGCATAGAGGTTGGCGATCAGCCCCATCGCGCGGCGGATCGGCGCCATGCCCTTTGGCGGAACGACGATGAGCGTCTGATTTTCGTCGCCAATGGTGAGCATGTGGTAGCCGATCGGCAGCTCCTTGCCGGGCTTCCAATCGCCGCCGCGCTCGAGGGTGAGCGTCGCGCTGCGCGGGGGGAGGGTGAACTCGGAGCCGTGGACGATCACGCGTACGGGCGCGAGCGCGCGCGCAGCCTCGCGCGCATCGAGCAGCGCGAGGGCGGCGGAGGCGCGCTCCTCGGTGGATGCATCGAAGCCCATTGCAGCTATGATGGCCACGCGGGTTTCGTCCGCAGCCACGCGCGTCTCGCGTCCGGTCTGATCCACGTACTCGGAGAGAATGCCGAGGCGGTCGGCGAGCGCGTGAAGGGAGGTGGCGTGCATTTTTGAAAGGTAGCGTGTTGAGCGCGCCAAACGCCGCGCTAGCTTTAGAGGAGATCCAAGGTACATCGACAATCTCCGGGGGGATGCATGAGAAGGAATCGTCCGAGCGTCATCGCAGCAATTGGTTTTGCGGCAGTTGCACTCGTGGCCGCGCGGAGCACATCGGCGCACGAGGTACACCAGGGCGCGGAAGCGTGCTGGTTTCAGGCGAAGCCCGGGGAGCTCGAAAAGAGAAAGAGCTCGCACGACTCGGCATCGGTCGCTCTCGATGGCGGCACGGTGAAAGTGTGCTACGGCCGGCCGCACGTGAACGGGCGCGAGATCATGGGGAAGCTGGTGCCGTACGGTGAGCCGTGGCGCATGGGTGCGGATGAGGCAACCGCGCTCTACGTGCCGTTTCGCGCGACGATCGCCGGCGTGAAGGTGGAACCGGGATGGTATTCGATCTACGTAATTCCGTCTGCGAAGACGTGGCAGGTGGTGGTGAACTCCGATGCGAAGCGCTGGGGTGTCGACATCGATGCGAAGGTGCGCGCGAAGGACGTGGGCACGGGGAGCGTGAGCGCCGAACATCTCGCGTCGCCGGTGGAGCAGTTGACGATCACGATGAAGTCGGCGTCGCCGAAGCAGGCGACGATGGACGTGGCGTGGGCGGATACGCACGTGAGCATCCCGATCGCGAAGCAGTAGCGAGCTTCGTACGAATCGCGTGCAGAGCTCGACGTGGCCGGCAGGCACTAACAATATTGATACGGACACAAGCGGAGTGAACGGACACGAACGGAAAAAGCCCTTTCCGTTTGTGTCCGTTTTTTATCCGTTTGTGTCCGTATCTCAAAATGTTAGAGCTTGTGTTCCAGCGGGCCCTCAGCGCTCCGATTGATGCGCTGTGACGTAGTAATTCGAGTCGACCCGGAAGCTGCCGGCAGCCACCGCGAGCTTCTTCGTCTGCGCCGAGGTGGTCGGGCGCAGCATGAGCGCGCTGTCGCCTACGAAGCCGCGAACCGGCATGTCGAAGCCGAGGACGACGTTCGTCCACTTGTAGGTGAGCGACTTGCCTTTTGATCTGTATTCGAGCACCGGTATTTTCGTCGTCGTCAGATATTGCGCGAAGACCTTGCTCAGGTCGATGCCGGCCTGGCGGCTGATGTATTCCTCGACCTGCGCGCCCGTCACGGTCTGGTGGTAGAAGGTCTTGCTCAGCCCACGCAGAATCGAGCGCCACTTCTCGTCGTCGCCGACGATCTGGCGAATCGTGTGGAGCATGTTGCCGCCCTTCTCGTACATGTCGCCGGAGCCCTCGCGATTCAGCCCGTACTCGGCGACAACCGGCGCGTCATTCTTGATGTTCGCGCGCTCGCCGATCGCGTAGAGCGCGCCCTTCTCCTTTCCCTGCTGGCACTCCGTGTAAATCGACTCGGCGTAGTTCGCGAAACCTTCGTGCACCCACGAGTCGGAGATGTCCTTGGTCGTGATGCTGTTGCCGAACCACTCGTGTGCGCTCTCGTGGATGATGATGAAGTCCCAGCCGAGCCCGAGTCCGGTGTGTGAGCGATCGGTGCCGCGATAGCCGTTCTTGAAACCATTGCCGTATGCGACGGCCGACTGATGCTCCATACCGAGGTGCGGCGCCTCGACGAGCTTGTAGCCATCGATGTACCACGGATACGGCCCGAACCAGTGCTCGAAGCAGGCGAGCATCGGCTTTACCTGCTCCCACTGCTTCTTCGCCGCGTCGAGATGGTAGGCGAGTGGCCAGAAGTCGAGTGTGAGCTCGCCCGCCTCACCCGCATAAGTCTCAGTGTAGTGCGCGTAGTTGCCCGCATTGACCGCGACATCGTAATTGTTGATCGGAGACGCCACGAACCACTCGTAGGTCGTCGTGCCATCGGAGTTGTGCGTCGTCGAGCGCAGCCGTCCGTTGGAGACGTCGATCATCGAGTCGGGAACGGAGATGGCGACGCGCTGCGAGTCGGGCTCGTCGGCCTGCGTGTCCTTGTTCGGCCACCAGACGCTGGCGCCCAGTCCCTGGTTGGAGGTGGCGATCCAGCGGTTGCCGAGTGAGTCGACGGACCATGAGTAGCCGCCGTCCCATGGCGGGCGAATTGCCGCTCGCGGCTTGCCGTGATAGTAGACGGTGACTGCCATGTGCGCGCCGATTTTCTGCGACTCGAGCATCGATGCGAAGAAGGCGTTGCTGTCGCGCCGGAAGTTGAGAATGCGGCGATTCTGTTTGATGCTGTCGATCACCATCGGCAATTGAAGGTCGATCTGCATCTCGCGCGCGGGCGCGAGCACCTTGTACGTGATGCCGACGTAACCGGAGATGGAGCTGTCCGCGGGCGAGATGCGCGTGTGGAGATCGTAGAAGGTCACGTCCCACCATGCGCGCTCGGGGGTGATCGAGCCGCGGAGGGAATCGGCGTGCGTCGGAGGTGCGACCGTCTGCTGCGGGCGCGGATGCGTGGTAGTGGTCTGCGCGCAGGCAGTAGAGAACGCGAGCGGAAGAGTGAGCAGCGAGAGATGTGTGAGTCGCATGAGGAGGAATCTACGCGAGCTCGATTCCCGTCGCATCGTCACCTCTCGACGGGACCCATGCCGAGATGCCGAAGGAAAAATCGTTCCCAGCTTGCCGCCTCGAACGGTGGCATCCCCGCGTGGCCGCCGGGATTCACGTGAAGCGTCTTTTCGGCCGATCCGAACGCATCAAAGAGCGCGAGCCCATCAGCGCGCGGAAGCAACTCGTCGTCCCACTGGCACATGAACTCGATCGGAATGCGAATGCTTCGCGCGGCCTCGGCAAATTCCGGTGTGCTGTCGCCGAGCCCCGCGAGACCGAAGACGGCGGCGGTAATGCGCGGCTCGCTCGCTACGAAGGGAATTCCGAAGTAGGAGCCGAGCGAGAGCCCCCAATAGCCGACCGCGCCGCCCGAACCGATGAACTCCAGCTGCTGGAGCGCGTCGAGGGTGGCCGACCACTCGCGCGACGCCTGCGCGGCGTATCGCAGCGTCGTTCGCACCGGCTCGCCTGTCATTCCGCCCGCGCGCTGGAGCTGCTCTCTCATCGATGCGAAGAAGCGCGCTGATTCTTCCGGCGTTGCGCGGTCTCCATGCAGCGGAGCATCGATCGCCGCAACGGCGAAGCCGCAGTCGCGAGCCAAACGCTTCGCCAGGCCCGCGAGCCTTCCGGCTCCCTTGTGCTGCGACCCACCGTGCCCGAGGAGAAGCAATGGTCGCGGACTCGTCGCGCCCCCCGGCGACCAAACGACGGCCGGCACGACTTCACCGGCGACCGTCGTCTCGAACAGCCGCTCGGTGACGCCACCTTCGGAATGTTCGCTGGAGAATTTCAATCGATAGTGTTCAGAGCTAGTTCTCGCGCCATGATTTCACAGCATACGCGAGACCAACGCCGATCGTTGCGACCGCGATGAGGGCGGACACCGGACGCAGTGTCGCCGCCGTGCTCCAGCTCTGCTTCATGACGTGCCCCTTGTAATTGCCGCGCACACGCGGATCGCCGGGGCGCGCATCGAAGAGGGTGTCTTCGTCACGCGCAGGCTCGTCGGTGCGGCTCCCCTCGAACGTCGACGCGACCTTGATTCGATCGCCGAACGCAGGGACCACCTTCTCGATGAGCGTGAACGCCTTCGCGCCTGCGCCGACGCGCACGGTGCGATGCGAGTGCGATGCGCAGTGGAGGATCGCATTCGCCACGATCTCGGGAGCGTACACCGGCGGCTGATGCGTCGGCTCGACGTCCATATAACTCTTCGCGTGCTCGGGATACGGCGTATCGATCGCCGAGGGCTCGACGAGCGTGACCGACACAGGCGCCTTCTCCTTCTCGAGCTCGATGCGGAGCGTCTCGGTGAAGCCCTTGAGCGCGTGCTTGCTCGCGTTGTAGTGTCCCTGCAACGGGATCACCGTCTCCGAGAGCTCGCTGCCGACGTTGATCAGTGCGCCGCCCGAGCTCTTCAAGTATTGGAGCGCGACGAGACTGCCCTGCACCATTCCCCAGTAGTTCGTGTCGAACAGCCTGCGTGCATCGGCGATCGATACCTCTTCGAGCAGTCCGTAGATCGACACGCCAGCGTTGTTGACCCACGTGTCGACGCGGCCAAATTCGCGGATGGCTGTCGCCGCGAGCTCGCGCACCACACTCTCGTCCGCGATATCGCCGGCTGCGTACGCGGCCTGACCACCATTCTCCGCAATCTCCGACACGATCGACAGAAGATCCTCCTCGGCGCGCGCATTGAGTACGACGGACGCTCCGCGCTTCGCGGCCTGCCTCGCGGTGGCCAGTCCGATGCCGCTCGTTGCGCCGGTGATCACGATCACCTGCTCGCGGACCTTCTTCAGCGGAATCTTCATGACGTCTCCGGAATTGTGATCGCGTTCACGCTGGATTCCGTTTCATGAAAGCAATCGACGTACCCGCGAGGCTCGATCCAGGAAAGAATCGGCGCAAATCGCGTCCAATCACGTTGCGAGGCGAGCTCTGGCTCGAGCGTGTGCCGCTTGCTAACGCGGCGCGAGGACCAGCGCGCCGAGCGGCGGGAGATCGAGCGAGAGCGACTGCGGATAGCCGTGGAAGGACGACGGGTCTGTGTGCAGCTCACCCTCCTGGCCGAATCCGCTTCCGCCAAAGCGCACCGAGTCCGACGAGAGCAGCACGTCGTACGTTCCCTCGCTCGGCACACCCACCCGATAGTTCGCGCGTGGCTCGGGAGTCATGTTGAGCACTACGATCACATGCGCATCGCCCGCGCGTCGCACGTAGCTCAACACCGAATTCATCCTGTCCGCGACATCAATCCACGAGAAGCCGTGCGGATCGAAGTCGTCGCTCCAGAGCGCCGGCTGGCTCTCGTACAGCGCGCCAAGCTCCTGCACGAAGCGCAGAAAGGCGCCGTGCGCCGAATCATCGGCAAGGTGCCAGTCGAGACTCACATCGTGATTCCACTCGGCATACGGCGCAATCTCGGTACCCATGAAGAGTAGTTTCTTCCCCGGACGCGTGTACATGTACGCGAGCATAAGCCGCAGATTCGCGAGCTTGCGCCACTCATCGCCCGGCATCTTCTCGAGCAGCGACTTCTTGAGGTGCACCACCTCATCGTGCGAGAGTGGCATGATGAAGCGCTCGCTGTACTCGTACACCATCGCGAAGGTGAGCTGGTCCTGCTGATACGACCGATAGAGCGGATCCTGCGCGAAGTATGCGAGGGTGTCGTGCATCCACCCCATGTTCCACTTGTACGTGAAGCCAAGGCCACCTTCCTGGGGCGGCTTCGTGACGCCGGGCCACGACGTCGATTCCTCGGCGATCGTGTAGCAGCCGGGAGCGTCGAGGCGAACGGCCTCGTTCATCGCACGAATGAAATCGATCGCATCGAGATTCTCGCGTCCGCCGAAGCGATTGCGCAGCCACTCGCCCGGCTTGCGGCTGTAGTCGAGATACAGCATCGACGCGACCGCGTCGACGCGCAGCCCGTCGCAGTGGTACTCGCGGAGCCAGAAGAGCGCGTTCGCGATGAGGAAGTTGCGAACCTCGGTGCGCGAGTAGTTGAAGATCAGCGTCCCCCAATCGGGGTGCTCGCCGAGCCGCGGGTCCTCGTGCTCGTAGAGCGCGGTGCCGTCGAAGCGGCGGAGTGCGAAGTCATCCTTCGGAAAGTGCGCGGGCACCCAGTCGAGAATCACACCGATCCCGGCCAGATGCAGCACGTCGACGAAGTGCTTGAAGTCGTCGGGTGAGCCGTAGCGGCGCGTCGGCGCGAAGTAGCCGCTCACCTGATAGCCCCACGAGCCGGTGAAGGGATGCTCCATCACCGGCATGAGCTCGACGTGTGAAAAGCCGAGGCGCTGGCAGTGCTCGACGAGTCGTGGCGCGAGCTCGCGATAGGTGAGTGGACGATTGTCGTTCTCGGGAACGCGCGCCCACGAGCCGAGATGAAGCTCGTAGATGAGCATCGGCAGCTTCGTGCTGTCGCGCCCCGGGCGCGCGCCCATCCATTCACCATCGCGCCACTCGTACTTCGTGAGATCGACGACGCACGACGCGGTCTCCGGCGGCGCCTCCATCCCGAAGGCGAAGGGGTCCGTCTTTATCCGCGCGATGCCTTCACGCGTGCGGAGCTGGTACTTGTACATCGCTCCCGGAGTGACGTCGGGAACGAAGAGCTCGAATACGCCCGACGACCCGAGTCGCCGCATCGGAAGGAGCCGGCCATCCCACTGCTCGTGCTGCCCGACCACCGCTGCGCTACGCGCATTCGGTGCCCACACCGCGAACGACACGCCGCACTCGCCGTCGATCTCGCGCGGGTGGGCGCCGAGCACGTTCCAAAGCTCGCGATGCGTCCCCTCGTTGAAGAGATGGAGATCGATCTCGCCGACGGTGGGAAGAAAGCGATACGGGTCGCCGCGCTCCCATGTCGCGCCGCCGGCAAAGTAGAAACGCAGGCGATAGCGAATCGGCAGCGTGGCTCCGGCGATGAACGCGCCGAACAGTCCGCCGGCGAGACGATCGAGCTCGATGCGCCTCCCATCGGCGAACAGCGCCTCGGCGCGCACGGCGTCCGGGTGCATCGCGCGAAGGATTACGCCCGAAGCGCCGGTAGCCGTCGAGCGATGGGCTCCGAGTATGCGATGCGGATCGTCGTGGTCGCCGGTAAGGAGGCGATTGACCTCGCTCGCGTCGATGCCGGCGAGCGCCGCAGGAGACGATCCGGATGTGGTCATGGCGATTCCAGCTGAAAGCGGAGAAGCACGAGCGAGAAGGGCGCGACGGTAAGCTCGCCGGCCGGCTCATCGATGATGGTGGGGCGATCGGTATCAACCGTCAACAGCCAGGTGCCGGGAAACTCGAGCTTCGGCACGATCCATTTTTCTTCGGCCTCGCGATTGTTCACAATGAGGAGCAGCGTGTCGCCCTTGATTGCCCGTCCGCGCTCATCGATCTCGTCCGCCGCTTCGCCCCGAATGAGCATGCCGAGTGAGTGGCTTTCCTTGTTGCCCCACTCCGCGTTCGTCATCTCCTGCCCATCGGGGCGCAGCCACTGCATTTCCTTCGCGCCGGACTCCACGGGTTTGCCGCGGAAGAAGTAGCGGCGGCGCAGCGCAGGATTCACGCGGCGGATCGCGAAGATGCGCTGCGCGAAGGCGAGGATCTCCTTCTCGCGATCATCGAGATCCCACCTCATCCACGAGATCTCGTTATCCTGCGCGTAGACGTTGTTGTTGCCGTCCTGCGTTCGCGCCATCTCGTCGCCGTGCGCGATCATCGGCACGCCCTGCGAAAAGGCCAGCGTCGCGAGGAAGTTGCGGATCTCCTTGTCACGCCGCTTCATGGTCTTTGGGTCGTCCGTCGGCCCCTCGATGCCCCAGTTGCGGCTCGAGTTGTCGTCTGAGCCGTCTCGATTCTCCTCACCGTTCGCCTTATTGTGCTTCGACTCATAGCTCACGAGATCGTTGAGCGTGAAGCCATCGTGCGCGACGACGAAGTTCACGCTCGCGTACGCCTCGCGCGCGCTCCACTGGTAGATATCGCTCGACCCCGAAAGGCGCGACGCGAGATCGTCCACCATTCCCGCATCGCCGCGCCAGAACTTGCGCACGTCATCGCGATACTTGCCGTTCCACTCGGCCCACCCGATCGGGAAGTTGCCGACCTGGTAGCCGCCGGGCCCGAGATCCCACGGCTCGGCGATCAGCTTCACGCGCGAAAGAACGGGATCCTGATGGATGATGTCGAAGAAAGCGCTCAGCCGATTGACCTCGAACAGCTCGCGCGCCAGCACGGGCGCGAGATCGAACCGAAAGCCGTCCACGTGCATCTCGGTCACCCAGTATCGCAGCGAGTCCATGATCATCTGGATCGTGCGCGGGTGGAGCATGTTGAGCGAGTTGCCCGTTCCAGTATAGTCCGTGTAGAAGCGCGGATTGTCGGGCTCGAGGCGGTAGTATGCCTTGTTGTCGATCCCCTTGAGCGACAGCGTCGGCCCGAGATGATTTCCCTCGGCCGTGTGATTGTAGACGACGTCGAGGATCACCTCGATTCCCGCGTTGTGCAGCGTCTTCACCATCGACTTGAACTGCACCACCTGACTGCCGAGTCCACCGACTGCGTAGCGAACATCCGGCGCGAAGAAGCCGATGGTGTTGTAGCCCCAGTAGTTTGTAAGCCCCTTCTCCGCGAGCTGCCGGTCGACTGCGAAGTGATGCACCGGAAGGAGCTCGAGCGCGGTGACGTTGAGCGACTTGAGATGATCGATGACCGCATCGGATGCGAGCGCGAGGTAGGTGCCGCGAATCTCTTCCGGGATGTCGGGGTGACGGATCGTCATCCCCTTCGCGTGCGCTTCGTAGATGATCGTGCGATTCCACGGGATGCGCGGCGGCGCGTCGTTGCCCCACGTGAATGCGTTGTCGATGACGATGCACTTCGGCATCCCGCGCGCGCTGTCCGCGTGGTTCATCTCGAGATCTTCCTTGTCGCTTCCTATCTGATAGGCGAAGAGTGCATCGCTCCACTGAATCGCGCCGCTGATCGCCTTCGCGTATGGATCGAGCAGGAGCTGGTTCGGATTGAAGCGATGCCCTTCCTCGGGCGAGTACGGGCCTTCGACGCGATAGCCATAGAGCTGTCCTGGCCGCACATCGGGGAGATAGCAGTGCCAGATCTGGTCGCTGCGCTCGGCGATCGGGATGCGAACTCGTTCGGTCTTGTCCGTGTGTGAATCGAAGAGGCAGAGCGAAACTCCGGTCGCATTCTCGGAGAAGATCGCGAAGTTGACTCCCTCTCCGTCCCAGGCTGCGCCGAGCGGATAGGATTGACCGGGCCAAACACGCATTCAGAGGACCTCTTTGTAGTAGAGCGCAGCGGAGAGAGGCGGTAATGCAACCATCGCTCCGCTGTTCAGCGCGGGCTGGCCACCACGATAGGTTGCGAATCGCGCCTGCCAATTGGAGCCGTCCTCCTCGTCGAGCGGAATTCGGCGCTCTTCGGAGGCGAGGTTGAAGAGCGCGAGGAGCGAGCGAGCGCCCGGCGCGTCGAGTCGCATCGCGAGCCAGCGCGCGTCCACCTCGCTTCGTACGGTGATGCGCGCGGCCCCAGGGCGGAGCGCGGTCTCTTCCTTCCGAATCGCGAGCAGCTCTCGATACAGTGCACGCAGCTCGGCGTGCTCACCCTCGCCCCCGAGCTCGTAGTGGAGCAGCGAGCGCTCGAAGGTCTCCTCCGCCTGCGGGTCCGGAACATCGCCGGTCCATCCGAACGACCGGAACTCCTCGTGACGTCCCTTTCGCACGTTCTCGATGAGATTGCGATCGCCGTGGCTCACGAAGTAGAGAAAGGGCGCTGGCTCGCCGTACTCCTCGCCCATGAAGAGCATTGGGACGTATGGCGCGAGCAGCAGGAGCGATGCCGCGAGCCTGAGCGCAGCGGGCGAGATGAGCGCGCCGAGCCGCTCGCCGGCAGCGCGATTGCCCACCTGGTCGTGATTCTGAATCGAGATGACGAAGTGGTCGGCCGAGACATCATCTGCGGGAGCGCCGTGCTCGCGGCGGCGATGCGATGCGTACTGCCCCTGGAATACGAAGCGCCGCGAGAGTGCATGCGCGAGCGCGGCGATGTCACCGTGCTCCGCGAAGCCCTTGTAGTAGCCGGCTCGCTCGCCGGTGAGCGCGACGTGCACCGCGTGATGGAAGTCGTCGCTCCACTGTGCATCCATCCCATAACCTCCCTGCTCCATCGGGCGCAGCAGGCGCGGATCGTTCAAGTCGCTCTCGGCGATCACCTGAACGCGGCGGCCGAGCGCATTCGCGGTGCTCTTCACACGCTGCGTGAGCGCCTCGGTGAGATGGACGGCGCGAACGTCATAGATCCCGTGCACGGCATCGAGGCGCAGGGCATCGATGTGGAAGTCGCGCACCCAGTAGCACGCATTTTCGATGATGAAGCGGCGCACCTCGTCGCTGTCAGCGCCGTCGTAGTTCACGGCGCTCCCCCACGGCGTGCGATACACGTCGGTGAAGTACGGACCGAACTCGCCGAGGTAATTCCCTTCGGGGCCGACGTGGTTGTAGACGACGTCGAGCACCACCGCGAGTCCCTCCGCGTGCGCGGCGTTCACGAGGCGCTTGAGCGCGTCCGGACCGCCATAACTGTTTTGCGGCGCGTAGAGCTGCACGCCATCGTACCCCCAGTTGCGCTCACCGGGAAATTGCGCGACGGGCATGATCTCGATCGCCGTGATGCCGAGCTCGCGCAGCGATGCGAGGCGCGGGATGATGGCGTCGAACGTTCCTTCGGGAGTGAAGGTGCCCGTGTGCAGCTCGTAGATGACGAAGTCCGGCATCGCGAGCCCCTTCCATTCGCGATCCGTCCACGCGAACCCGTCGGGATCGACGATGCGCGATGCGCCGTGCACGCCGTGCGGCTGAAATCGCGAGACAGGATCGGGGCGCTCGTCGCCGCCATCCAGGCGATAAGCATAGTCATCTCCGGCGCGCACTCCCGCGACCGTGCCGCTGAAGACGCCGCGCTCATCGCGCGAGAGCGTGTGCTCACCGGCTGCGTCGCCCGTGTGCACGCGCACGGTGAGCGCGGTCGCGTTCGGCGCCCACACTGCAAACGACGTTCCGACAGCGTGCGGATGCGCGCCGTACGTGAGCTTCATTTCGAGACCCGGCGCGCTCAGCTGACGCTCGATGCGAGCATCTTCTCGATTCCGGTGAGCGGAATCCACGCCCACGTGGGCCGGTTGTTGAGCTCATAGGCGAGCTCGTAGAAGAGCTTCTCGAGCTCGAAGATCGCGATGAGGGCAGGAGCGCTCGTGTCGCCGTATCCGTCGAGAAAGGCGGCGCGCACCATCGTCTCCCACTGCGCCGCGCGCTCGCGGTCCGCCTCGTCGTGCGACGCGGCCGTTGCCGCGGCGTACGCGAACGAGCGCAGCATCCCGGCGACATCGCGCGCCGGGCTGTTGAGCGCGCGTCGCTCGGCGAGCGGGCGCGTCGGCTCGCCCTCGAAGTCGATGATCATCCACTCGTGCTCGGTGCGAAGAACCTGACCGAGATGGTAGTCGCCGTGATGGCGCGACAGGATTCCGGCGGCGGCGGGGCCGCCGAGCGAGTGGACGATCGCGTCGAGCTTGGCAAGGGCTTCGAAGCGGCGCCCCGCGAGCTTCATTGCGAGTGGGCTCGAGCGCGCATCCAGCTTCGGGGCGAGACGCGCGAGGAGATCGAAGCCCTGCTCCACTGATTTGCGCGCCGCGCTGGCCCAGCGCGCGACGTCGGCCGCGGTGGCATCGTGCGGGGCGAAGGCGGGATCGTCGGTTGGCGTCGCGAGCGCGCGATGGAGCGCGGCGGTGGCCTGGCCGAGCTGCTTCGCCTCGAAGGCGAAGGGATCGTGCTCGTGATCGGCATCGCTGTGCGTGAACGCCCGGGCGCGCGCGAGCGCGTGCGCCCACCCGTCCATCGCGCCGGCCACGAGACGCGAGAGCATCCCCGCGACCGTGCGCTCGCCATCGTGATCGACCACGAGCACGGCGTAGAGCTCGGGGGTGTGGCGGAAGTCCGTGTGCGCGGTGAGATAGCGCGCGATCTCGACGTCGGGGCTCTCGCCGCCCTCGAGTCGGCGAAAGAGCTTGAAGATCGCCGAGTCGCCGAAGACGATCGAGCTGTTACTCTGCTCGCCACCGATGACGTGCGATGCGCCGCTCAGCCGCGGCCCACGCTTCGCAACCTTCTCCGAGCGAAGTGACGCTCCGTCACCGGGGAAGTGCTCGCCCTCGGAGAGCGCGCGCGCGATGCGCGAGCGAAATGCGGGGTCATCGATCGCGTCGAAGAGCAGCCCTCTCACCACTGCGCTTTCGACGAGGGCGAGCACCGCGGCGGGCGCGTGCGCGCGGCTCATCTCGCGCTCGCGCACCGCCAGGGGCAGCTGGTAGCTCGAGACGGAGCCATCCGGGACCGTTACCTCGATGCGCACGACGGCCCAGCGCTGCCCTTCGCCGGACACCGGAATGACATCCACGATGCGCGCCTCGAACGTTGGCTGCGACTTTTCGCCGAACCATCGGCGCTCGCGCAGAAATTCCGCGAGCGTCGCCGAGTCGATTGAGCGGAGCGCGTGTGGGGTGAGCGCGTTCTCGAGCGCGCCCGCCACTGTGAGCGTCAGCGTCTTCCCTCCCCGCGCCGCTCGGGCGCTTCTTCGGCAGAGGTCAGCTTGAACCAGTAGAAATTGTGCGGCCCGAGCGCGAAGAGATACGGATTTTCGGCGATGGGCGGAAAGCGGATGTTGCCGATCATCTCGACGGGCACCTTACCGATGAAGCGCTGGAGATTGATGCGCGCTGGCTGCACGAAGCGCGAGAGATTGTTGACGCATAGAATCGTCTCGCCTTCGTACGAGCGCAGATACGCGAGCACCGAGCGATTCTCGGGGAGGAGCATCTCGAAGGAGCCGCGTCCGAAAGCGCGATGCTGTGTGCGCACCTTCACGATGCGCCGCATCCAGCGGAGGAGCGACGTCTGCGTGCGCTCCTGCGCCGCGACGTTCACACCCTGGTAACCGTACGGCGGATCCATGATCAGCGGGAAGTAGAGCGCCTGCTGATCCGCATCCGAGAATCCGGCGTTCCATCCGCCGTTCCACTGCATCGGCGTGCGCACACCGTTGCGATCACCGAGGAAGACGTTGTCCCCCATGCCGATCTCGTCGCCGTAGTAGATGATCGGCGTGCCGGGCATCGTGAGGAGCAGGGCGTTCATCAGCTCGATCTGACGGCGGCCGTTGTCGAGCAGCGAAGCGAGGCGGCGGCGGATGCCGACGTTGATACGCATGCGCGCCTGGCTCGCGTACTCGCGATACATGTAGTCGCGCTCCTCGTCCGTCACCATTTCGAGCGTGAGCTCATCGTGGTTGCGGAGGAAGATCGCCCACTGGCACTCATCGGGAATCGGCGGCGTCTGCGCGAGGATCTCGACGATCGGGCTGCGATCTTCCTTGCGGATCGCCATGTACATTCGCGGCATGAGCGGAAAGTGGAATGCCATGTGGCACTCCTTCCCGTTGCCGAAGTACGGGATCACGTCCGTCGGCCACTGATTCGCCTCGGCGAGCAGTAGCTTGTTCTCGAACTCCGCGTCGAGCGCCGTGCGGATCTTCTTGAGGACGACGTGCGTCTCGGGGAGATTCTCGCAGTTCGTGCCGTCGCGCTCGATGAGATATGGAATGGCGTCGAGGCGCATCCCGTCGACGCCCATCCTGAGCCAGAAGCGCATCACGTCGATCACGGCGTCGAGCACTACCGGGTTGTCGAAGTTCAGGTCTGGCTGATGGCTGAAAAAACGATGCCAGTAGAACTGCTCCGCCACCGGATCCCAGCTCCAGTTCGAGACCTCGGTGTCGGTGAAGATTATCCGCGCATCCTTGTACTTCGTCGGATCATCGGACCACACGTACCAGTCGCGCTCGGGCGATCCCCGGGGCGACGTGCGCGCGCGCTGGAACCACGCGTGCTGATCGGAGGTGTGATTGATGACGAGCTCGGTGATGACGCGTATGTTGCGTGCGTGCGCCTCGTCGAGCAGCCGCTGAAAGTCCTCGAGGGTGCCGTACTGCGGATGCACCGACTCGTACTCCGCGATGTCGTAGCCGTCATCGCGCAGCGGCGACGGATAGAACGGCAGCATCCACAGCGTGTTGACGTTGAGCGACTGGATGTAGTCGAGCTTCTGAATCAGACCCGGAAAATCACCGAAGCCATCGCCGTTGCTGTCTCGGAACGCCTTGACGTGCGTCTGGTAGATGATCGCGTCCTTGTACCAGAGCGGGTCGTTTGCGGAAATGGGTGGCGTCGATCTATCGGGCATCGCTCGGGTGTTGGAGACGGGAGTGCAGTCTAGCGCTGAAGCCGGAAGATGTGCCCCGGCTGAAGGTTGGGATCGAGTCGAATGTAGTTGCGCGCGCCGCGCCAGCTGTAGCGCGCACCCGTCAGCAAATCTTCTACGACATACGGAATGTCAGGATCGAGACCCAGCTCCGCGAGCGGTACGGTGACGACTGTCTCCTGCGCACGTGTCGGGTCGACGTTGGCAATGATGAGGAGATCGTTGCGCCATCCCGGCGCGGTCTTCGTGAAGAAGACGATCTGCGGATTCTCCGACTCGCGAAAGACGAGATTGTCCATGCGCTGGAGCGCCGAGTTGTCGCGACGGATTGCGTTGAGGAGCTTGACGTCGCCGTTGAGATTCCCAGGTGCCTTGTAGTCGCGCACGCGGATCTGGTATTTCTCCGAATCGAGATACTCCTCGCTTCCCGGGCGCACCGGTGCGTTCTCGTTGAGCTCGAAGCCGCTGTAGATGCCGTACAGTGGTGACATCGTGGCGGCGAGGAGCAGACGCACGCGGAAGGCGGGACGTCCGAAGTGCTGCAGATATTCGTGGAGGATGTCCGGTGTGTTCGCGAAGAGATTGCCACGCATGTACTCGAGCGACTCGGCGTTGTGCATCTCGGCCCACCAGTCGCGCAATTCGGCGGTGCTGTTCTTCCACGTGAAGTACGTGTACGACTGCGAGAAACCGAGCTTGGCCAGCAGCTTCATCGTGCGCGGGCGCGTGAACGCCTCGGCGAGAAATACCACGTCCGGATACTTCGCATGGACTTCGCCGATCACCCATTCCCAGAACGCGAACGGCTTCGTGTGCGGATTGTCGACGCGGAAGGTGTGGACGCCGTGGTCGATCCAGAACATCAGGATGTCGCGGCAGGCGTTCCAGAGTCCCTCGCGATCATCGCACCAGAAATTGAGCGGATAGATGTCCTGATATTTCTTCGGCGGATTCTCGGCGTACTTGATCGTGCCGTCCGGGCGCACGAAGAACCACTCGGGATGCTGCTTGAGCCACGGATGATCGGGTGAGCACTGCAGCGCGTAGTCGAGCGCGATCTCGAGTCCGAGCTCCGCTGCGGTAGCGACGAGCGTGTCGAAATCCTCGAGCGTGCCGAGCTTCGGCTCGACGGCCGTGTGTCCGCCAGCATCGTTCCCGATCGCCCACGGACTTCCGGGATCATCGGGACCCGCGGCAAGGGAGTTGTTCGGCCCTTTGCGCGCGGAGATTCCCACGGGATGAACCGGAGGGAGATAGACGACATCGAAGCCGAGCTCTGCGATGCGCGGGAGCGCGAAAGCGGTGCTGAGAAAGGTGCCGTGGCGATCGGCGTCGGTGGTTTGCGAGCGGGGGAAGAGCTCGTACCACGATGCGAAGGCGGCGCGCTCGCGATCGACCCACACTTCGAGCTCGCGCACATAGCAGGTGAGATCGGGGGGCGAGTAGTTGTCATCGAGCAGCGTGTGGAGCTGCGCGTCGAGCGCTGCAGCCACTCGCTCGGCGCCGGAGAGGCGGCCATCGCGGATGATGAGCGCCGCGGCGCGCAGCTCGTTGCGCGCGTCGCCGAAGCGGGCGCGCCGAGCGGCGGCGTCGATGATCTCAGCGCCCTCGAGGAGCTCCGACGAGACGTCATGCCCCGCGCCGATCTTTTTCTGAATCTCGCTTCGCCAGGTGCCGAAGCGGTCGGTCCATGACTCGACCGTGTACATCCACCGTCCAGCCCGGTCGACGCGGAAACTGCCGACCCACTGATCGGAGTTCTGATCGTAGAACATCGGTACGAAGTGCCATTCGCCATCCACGGGACCGCTGTACTTGATGCGTGCGGCGAGGAGGTCGTGGCCATCTTTGAGAATGTCGGCGCGAACCTCGAAGGTGTCGCCGACGATGCGCTTGACGGGATAGCGGCCTGCGTCGAGCTCCGGCTCGACACATTCGATGACCACCGGCGCAGGCGTTCGCGGTGTCGTGACCTTCGTCGTGCGGCGCCGGGTTGTCGAGGAAGCCATTTCGGAGTTCGAGAAAAACGAGGGCTGCGGAGGAGACACGCGCGAGGAAAGATATGCGAATCGCGGCTGCGGGCGACCACGGGCTAGCTTTCGCAAGACGCAGGCCCTCGCTGGGCAGCCCAATCACGAGGAGCGCACGGCATGAAGGGGATTCAGATCAAGCGGTACGGCGGCCCAGAGGTGATGGAATACGGCGAGCTGCCGGATCCGGTGCCGGGCGAGGGCGAGGTGCTCGTGCGCGTGAAGGTTGCCGGAGTCAATTTCACGGACACGTATCAGCGTACCGGTTTGTATCCCGGCGCGCTGCCGTTCACGCCGGGCGTCGAGGGCGTGGGAATCGTCGAAAAGCTCGGCAGCGGCGTGACCGACGTGGAGGTCGGAGCGCGCGTGGGGTGGGTGATGATCAAGGGCGGCTACGCCGAGTTGGTGGCGCTGCCGGCGCAGCGGCTCGTGCCGATTCCGGATGCGATCGACGATCGCACCGCGGCAGCGCTCCTGCTCCAGGGAATGACCGCGCACTTTCTGTTGACGGACTGCTATCGCGTGAAGAACGGCGAATGGATTCTCATCCATGCGGCGGCTGGTGGCGTCGGACTCTTGATGACGCAGATCGCGCACAGAATCGGCGCGCGGATCATCGGGACGACGAGCACGGATGAGAAGGCGGCGCTGGCGCGTGAGGCGGGGGCGGATGAGATCGTGCTTTATACGAAGGAAGACTTTCAGGAAGCGGCTCGGCGAATTACGGAGGGTGTGGGGGTGAGCGTCGTGTACGACTCGGTGGGGAAGACGACGTTTCTCAAGTCGCTGGACTCGCTCGAGCCGCGCGGATACATGGTGCTGTTCGGCGGCTCGAGCGGGCCGGCGCCGAGCATCGATCCGATGATCCTGAATCCAAAGGGGTCGCTGTTTCTGACGCGTCCGACACTCGGCAACTACGTGTCGACACGCGAGGAGCTGCTCAGGCGAGCAGCCGATATTTTTGGATGGGCGGCGAAGGGCGAGCTCGAGGTGCGCGCGGTGCACGACTATGCGCTCGCCGATGCTGCGATGGCGCATGAGGATCTCGAGGGGCGAAAGACGACGGGCAAGATCCTGCTCTCGATTTGATCTCCGCCCCCGATCTCTCGCGCCCGCTGTTCGCGCTCCCGCTGCTCTTCGGCGCGGGAGTGCTGACGAGCCTGACGCCGTGCATCTACCCGATGATCCCGATCACTGTCGCGCTCGTCGGCGGCGAGAGCACGGGTGCGCGGTCGAGATGGCGCCCGTTCGTGCTCACGCTGTGCTATGCGATCGGACTTGCACTCGTATACGCGCTGCTGGGCGTGCTCGCGGGGCTATCGGGAACGCTCTTCGGCACCGTGAGTACGAATCCATGGCTGTTGTTTGCGATGGGGAATCTGCTGTTGCTGTTCGCGCTGGTGATGCTCGACGCGCTGCCGCTGCCGATTCCCGCGTGGGTGATGCGGCGCGCGGCGGATGCGGGGAGTGGCGGGGGGCTCGGCGGCGCGTTCGGGATGGGAGCTGCATCGGGCGTCGTTGCGGCGCCGTGCGGAGCGCCAGTGATGGCCGCGGTGCTCACGTGGGTGGGCACGACGCACAGCGCGACGCTCGGCTTCATCTATCTGTTCGTGTTCTCGCTTGGGATGACGACACTACTGATTGTGGTAGGAACTTTCTCCGGCGCGCTTGCGCGACTGCCAAAGGCTGGCGCGTGGATGGTGTGGGTGAAGCGGCTGTTCGCGCTGTTGATGATTGGGGCGGCGGAGTACTACTTCGTGACAATGGGACAGGTGCTACTGTGAAGATTGTATCGAGGAGATTGGGCTTAGGCATGTTGCTCGGCGCTTTGTCGTTGATCGTTGCGCCGGCGATGCGCGCGCAGGATCCGATGGGTCTCGCGATTGGGACGAAGGCGCCGGGGGCGGTGGTGCAGACACTCGACGGCAAGCGTGTCGACATTGCGAGTCTGCTTGGGAAGGGCCCGGTGGTGCTCGAGTTCTGGGCGCTGTGGTGCGGCAACTGCAAGGAGCTCGAGCCTGAGCTCAAGTCGCTCGTGAAGAAGTACGCGGGGAAGGTCACCTTCGTCTCGGTGGCGGTATCCGTGAACGAGTCACCCGAGCGGGTTCAGAAGTACATCGCGAAGTACGGCTACACGCATCAGGTGCTGTACGACACGCAGGGAAATGCGACGGATGCGTATGCGGTGCCGGCGACGTCGTATGTGGTCGTGGTGGATAAGAGCGGGAAGATCGTGTATACGGGGTTGGGTGGCGATCAGAAGCTCCAGGCGGCGGTGTTGAAGGGATTGTGATCGCCCCGGAATTCATTCCATACGACGCGACGTGTTCACCATCACTTACTCGCGTCGGCCCCTAATCTCAAGTCCAGCACCCGCCTGCTCGGCTGCGGGTGCGGCGTCGAGTAAAACTGCAGTCCGCTAATCACTACCTCGTCCTCGAACCTCAACGCCAACAGCCGCTTGAGCATTTCCGGATTCATCCGTGGATAAAAGCTCAGCGTCGCATGCGGCGAGAACTGGAATCTCGCCCGCTCGAACGGCAGCCCCGTGCCCGCCACGCGCTCGTGCAGCACGCGCAGCGGCCCGTGCGGATCAAGCGGGAGCACGATGATGTCCGTCTGCATGAACCGATGCGGTCTCTCGAACTTCATCACGATCGGCGCCGTCTCGCGCGTGATCGGCTCGATCTTCTCGCGCAGCAGCTCCACCGGCGTGCCGAGCGGCAGCGGACCCACCCCCGATGATCCCACCATCGTCACGTGCGGGGGAGTTCCCGCCGCGAGGCGCGGGTCGGCCCACCGCTGCACCTCGAGTATCTCCTCGCGCACCGGGTCGCTCAGCTCCGCGACCACGAAAATCCCGGCTTTCATATCGCGAAAGATACCGGATCGCGACTCGCTCGACGCTCGCTACAGCGACGCACTCGGCAGCTGCGGCCTCTTCTCCGCGTGCGACACGCTCTTGATCTCCGTCGACTCCTCGAGATCGCGCAGAAACATCGCCTCCGCCTCTTTCCCCAGCTCCTGGCTCTCGATCACTGCGTCGAGCTCGTAATTGATCGCGACGCCCAGCGGATTGAAGTCGGTCGAACCCACACGCACCCAGCGGCCATCGATCACGCTCGTCTTCGCGTGCATCATGATCCCGTTCCATTCGAAGATCCGCACGCCGTTTCTGAGGAGCTGCTTGTACACGCTCCGCGTCAGCATGCGCACCCACGGATGATCGTACTTGCTCGGCACCAGTACGCGCACATCCACGCCATCCAGTGCCGCGCCGCATAGCGCCTCGATCTCGGCGCTCGACGGATAGAAGTACGCACTCGCGATCCAAATGGTCTTCTCCGCGCTCACCGACTGGATCTGCAGCGCACGCGCGACTCGCAGTCGCCATGGCTCACCCTCGATGATGCCGACCACCGCGCCCAGCGCCTGCCCCGGTGCCGTGTCGGTGTTCCGCGCGCGCCGAACCATGTGTCGTCGCGCCGCTCGGCGCTCCTCGAAGTTCGCGCGCTTCCACATCGCCTCGAACGCGCGCGCCATGTCCTCGGCCGCCGGTCCGCGAATCAGCACCGCGGTGTCGCGCCACGGCGCCCGCTTCTTTCGCCCCCGCCCAGAGAAACCCGACCACACCTCCGCGAGCCCGATCCCCCCCGTCACGCACACCTCTTCGTCGGCGACGAGCACCTTGCGATGATCGCGCGGCAGAAGGCCGAGCCATCGTCGGAATCCCGGCTTGTTGAAGATGCGGACGTCCACGCCTCCCGCCCTCAGCTCGCGCCAGAACGAGCGCGACGTCTCCCGGCTTCCCGCCCAGTCGGCGATCACGCGTACCTTCACGCCACGAGCCGCAGCCGCGAGCAGCGCGACGCAGAAACGCTCCCCCACGCTGTCGTTTACGAACATGTACGCTTCGAGCATGACCGTCTCTTTCGCGAGCTCGATCACCTCGATCATCGCGTCGAAAATGCGCGCCCCATCGCGCATCAGCTCCACCTCGTTCCCCGATGACGCGTCGGCCGCCGCGATGCGCCACAGTCCGCGCGCGAAACGCGGGCCGATCGTCGACGAGAGTGGCTCGGGCGTTGCGATCGTTGTGATTGCGGTCATTGCTGGTAGACTGGTGGCCTGTGGTGTAAGCTACTTTGCCGCGGCGCGTTACGCTCCGCACGCACTCCAGCCAACGGACGAAAGCGACATGCTGAACATCGATCTCACCGGCAAGCGCGCACTCGTCGCCGGCGTCGCCGACGACGCCGGATATGGTTTCGCCATCGCCAAGGCGCTCGCCGAGGCAGGCGCCTCGGTCGTCGTCGGCACGTGGCCGCCGGCACTCAATATTTTTCGCAATCTTCTCGAGCGCGGAAAGATGGACGAGTCGCTCCAGCTGTCCACCGGCGGGAAGTTCGCCTTCGAGTCGATCTATCCACTCGACGCCGCGTACACCACGCTCGACGGCGCTCCCGAATCCATCCGCACCAACAAGCGCTACGCCGAAGTCGGCGATTTCTCCATCGACGGCCTCGCAACAAGGCTCGTCGCCGACCACGGCGACGAGCCGCTCGACATCGTCGTCCACTCGCTCGCAAACGGCCCCGAAGTGAAGAAGGCACTCCTCGACACGAGCCGCGACGGCTATCTCACAGCACTCAGTGTCAGTGCCTACTCGCTCATCGCGATGGTGAGCCGCTTCGGCCCGCTCATGCGACCCGGCGGATCGGTGCTCTCACTCACCTACATGGCGAGCGAGCGCGTGATTCCCGGATACGGCGGCGGCATGTCGTCGGCCAAGGCCGCGCTCGAGAGCGACACGCGCGTACTCGCGTACGAAGCCGGGCGGCGCTACGGACTTCGCGTCAACACCATCTCCGCGGGCCCTCTCGCATCGCGCGCCGCGAGCGCGATCGGCATCATCGAGAAGATGGTCGGCTACGTCGCCGCGAACTCTCCACTCACCGAGCCGCTCACCGCGACCGAGGTCGGCGCAACCGCCGCCTTCCTTGCGAGCCCACTCGCGAGCGGCATCACGGGAACAGTCGTCTACGTGGATAAAGGCTATCACTCCATGGGGATGGCGCATCAGGAATAGTCAGGACAAAACCCCCCGAACACAAAGAGGCACGCGAGTTGCCCACTGCCCTTTCGTGAAATCATTCACGAACTCCTGGAGGAGAGACCTATTATGCAACCCCTGATCTGGTGGCTCGTCGTCGGGCTCGTCGC
This sequence comes from Gemmatimonadaceae bacterium, assembly GCA_013697785.1. Lineage (GTDB taxonomy): Bacteria > Gemmatimonadota > Gemmatimonadetes > Gemmatimonadales > Gemmatimonadaceae > FEN-1250. Next base: position 32,087 of record JACCWE010000096.1, read on the forward strand.
CGGCGTGCTCGCCTCGCTCGTTGTAGGCGGCGTCGGTTATGGCATTGTCGGCGACATCGTCATTGGCATCGTTGGAGCGTTTCTCGGCGGCTGGATCTTCAGCGCCCTCGGCGCAGGCGCCCCGATGGGCGGACTCGCGGGATCGATCTTCGTCGCCTTCATCGGCGCGATTGTCCTCATCTTCATCATTCGTCTGATTCGCGGCGGCACCAGGCGCGCTCCGTAACGCGCTACTACATCACGTGGCGCTCTTTACGTGCGCCACGTGATGCTTGCCGTGCCACGCATACAGCGCGGCCTGGCGATCGAGCGGATAGCGTCCCATCTCCGGATGCATATACACGCGATGCCACTGCGCATCGGTCATCGACCGCATGATCGAGACCCATCGCTCCTGCACCGATTCGAGCAGCCGTAGCGACGTCTCCACCGGCACGTCGCGCGAGTCCGGCAGCTCTGCCCACCGATCTTCCATGTAAGTCGAGATCATCGGCGCATCCTCCGTGAGCGCGAGCTTCATGCGCACATAGGCATTCATGTGGCTGTCGGCGACGTGATGCACCACCTGCCGAATCGTCCAGCCACCCTCGCGATACGGCTTGTCGAGCTCCGCCTCACTCAGCCCCTTCACCGCCGCGCGCAATGCCGCCGGCGCAGCGGCAATTTCCTCGATGTGCTTCGCCGTTTCCTCGGGCGATAGCTTCTCGGGGACGACGAAGCGGCCAACGGGATAACGGCGTGCGTCGAGCGTATCGGAAGTCGTAGGCATCGTTGTGGTGAAGTGTTTAGGGAGTGCATAGCGCCGACGGGTCGCGGAGCAGCAAGATCAAAGGCAATTTAAAAACGAGTGAACCGACTGCACGGACGTTGCACCCCCCGTTTTTGTCGCCGTTCCAATCGCAGGTACTCATCCCTCCAGCTAGTGCGGCAGCACGACCTTCCCCGTGACAGGATAGTAGCTGCTCCCCGAGGGCAGCACGCTCAGAATCAGCCCCCACTCACCGAGCGCCGGAGCGCCGGCTTTGGTGATCGTCGCGTGCCTCGCGTCATAAATCGAGACGACGCTCTCGCCGAGCACGCTCCAGTGTCCGTCGGGGTTCACGATCAGCGCGGTGGACTCATCGATGCCCGCGCCAAGATGGGGAGACGTCTCGAGTACGGCGCTGATGAAGCGGTTGTGACGGCGCCGGCGAGTGAAGTGCTGATCGATCAGCACGCCCTTGATCATTCCGAAGCCTGGAACGAGTTCCATGTTGTCGCGCGCTATCGTCATATAGTGTGATGTGGTGTCGTCGGGCGGGCGCACGCCGCCGGGATGCCGCTCCTCACCCGTCAGCATCGGATTCGCCATCACCGCGGCCCCCGCCGACGTCCCTCCGATCACCGCACCGTGCTCGTACAGGTCATGGATCGCTTTCTCGACCCGCGTGCCGAGCAGCGCCTTGGTGAGGAGTACCTGATCGCCACCTCCGAACCATACGCCCGTCACGCCCTTCATGTTCGTCGCCATGGAATCGGAGTTCGCTTCATCGGCATTGATGTAGAAGGCGTGGGCGTCTACGCCGAGCTTGCGAAGATCGTCGGCCTTCTCCTCGCCGCTCGCCTTTCCCTCCGAGCTCGCCATCGCGAACACGACGATCTTCCCCTTCTTCCCTCCCGCGAGGTCGACAAAGCGCTGTACCAGCTCCGGCGGTTGCGGCCCACCGCCGACAATGAACAAGTAGCCGCGCGAGTGCGTAGACTGTGCGTACGCGCCGATGCTCAGGAGCGCAAAAGCCAACAACGCGATGGTGCGGGAGAATCTCATTTGACTCGTCCTGAGTTCGTCGTGAATCGAGCACCCAGCTCATTTACGCTGCCGATCGGCGCATCGCTGGAAGCTTGACTCGCGTGCGGAGACCCCGCTACTTCCCTCACACACTAAAGACAGGTGGATCGGTGCAGATGATGGCCGGCGGGAATCAGGGGCGGGCGCTTGCGGCGGCAATGGTGCTCGCGGCGGCGGCGTGCGGGCGCGACAAGGAGGCGTCGAACGCGGCGACGAAGGGCCCCGTCGTCGACAGCACGGCCCCTGGCCGCGCCTCGACGACGAACGGCTTCAAGACGCCGGAGTCGGTGCGCTACGACTCCGCCAACGACGTCTTCTACGTCTCCAACATCAACGGCAGCCCCACCGACAACAGGAAGAACAACGGCTTCATCTCGCGCATGAAGCCGGATGGCACGATCGACTCGCTGATGCTACTCGCCGGCGGCCGCGACGGTGTCACGCTCAATTCGCCGAAGGGGCTCGCGCTGATCGGCGACACGCTCTGGGTCGCCGACATCGACGCGGTGCGCGCATTCAACGTGCGCACGGGCGCAACGGTAGCGACGGTGGATTTCTCGCCGTTCCACGCGCTCTTCCTCAACGACATCTGCGTTGGCGGCGACGGCGCGCTCTACATAACGGACAGCGGTCTGCAAGGCGACGCGATGACGCATGTCGCGGGCTCCGACCGGATCTTCCGCATCGACGCGGCGCACAAGGCGACGATCGCGCTCGCCACCGACTCGCTCCATTCGCCCAACGGCATCACCTGGGACAAGACGGGAAATCGCTTCATCATAGTGGCGAACGACAAGCTGCCCCAGATTCTCGCCTGGCGTCCCGGTACCGCGCAGCCTTTCACCATTGGCTATGGTTCCGGGGAAAACGATGGCGTCGAGATCCTCGCGGACCGGCGGCTCATCGTCACGAGCTGGGCCGACTCCACCGTATCCATCCGCGACGGCAGCGTACGTTCGGCAATTCGCAACCTTCCGTCGCCTGCCGACATCGGCATCGACACGCGTCGAATGCACATCGCGGTGCCGCTGCTCGAGAAGGATCGCGTCGAGATCATCACCATCCCCGCCCGCAAGGAAGCCCCGTGATACGCCGCACGATTCGAATCGCACTTCCGCTGGTCGCGATGCTCGCGACGGCTTGCGCGAAGGACAGAAAGTCCACGCCGAAGGTCGACACGCTGACTGACTCCGCGGCGACGGCATCGGCGAAAGCGCTTTCTCGCGCCGCTGCCGGCACCTCCGTCTCGATGACCGTGACGGGGAGAGAGAACTTCGACGGGAAGCTCACCGGTCGCGCGACGTGCTCGTTCGGTGGCGACAACAGCTCGCCGACGACGAAGGTCGAGGCCTTCGGACGTGACGCGCAAGTGTCGTTCGAGATCGTCAAGCCGACGGAGGGAACGATTCCGGTAAAGAGCGGAATCGTCAGGAAGAAATCGGGCTCGCGCATCTCGAATCTCCAGTTCGTGGTGCACAGCCAGACCTACGGCGACGGCAACGGCACGGCGACGATCACCGACCCGGTCGGCCGCGTCGGCTCGCTCAGTGCGCGACACTTCTCGAAGATCGGAACGGGGAAGCGGCACGGCTCCGATCTCTCCATCACCGTGCGCTGGGAGTGCGAGTAGCCGCTTGAAGAGGCAGCCGTGAGCGTCAAGCGCTGGATCTTCGCGATCGGCTCCTTCGTTGTGGCGATCGGCGTGTCGCTCTACATCGTGATCAAATCGTGGCCGAAGGAGCACGCCGCGGTCTCGATGGACCTCGGGCCGCACGTCGTGCTTCTCGGCATCGCCGTCGCCGAGCTCCTCGCGCGCGGCGCGAAGGTATGGCTCAGCGCGATCGCCATGCGCATCCCGATGTCCTACCGCCTCGCCGTGCGCGCGAGCGCGGGCGGCGATTTCGGCGCGGCAATCACGCCGAACAAGTCGGGGGCCGAGCCGGCGCGCTATCTCATCATGACGGAAGCGGGGATGCATGCCGCGCAGATCCTACTCGTGATCTACGCGGAGCTCTTCCTCGAGATGATTTCGCTCGCGCTCGTGGCGATCGGACTGTTCGTCGTCTTCCACAACGCCGGGTCGACGTTGGTCGGGGTCGTCGGCGCAGTCGGCCTCTACGCGGTCTTCGTGCTCGGCACCGGCGCGCTCGGCTTCTTCCTCTCGAAGAAGTACGGCACCACCGGGCCCGCCCCCGGGTGGGCGCGGCGCTTCAAGCTGCACGGCACGCGATGGAAGAAGGTACAACACGCGCTCGCGACCCTGCGCACCGCGATCACCGGTATCCGCCACATGCGCATCGGCATGACCGCGCTCGCATTGCTGGCTTCGGTGCTCCACATCTGCCTCCGCATCGCGATCCTTCCCGCGATCGTCTATTCGCTCGGCGAGACGCACGTGCCGCTCGCGCCGCTCGTGCTGTGGCCCGTCGCGCTGATGTGGGGGAGCGCGGTCTCTCCGCTGCCAGGTGGCGGCGGCGCGGTGGAGGTCGGCTTTCGCGCCGCACTGGGCAACGCGATCCCCGCGCGAATATTCGGCGCGGCGCTCGTCTGGTGGAGGTTCTACACCTTCTATCTCTTCATTCTGCTCGGCGCGCTCGCGGCGGGGAACACGGTTCTAAAAGCACTCCGCGATGACGAGCACGAGAACGACGAGGAAGCCGAGCCGGCTACGGCGTAGCGCGATCCAGCGCCGCCTTCAGCTGCGACAACAAATCGAGCGACACACGGCCGCGCAGCGTTCGCATGCGGCCCTTCGAGTCCGTCCACTCGACGATGTTCATCTTCGCATCGCGCTTGTCGGATTGATCTTCGATGGCCGAGACGAGGGGCTCGGTGATGGTGTGCCGCGTGGTGTCCGGCTTGAGCCGATCGATGAAGGCGACGTAGACCTCGTCCACCTGATAGAGCGATATCTCCACCGGCTCGCCATTCTCGGCGGACGTCGCGCGCGTCGCGAGCGTCGCGACGACGCCGTTGGAGAGGGTGATCACCGGACGTTTCACGCTCGACATCGACGTGAGGCCGCGGACGCGAATCGGCTCTGCGTTCGGAGGCGCATCCTTCGGCGCATCCGCAGACGCGATCGCGACGCCGAGCTTCTCTGCGGGAGAAATAGTTCCGGCCCCGGTGATGACGACTCCATTGAGCCTCGCGCGCTGCGAGGCGGCAGTGTCTTCGAGCCGTGCTCGCGGGGACGCGGGTGCGGGAGCCTGCGCCTGAGCGACCATCGCATCCGCGGCTTGCGCGCTCGGCGCTTTTGCTCGCACGGGCGCCGGCGCATTCGCCGCTTTCTCGCTCGGCGCCGGAGCCTTCGCGACGACGGGTGCACTCGCCCCTGCGGATGCCGCGCTCCGCGCATCCGCGCGCTCCTCTTTCAACTCATCGCTCACCGCGACCGTCGAGACTACGCTCTCGCGCTTCGGCCGAATTGCGATCACCGTCACCGTGCTGAGCACGAGCACCGCAGCCGCCGCCATCCAGGTTCGCGAGAGCGTGAACCGCCTCGGCGCGCGCGTCTTCGCGATCGAGCTCGGCGTCGAAGCTGGCAGCACTCCGCCTGGCACCGCATCGAGCGCCAACAGGATGCGCGATGCGCCCGCGACGAATCCCCGCGCCTCCGCTACCGCCGCCCTGCACTCATCACACGTGCCCACGTGCGCCTCCGCCGCCGCCATTTCCGCTGGGGGCAGCTCGCCATCGAGCCACGCGTGAATCGTCCCTTCGTCAAGATGCTGCATTGCCTTCCCTCCTCTGCTGCTCCTGCTGCAACCGCTCGTACTGCTCCACGAGCCGTCGCCGCGCCCGGGACAGCGTGGTCCCGATCGAACCCACCGACATCCCGAGCGCCGACGCGATCTCCGAATAATCCAGCCCTTCCTCCTTCATCAACAGCGCGAGCCTGTCACGCTCGGCGAGCCCATCCACCGCGGCCCGCGCCATTGCCGCATCCTGCGCGCGCTCGATCGTCGTCTCCTCGGGCTCGACCACGCGCTCCTTCTCCTCTTCGAACAGCATCGTCAGATGCCTGCGTCTCCGTGAATCCTTTCTCGCCTCGTCGCGCACGAGGTTATTCGCAACCGTGAACAGCCACGCACGCTCGTTGGTCATCGTCTCCTGCCGCAATGCGCGCACGAACGTCTCCTGCGCGACCTCTTCCGCCCAGTCGCGGTCCCCGAGCCTGCGCGTCAGATACCGCACGAGCATCTCGTTGTAAGCACGGAAGAGGCGGTCGACGTCGTGCACGCTGTTACCACTGCTCCTTGAGTGAGCGCAGCTCGGCATCGCCGAGCTGCTCGGCGCCGGCGCTGGTGATCTCGATCGCGACGTTCCTGCCAGCCACGATCACCTTCTCTCCCACCGCGAACGACGCGCGCAGCTCCGGTATCGCATCGAGCACCTTGAAGTATGCGGGTGAGAACGCCTTGATCTTCACCACCTTCATCCCGTCCTTGAAGGCGACGTCAGTCCACTTCTCATCGCGAAGCGTGAAGAGATGATTGTCGGCTCGACGTGGCACCTCGCGCTTTGCCTCGTTCATCGCGGCGCCGGGCTTTTCGGAAGACGACGTCGTGCCCGCCCCGGTGACCACCACACCGCTCATCATCAACTTGTCCATGGCGCCCACGGACTGCGCGTCGCGCTGCGCCGTCGACTTTCTCGCCGCTTCGAAGCTCTTGTCCTTTGGCGCTTCCGCCGGAATGGGCGCCGGCATCTGCGCGTTCTGCGGCATCGCGATCATCCCTCGAATGCGAATCGGCGTTGCGACCTGCTGCGGCTCCTGCACGAGATATGACGTGAGCTCCGTCGGAATGCCATAGCGCTCGCCGAGCGTGCGCAGCTCGTCGTCGACCTCTGGCGATGCGCCGTTCTGCCTGCGCGCGGCGCTCAGCCATCCGATTCTGCGCGTCGCCCACAGCCTGGGCACGAACGCATTGTCGCGATCGTGATCGGGGAAGTCGACGTTGCTCTCCCAGTGCACCGGGCCGGTCGCGCTCCGCCCGTCGAAGCTGAGGCGCGCCGAGCCGCTGCCGGTATAGCGCGTGAGCAGCACGAGATCCTGCCCCGCGAACAGATCGACGGGGCCGTCGGGGAGCGAGTGGACGAGGTGCGCGCAGCGGAAGTAGCCCTTGCACTGGACGCTAACGCGCAGGTCGCTCGCAATCGGACTCGTGAGCCGCGATGCGACCACACCAACCGCGCGCTCGACATCCTCGTCGGGGCGCACGAACTGCGCCGTGCCATGCCCCTCGAGCGCGAGCTGCTCGATGAGCTGCGCATTCACGTCGGCGCCGAGCCCGAAGGTGAAGACGCGCTGTGATCCGCGGAGTCGCGCGGCGTGCGCCGCGATGGCGGCGGGCTCGCGCTCACCGACCGTGGGCTCCCCGTCGGTGACGAACAGCACGAGCGACATCCGCGACAGTACCTGGTGGCTGTGCGCTTCCGCGTACTCGTCGTCATCGCCTTCCGGATATCGCGGCTGCGACAGCGCGCGGTCGAGCGCACCATCGATGTTCGTACCTCCGTTGGCCTGGAGCTGGTCGAGATATTTGCGCGCCGCGTCGAGATTGGCCGGCGTCGCGTCGACGAAGTCATCGCGGAAGGTGCGGACATCGCTCGAGAAGTCGATCATCCGGAAGCGATCGTTGCGCGTGAGAGTGCCGAGCAGCTGCCGTCCGGCGGCGCGCGCCTGCTCCATCTTGCGGCCGCTCATCGAGCCGGACACATCGAGCACGAAGGTGATGTCGCGCGGCACCGTCGCCGCCTGGGCCGACGGCGGTGTCAGCGTGATGAGCGCGAAGCCATCCTGCGATCCATCCGCATTCGCCAGCATCGATATCGACGCGCGATCGTTCCTCGGCGCCGGAATCAGAATCGTCACCGCGGCACCTTCGCCGCCGACGTCGATCGTGCACTCGCTGCCGCTCGAGTGCGACTGCAGCTCCTGCGTCGGAGAATACGCGTTGCAGCGCCCCGACCGTGGATAGCGCAGCGAGAACGACGACTCACGTGTGTCGTGCGAGCCACCGGCGGTGAACGTGTGCCCGCTCCCGCGCTGATAATCGACGCGAATGGCATCGCCCTCGCGCGGCGCGATGACCTGGAAGCGCAGCACGACGCGCTTCTCTTCGCCGGGATTGATCGGGAAGATGCGCGCGCGCAGGAGTCCGTAGCCCATCCACTCGACGAGCGCGGGATCACGCTGGCGTCGCACGATCTCTTCGTATGTGGATCGCGCGCGTCCGGCGTCCATGATCTCGCCGCTCACGAGCTGTCCGTTGATCGAGAGCTGCAGCTCCTGGAAAGCGGCGCCGGCGGGGAGCGGATACATGTAGTCCGCCTCCTGCACGGTGCCCCCGCGGTTGCGGAAGGTCTCTTCCACTTCGTAGCGGAGCACATGATCGGCGAGCGTCGCGCGGACGTTGCTCGACGTGCGCTCGAGCACGACGGGGCGCGGCGCGAGGCACTTGTCGAAGCACACGGGCGGGGGCACGTCAGGGTGACGCGGGATGATCCATCCCTGAGCCAACAGGGAGGCGGGGAGGGCGAGGTTGAGCAGAAACAGGGCTTGGGCGCGCATGAGTGGTCTCCTCTGGGTCGAGGATGAGACGCCGCCCGCCGCCTGACTTGCACACTCGTCGTTAGAGCTGCGAAACGCGCTCTTGACTGCCAATCAGATATTTATTACCATTCGGTTATGGAACTATATGGTTATGGAACGATAATCCCCGCGCGCCTCGACGCCACCTTCTCCGCCCTCGCCGATCCCACGCGTCGCGCCATCCTCGCGCGGCTCGCGTCCGGCGACGCATCGGTGGCCGAGCTCGCGAAGCCGTTCGCCATGAGCCAGCCAGCGATCTCGAAGCACCTCAAAGTGCTCGAGCGCGCCGGGCTCATCTCGCATTCACTCGACGCCCAGCGCCGCCCCCGCAGGCTCGAGGCGATGCCGCTGGCCGAGGCGACGGAGTGGCTCGAGCGCTATCGCGAGTTCTGGGAGAAATCCTTCCTCCGCCTGGACGACCTGCTCGAAGAGCTCAAGGCGAAGGAGAAAAAGTCCGCTCGCCCTAAGAAACGAGGAAATAGGAAATGAAAGGAGATCACGCATGAAGCACAGCGGCAACCTCACAGTCACGACGCCGAGCGATCGCGAGATCGCGATGGCGCGCGTGTTCGATGCCCCGCGCAGGCTCGTTTTCGATGCCTACACCACGTGCGAGTACCTCAAGCGCTGGCTCGGCGCCTTCGACACGTGGTCGCTCGACGAGTGCTCGATCGATCTGAGAATCGGCGGCGCCTACCGGTGGCATTGGACCCAAGCCACCGACGGCATGGTGCTCGGAATGCGCGGCGTATACCTCGAGCTCACGATTGGCGAGCGCATCGTCTGCACCGAGCTGTTCGACGATGCGTGGTACGAGGGCGAAGCGATCTGCACCATCACGTTTGTCGAGAGCGGCGGCAAGACGACACTCACGCAGACGGTGCGCTACGCCACGAAGGAAGCTCGCGACGGCGTGCTCGAGAGCGGCATGACGGGCGGTGTCACCGCGAGCTTCGACGCACTCGCCGAGCTGCTCGCTTCATCCTCCACCAACACCAACACATGACATCCGCCACTTCCGCAGGCGCACGCAAGTCGACGGCCTGGAAGAGCATCTGGTCCATTTTCGCTTCCTTCATACTCGTCTTCGTTCTCTCCCTCGGCACCGACCAGATCCTCCACATGCTCGACGTGTATCCGCCGTGGAAGAAGCCGATGTACGATCCGAAGCTCAACGCGCTCGCACTCAGCTACCGCATCCTCTTCGACACGCTCGGCAGCTACGTCACCGCGAGGCTCGCGCCCTACGCACCAATGCGCCACGCGATGATCGGCGCGGCCATCGGCTTCGTTCTCTCGCTCGCCGGAGTGATCGTGTCGGTGAAGGGGAACATGGGACCCGTCTGGTATCCGATAGCGCTCGCGCTCTCGACTCTCCTCACCGCATGGCTCGGCGCGAGTCTCTTCATTCGCAACTCGAACGTGGCGGAGACCGATGCGCTGCAGCCGGCGCACTAGACGCTAGTGATGGATCGCGTCGTCCGGGATGATGATCTGCGACGCGGTCGGGGTCTTGATCCGGGTGTCGCGGTCGATCTCGGTGATCTGCGAGTCGAGACGGCGCATCATCGACGTGAATGACGTCGCGATGTCGCTCTCGAACTCGCGCCCCGCGCGCTCGTCGATGAACACCAGCGCGCGCTCGGGAGGATAGGGCGCACGATGCGCGCGCTCGATGCGGAGCGCGTTGTAGACGCTGCACACGCGAACGAGCTTGCTCGCGTAGTGCGTTGGGCGGCGGAAGAGACGATTCGGATAGCCGCTCCCGTCGGGGCGCAGATGATGCTCGTAGGCGACGCACGCCGCGAGCTCCTGGCGGCGATCGCTCGAGAGGATGATGCGCGCGCCCTCGGTCGTGTGGCGCTCGATGACCGTGCGCTCCTCGACCGTGAGCTCGATCGGCTTGAGCAGGAGCTCGCGCGGAATGCGCGCCATGCCCAGATCGTGGAGCAGCGCCGCCATTCCGAACTCGTGCACATCCCGGCTGCCGAGTCCGAGGAATTCGGCGAGCGCCATCGTGAGCACGGCGACGTTGATCGAGTGGATCGCGTTGTACGGGTCGGACGCCTTGAGTCTGAGCAGCGGGATGATCATCGAGCTCGAGCCCTTCATCGCGACGGTGAGCGAGCGCACGACGGCATCGGCCTCGACGAGCGGCACCGCGTCCGACGCGGCGACCTGCTCGTACATCCAGGTGACGGCGCCCGCCTCTTCGTCGAGTCCGAACGGAATTCCGAAATCGCCGGTGGGCGTGCGCGAGCCGGTGCCGCGCCGGCGACCGCGCCCGCGTCCGGTGCCGGTTCCGCCTCCGGAACCGCCGCTTCCGCCGCTTCCACCGCCACCGCCGCTTCCACCGCCACCGCC
>JACCWE010000097.1 GCA_013697785.1 Gemmatimonadaceae bacterium
CGCTTGAGGCGTCGAAACGCGCCCTTGCCCCCAAGCACCATCGATACGAGTTGGACGCGCTCCGCTGTGTCGAGGGTGACGCGATATTTGACGTTCATGGTGGCTCCTTCGGAGAGCCTTTGATCAAATCGGTGTAACCGCTGCACCAACCGCATCTTGACGAACGTGGAAAGTGCTTCGTGTTCGTGGTGGGCTACGGGCTGACGGTCGCCGCGGAGGGTTCGACGGAGTCGGTCACCGGGTTGACGGCAGGCATCGTCGGCAGCGGCGGTTCGGGAATGGTGAACCATCCGACTTCGCGCTCGAGCTCGTCGGGGCGCAAACGAGCGCGTGTGATTCGCCAGTAGCGTGGCGCGAGCTCGAGGTAGCGATCGCGTGGCCAGTGGGGCAACAGGCAGAACACATCGCGGAGATAGACCTCGGGATCGAGCCTGTGTAACCGAGCGGATGCGATGAGCGTCATCAAGTATCCGCTCGTGACGCCATGCAGGTCGCTGCCGACAAAGAGCCATGCGTGGCGCCCGGTCGCGACGCGGCGCAGCTGCCTTTCGGATCGATTGTTCGTCATCTCGAGCGCGCCGTCGTCGAGGAACCGCGCGAGCGCATCCTTTTGATTGCGGCAGTAGCCCAACGCGGAGCGGAGCATGCCGCGACGGTGCTGCGCATCGTCGAACGCCTGTTCGACGAACGCGAAGAATGACGTGACGTGCGCGCGGAGGTAGCGTTCGCGCAGGTCCTTGCGAACGTCAGGGAGTCGGGTTTTCCACATCGCGTCGAGGTGGAACATGCGCATGATGCGTGCGAGCGCCTCTCGCGCGACGACGTCTTGTGTCGCCACGGCGGCCTCCCAGAACTTGGTGCGCGCATGCGACCAACATCCGACCTCGACGCACGCGGTCTTGCGTTTGGGGTCGCGCTCGTCGAGGAGGGGCCGATCACGATCCTCGACCACGCGAAACAGGACGTCGAATACGCTCTTGGCGTCGGCCTGTACGAACCCGGTGTAGCCCGCGAACATCCGGTCCACGACCTCGCTGGTCTCCTGGGGCGTGAACTCGAAAAAGACATGATCGGCGTCGGCGATCTGGACGAAGAAGTGCGCGCGGCGGCACGGCTGACTCTGCTTGTCCTTGCGCGGCTCGGGCTGAACGCGAACGCCGGTCGCGTCGGTGGCGATGCAGTGCGCGCTGGCGAGCGCCTCCTTGCGCATCGCCTCGACGATGGTGGCGCCGACCTTGCCGCCAGCCTCTTCGAGCCAGCGGCACATCGTGCCGCGATCGATCGGCACACCGAGGCGAGCGAACCGATCTTCCTGCCGATGGAGCGGGAGCCCGTCGCAGAACTTGTCGCTCGCGATGTGCGCGATGAGCGATGGGGTCGCGTACGAACGCTCGATGAGCCGCGGCGGCATCGGCGCGGTCACGATGACGGCACCGGCAGTCCGTGGATCCGAGGCGACGAGCGCAGCGAGCTCCTCGGGAGTGCATGCGGGGCGCGCAGCCGTTTCGACGTCATTGGTCTGTGCGTCGGACGGAACGTCGACGGGCGTCTCGGTGGGTGTGGTCATCGCCGGCTTGTTTGCGTCGTACTTGATGCGGTTGAACACGACGCGAACGAACCCACCACGCTTCCACCGAACACCGATGCTCTCTTCGGCCGTGCCGATCCGCGCCGCCTTGCCTTCGAGCAGCGGATCGGGGAGCTCGATGCGCTCTTCGGGGACATCGAGTTGCCGGAGGTCGCGACGACCGCGCGGCTTCTGCTTCGTACGCGGGCGCTCGCGACCGTCATGTCCCTCGGGCTTCTCGCCGATCTCGGCCTCGGCCTTGCGTGACAGCTGATCGAGCTCGGCGAGCTTGGTCGCGAACTCGAGCTCGAGCTGCGTGGTGTCGATGCGCTCCGCCTTGGCGACGACAAGTCGACGCCGCGCCAACTCCACGTCGCGAGTCAGCGCGTCGTACGCCTCGCGCAGCCGATCGAGATCGGCTTTTGTCGCGACGTGCGCGGCTTTCTCCGTCTCTCTCGCCTCGCGCTCGGCTTGCAGCGCGAGGTGTTTCTCCGCCAACGCCACCTGCTGCTCGCCGACGATCGCTTCGAGCGCGGCGATCCGTGCGGCGACGATCGGATCGAAAGTGCTCGTGGAGTGGGACACGCACGACCATCTTGATCACACGATCGGATCGCACAAGCGCCGAATGCTCGAAACGCGAGCGCGCTCGATCAGATTCTCGGTCCGGAATTTGCTCGTAGTCAGTGCACCGCGCGACGACGAACAGCTGCGAGCTCGAGCCCGTCGATCAGATCATCGAACGCTCGCTCGTCGATCAGGCGCGCCGTATCGCCTTCGATCATCGCCTCGGGGATCCGAAACGTGCCGGCGTCGAGGCGTTTGTAAAACACGGATATGCCTGTGCGGTCCGCGAATAGAACTTTGACGGCCGTGCGTCGCCGGCCGAAGAAGACGAACAGCGCGCCGGAGCGCGCCTGGCGACCGAGTCGCTCGACCACGACCCCACACAGCCGATCAAAGCCCCACCGCAGATCGATCGGATCGAGCGCGACGTACACCTCGACGCCCCGCGGAATCATCGCGCCTCCGGAACGAGCGTCCCGAGCACCATCGCCACCGTGTCACGCTCCGCTCCCGCCTCGATCGTGATCCGCAGCCGCGCATCGAGTGCCTCGATGACGATCGAGCCGCCGCGCTCGCGCTCACGATCCACCGGAGTGCTTGATCGAACCAGCTGGGCGACGCGCACGACCGGAACCGCTGGTCGGCCGAATCGTGACGAGTACCAACGCAGCGTCTTGGGCGACCAAGGTCGTCCCTCACTGAACTGCTCGGCGGTCTCGCCGCTGGCACGCCAGCTCGCTACTCGCTTCTTCCAGGTCTCGACGGTGTCCGACATGAACCCGCGATCCTCGCGATAGCTGCGAATCACGCAAGGATGGGGTCCGTGCAGCGCTTACCGCGTCCTCGCTAAAGCGCGGATTCTCCAACCTCCAGTCTCCGGGTTGCAGATCAGCTCGAGACCGGATCGCCCCAGACAAGAATCCTCGGCCGAGTGGGCTGTACGCCACGAATCCGATGCCGAGTCGTCGCACGGCCGGCAGGATCTCTGCCTCGACGTCGCGCGACCACAACG
>JACCWE010000103.1 GCA_013697785.1 Gemmatimonadaceae bacterium
CCACCACACGGCATACGAGATGAATTTTACGCCCTGATCGGGATCGAACTTTCGCGCGGCGGTCATCAGTCCGACGTTCCCCTCACCGATCAAATCGATGAGCGGCATCCCGCGGTTCTGATACTTCTTCGCAACGGAGACGACGAAGCGAAGGTTGCGACGAACGAGCTCTTCCATCGCATCATGCTCACCAACACGAATTCGCCGCGCGAGAACTTTCTCGCCATCGGCAGTGAGTAGCGGGAAACGGCTGACCTCGGCGAAGTACTGATCCAGAATGTCGCGATCACCTTCCGCCGGACGAATTTCCGCAGGAGTCGCGCGTCTCCGGCGCTTCGAGTCTGCCATACTGCCCCCTAGTGATGCTCCGACGCGCGCCGCTGATATGTCTGTACTTTTGCGGACGCTACGGGAGCCTCAGTAAGGTTGCGTACAGATGTTCAAATAGATACGGTAAGCTTCGTTATAATAGTCTTATTTCAGCGCCCTACAGGCCGTCGTCGTCTCGTCTGTGTGGAATGAGCCTCAAAGCAAACGCGACAATCACTAGTCCAATGCCAGTGAGCATGAAGCGCTCATCGTGGGTTTTTGCGCCCCAGGCCCAGATCGCAATAGCGAGCACAAGTATGCCGAACTTGATCTGATCTACTCTTCTCATGGCTTTTGAAGGGGCGAAGCGAAGCGCCGAATCCCTTCCCGGAATTCTGCGGTCGCCCGAGCTTCGACATTCACGCGCGCCGCGAGCGCGATGCCGTCGTCGAACGACATTCCATCGAGGTCGTAGAAGAGCCGTTTGGTCGTGCGAAGCGCACCCGCAGGTGAGGATGCGAGATCGCTCACAAATTTCTCGATATCAGCGTCGAAATTCGCGGCGGCGATGACGCGGCTCACGAGCCCGAGCTCGAATGCCTCCTTCGCATGCACCTGCCGCCCCGTCGCCACGAGCTCGAACGCGCGCTTCTCGCCGGCGAGCCGATGCAGGATTGCCATCACCATCGCCGGCACGAAGCCGACGCGTACCTCCGGATAGCCGAATCGCGCGCCCTCGTGCGCTATGACGATATCGCACGCGGTGGCGAGCCCCGCCCCGCCCGCGAGCGCGCGCCCGCGCACCGCGGCGACGACGACCTGCGGCATCTCTCGCATCACGCGAAAGACATCGCCCAGCGCTTCGGCGTCCGCGAGTTGAGTGGCGGAGTCGGTATCCAACAGTGCGTTGAGCGCGGCGAGATCTGCGCCCGCGCAGAAGTCGTCGCCGTCGGCCGCGAGCAGCACGACCCGGACATCATGATCCGCGGCAAAGCCGCGAAGCGCCTCTCGCAGCTCGCGCGCCGCCGCGAGGTCGAGTGCGTTCTTCTTCTCCGGGCGCGCGAGTGTGATGCGTCCAACGCCGTTTGCGCTTTCGACGCGAATGCGCATCACGGCTCGTACTCCGGAAGCTTCAGGGCATTCGCCTCGACATCGGGAACCTCGATGACGAGTCGCAGCGTCGCCGATGAGTAGACCTTCGCCTGCGCGTCGGTGCGAAGAGTGACCGTGCCGCCGCCGCCCAGCGCGCCATGGAGGAGGAAGTTGAGCGCGAAGAGGTTGGGGAGCTCGAAGCGCTCGACCCTTCCCTTGATCACATCCCTGAAATGCTCGGCCACGCGCTCGCGCGTCACGTAGCGCACGAGTATCGGATACCATTCGTCGTGCAGCGCGATGACGCCGACGTTGGCGGTGTCGCCCTTGTCGCCGGAGCGCGCGTGCGCGATGTCGAGGAGGCGAACCTTCATGTCGAGAGGATGCTGACGCTGGGCGCGATCACGCTCTTGTCGACGAGCGCTGGCCAGTAGGCGACCACTTCCTCCACCTTGGGGCGGCCGCCCGCGTAGCCCGTCACACCTGGTGGGCCGGTGAGCACGAGCGGTGCGATCTCGCGCGTGAAGCGCTCGATCGCCTTGCGGTCACTGCCCCGCACGCCGATGCGAAGCTGCACCTCGGGAAGCTCGTCCGGTATCGTGGCGAGCGGACCGTGCGTCGCGGTTGCGCCCACGTACTCGGTGTAGATGAGATCGAACTTCAACCCGAGCTTGTCGAGGCGCGCGCGGATGATGCGGTCCGCCTCCTTTGCCTTCGCGAGCACATCGGGCCATGCGTAGACGAGCGTGCCCACAGCCTTGTAGCCATCGCGATAGGCGATCGACACCTTGAGCATGTCGGTCGGCGGCGTACCGTGCACCCCGTACACGCGCACGCGATCCTTTCCATCTTCCGCGATTTCGATCGTCGTGAAGTCGGCGATCACATCAGGCGTGAAATACTGCTTCGGATCGCCCATCTCGTACACGAGCTGCTCCGTCACGCCGTGCACGTCGACGCGGCCGCCGGTGCCGGGGTGCTTGGTGACGACGAACGATGCGTCCTCTGCGACCTCGACGATCGGGAAGCCGATGTTCTCGAGGTCGGGGATCGTACTCCAGTCGTACGCGCAGTTGCCACCAGTGGACTGCGCGCCGCACTCGACGATGTGCCCCGCGACGATTCCGGATGCGAGGCGATTCCAATCGTCGGAGGGCCATTTGAATTCGTGCATGAGCGGCGCGAGGATCAACGCAGTGTCCGTGCACCGGCCTGTGACCACGACATTCGCGCCTCGGTCGAGCGCCTCGATGATCGGCGGAGCTCCGACGTACGCGTTGGCCGAGAGCACGCGGTCCCGCACCGTCGAGAGCGGCGCCCCCGTGTCCATGTTCGTCATCGCGTGGCCGGCATCGATCAGCTAGTCGAAGCGCGGGAGGAGATCATCGCCCGTCACCACCCCCACCCGGAGCCTCTCGTGCCTATTCAGTCCGCGCGCCATGTCCAGCAGCGCATCGGCGCAGCCGCGAGGGTTTACGCCGCCTGCGTTCGCGACGACGCGAACGCCGCGCTCATCGAGTACCGCGGGAAGCACGCCTTCCATCTGCGTGATGAAGTCGCGCGCATATCCGGCAAGCGGATCGCGTTGCATCTGCTTCTGCAGGATCGACATCGTCACTTCGGCGAGATAGTCGAGCATGAGGTAGTCGACCGGACCGCCTTCCACCTGTCGCCGCGGCGCCTCGAGCCAGTCGCCCCAGAAACCCTGCCCCGCGGCTATCCGAACGATCCTGCTCACGCGTTCACGCTCAGCTGCGCGGGAAGCGAGAAAGCGCCGAGGTGCGGACCGCGATTGTGGAGCGCTGCGCGAAGCGCGAAGGCGAGCACCTCGCGCGTCTCCTCGGGATATACGATCGCGTCGATGAAGCCGCGCGCTCCAGCGAAGCGTGCGTCGAGCTGCTCGTCGTAGTCTCTGCGCATCTCGCCGACGGTCTGTTCCATCTCGGGCGAGAGCTTCGTGCCTGCGGCGCGATTCGCCTCGAGCGTCGGCCCGTGCACCGCCTGCACGGCGGCCTCGCCCTCCATCACTCCCATGCGTCCCGTTGGCCAGCTGAAGACGAAGTCGGGGTCGAAGCCCTGACCCGCCATCGCGTAGTAGCCCGCGCCCGAGGCGTGATTCACAGTGAGCGTGATCTTCGGAACGATCGCCGTCGCCATTGCCTCGACGAAGCGCGCGCCCGCGCGAATGATCCCCTCGTGCTCGGCCTCGGGGCCGACCATGAACCCCGACACATCCTGCACGAAGAGCAGCGGTATGCCCTGGCGATCACAGCGATCGATGAAGTACGCGACTTTTTCCGCGCTCTCGGCGTAGATGATTCCGCCAAAGCGCGGGCGCTCACCGGCACGACCCTTCACGAGACCGCGCTGATTCGCGATGATTCCGACGGGAATTCCATCGATGCTCGCATCGCCGCAGATCATCTCCTTCGCGAGCTCTCCCTGCATCTCATCGAGCTTGCCATCGTCGACGATCGCGCGGAGCAGCGTGTGCATGTCGTACGACATGCGATGATCTGCGGGGAGAATCCCGTCGAGCGACGCGGCCGACGCATGCGCATTGGCGCCGGGACGCTTCGTGTCGTTGGTAACCGGGAGCCGGTCGATCAGCTCGCGGAGCTTCGTGATGCACGCCTGGTCATCCGCCACCTTATAGTGCGCGACCCCCGACGTCTCGGTATGCGTGCTCGCGCCGCCGAGCGACTCCGAGTCGATCACCTGTCCGGTTGCGCCCTTCACCAGATTCGGACCGCCGAGCCCCATGAAGGACGTGCCTTCGACCATCAGGATCACGTCGGAGAGCGCGGGGAGATAGGCGCCCCCCGCAATGCACGGACCCATGACGGCCGAGAACTGCGGAATGCGCAGGTAGCGGCGCATGATGGAGTTATAGTAGAAGATACGACTCGCGCCGTACTGCCCGGGGAACACGCCGCCCTGATATGGGAGGTTGACGCCGGACGAGTCGACGAGATACACGATCGGGATGCGGCAGCGCATCGCGATCTCCTGAGCTCGCAGAATCTTCTGGATGGTCTCGGGCCACCACGATCCCGCCTTCACCGTCGCGTCATTCGCGACGACGACGCACTCCCGCCCATTCACCATCACGAGTCCGGTGACCACGCCGGCAGCGGGCGCCTGGCCATCGTACTTGTCGTAAGCGAGGAGAAGTCCGATCTCGAGAAAGCGCGAGTCTGCGTCGGCGAGGAGATCGATTCGCTCGCGCGCGGTGAGCTTCCCCTGCGAGTGCTGGCGATCGGTTTTGGATTTGCCGCCACCTTCGCGGAGCTTGGCCTCCAGCACGCGAAGCTCGCTGGAGAGCTGGCCGAGCCGAGACATCACGCCTCCTGCTGCTGGCGCTCGGCGAACCACTCGCGAATGTACGTGATCAGATCGGTGGTGGCGGTGCCGGGGCCGAAGAGCCGGCCGATTCCCTGCTTTTGGAGCGCCTCGATGTCCTCGGCGGGAAGAATGCCGCCGCCGGTGATGAGGATGTCGTCTCGGCCCTGCTCGCGCACGAGGGCGAGCACGCGGGGGAAGAGCGTCATGTGCGCACCACTGAGGATCGAGAGACCGATGACGTCGACATCCTCCTGGATGGCCGCCGTCGCGATCATCTCCGGTGTCTGGTGCAAGCCGGTGTAGATGACTTCCATGCCGGCATCGCGCAGCGCTGCGGCGACGACCTTGGCGCCTCGATCGTGACCATCGAGGCCGGGCTTGGCGATCAGTACGCGGATTGGGCGCATGTCATGAAGTTATCGTGGGATCCGCGGGGCCGCCAACTAGCTCTTGCGGGCGACGAGTACCATTTCGGAGGATCGGCGCGAGAGCGGCGCACTGGACCAGCCGTCGAACGCCTCCTCGACTATCAGCCCCGCCGACTGGCAAATTTCGGCCAGGCGGGACGCCGTATAGAGGCGAATACGATGCTCGCGGTCGCCGCTCGTCTTTTCCCCGTTCCAGTGCGAGCGAATCGTAAGGATGCCCGAGAGCGGATCGAAGCTACGCTCATGCGCGATCATGGTGCCGTCCTCGGACTTCCACCAATCGCGCGAGAGGAATTTCGCCATCACGCCGTCGCGGCTTCCGCCGTGCCATACGAGCACGCCGCCCGGCCGCAGCACGCGCGCGAACTCGCGGATCACTCTGACATCATCCATGGGATCCAGGAAGAAGCCGAAGCTCGTGAACAGATTGAGCACCGCCGCGAAGCGACTGGTCCACTTCGCCGGAAGTGCGCGCATGTCGCCTTCGACGTAGCGCAGACTGGAGGCGGTGCCGCGCTCGCGCGCCACGTCGAGCAGGTGCTTCGAGTAGTCGAGTCCCGTCACGTCGAAACCGCTCTCGGCGAGCAGATGCGCATGACGTCCCTGGCCGCACGGAACGTCGAGGAGGCGCTCGCCGGTCGGAAGTCCGAGGATTTCGATCAGCCTGGAAACGTCGGCGCGATCTCGCGCCGGCGAAAAGATCGGCTCGTATTCCAGCAGGTATTGCGCGTCGAAATACGACTCCCACCACTCTTTCGGGCGGCGCATCCGAGCGGTCAAAAGAAAACCGGCTCGCGATACGCGCCGAAGACCTCTTCCATCGCGGCGCGAATCTCGTAGAGCGTGCAGTACGCGCGGGCGCAGTCGAGGATGTGCGGGACGAGATTCTCCGTGGTGCGCGCGGCCGACTTGAGCGCCTCGAGATGGCGCGCCACGAGATCGCTGTCGCGCGTGGATCGCAGCTCGGCGAGCCGCGTGCGCTGCTCGCGCTCCGTGTCGCCGATCTTGAGCAGCGGGATCGTGAGCTCGTCGTTCTCGACGATAAAATCGTTGACGCCGACGATGATGCGGCGATGCTGCTCGATCTCCCACTGCTGCCTCGCCGCCGACTCCGCGATACGGCGTTGGAACCAGCCGGTCTCGAGTGCGCGAACCACTCCGCCCGCGCGATCGATCTCTTCGAACAGCGACTCGGCCTCCGCCTCGAGCTTGTCGGTGAGCGCCTCCACATAGTACGAGCCGCCGAGCGGATCGATGACGTTGGGCACTCCACTCTCGAAGGCGAGGATCTGCTGCGTGCGGAGCGCGACCTGCACCGAGTGCTCAGTCGGGAGCGCGAGCGTCTCGTCCATGGAGTTCGTGTGCAGCGACTGCGTGCCGCCGAGCGCTGCGGCCATCGCCTGATACGCGACGCGGACGACGTTGTTCATCGGCTGCGCGGCAGTGAGCGTGACACCGGCGGTCTGCGAGTGGAAGCGCATCGCCCACGAGCGCGGGTCCTTCGCGCCGAATCGATCGCGCATGTGGCGCGCCCAGATGCGACGCGCGGCGCGGAGCTTCGCGATCTCCTCGAAGAAGTCGTTGTGAATGTCCCAGAAGAACGAAAGCCGCGGCGCGAAATCGTCGACCGCGAGGCCGCGCGCGACGCCGCGCTCGACGTAGGTGAAGCCGTCGGCGAGAGTGAACGCCAGCTCCTGTGCAGCCGTTGAGCCAGCCTCGCGAATGTGGTAGCCGGAGATCGAGATCGTGTTCCACTTGGGCGCGTGCTCGGCGCTCCACTCGAAGCCGTCGACGATCAGGCGCAGCGCGGGCTCGATCGGATAGACCCACGCGTGCTGGGCCATGTACTCCTTGAGAATGTCGTTCTGAATCGTCCCCTGAAGCTTCGACGCATCGATTCCCTTCTTCTCTGCCGCCGCGATGTAGAAGCAGTAGAGAATGATCGCGGGACCATTGATCGTCATCGACGTCGAGACCTGGTCAAGCGGAATGCCGTCGAAAAGCGTCTCCATGTCGGCGAGACTCGAGATCGCGACTCCGCACTTCCCCACCTCGCCCTCGGAGCGAGGGTGATCGGAGTCGTATCCCATAAGGGTGGGGAAGTCGAAGGCGACCGAGAGTCCGGTCTGCCCTTGCGATAACAGAAACTTGTACCGCGCGTTCGTGTCGTGCGCGCTGCCGAATCCCGCGAACTGCCGCATCGTCCAGAGGCGGCCTCGATAGCCGGTGGGGTGGATACCGCGCGTGTACGGGAACGATCCGGGGAGCGACCCGTCGGTGTCGCTCTCGACATCGAGCTGGGTGAACAGCGCCGGTACTTCGCCGCCCGAGTTCACGAAGGCGAGATCCCGTGTCTTGTTCGCGGCGAACTTCGCGCGCCACTCGGCGACTTCGGTGCGCAAGCGCGCGAGCTCTTCGTCCTGCGAGCGCTGCGAATCGAGCTGCGGATCGACTGTCGTCATGCTACCTCACTCTCACTGTTCGTCGAACGGGAATGCGAGAGAAGCGTTGCGACCTGCGCGACCAGCTCCTCGGATGCGGCAAGTGGCGTCGTGCGTCCATTTTCGACATCGGGAAGCAGCGATTCGAGTCGTGCCGTGAGCGAGCGATCGTTCCAGATGCGTTCGTGAAGCTCGCGATCCACGCCCTCGACCACGCGATCACGAAGCCTCGAACGGCGGCGCGACGACAGCGTCCCGCTCTTCTCAAGGTAATCAAAGTGCGCATCGAGCGCGGTCGCGAGCTCCTCGATCCCCTCGCCGCGCTCCGCGCTCGTCGCGAGCGCCGGCGGGACCCACAATGCTTCATTGTTTTCCCCCGGAGCCTGACGCTCGGCGCGCGCCTTCCTGCTCACGTGCGCGAGGTCGACGCCATGGTGCGCCGGCAGGTTCCGCGCCAGCTGCCCCATGCGAAGCCCGAGCATCAGCTTCATTTCGTGCCGCATGCGATCGGCGCCCGGCCGGTCCGCCTTGTTGACGACGAACAGATCGGCTGCTTCCATGAGGCCGGCTTTGAGCGTCTGGATCGAGTCTCCGGACTCCGGTACGATGACGAGCACGCTCGTGTCCGCGGTACGTGCCACATCGAGCTCGCTCTGCCCGACGCCGACCGTCTCGACGAGCAGTCGGTCGAAGCCGTATGCATCGAGCACGTCGCACACATCGCGCGTTGCGGCCGCGAGCCCGCCGAGCGCGCCGCGCGTGGCCATCGAGCGAATGAAGATCCCGCTGTCGAGCGCGACGGACTCCATGCGAATGCGATCGCCGAGGAGCGCTCCGCCGGTGAAGGGCGACGTCGGATCGACGGCGATGATCCCGACTGTGAGGCCGAGCTTCCGATAGTGCTCGGCGAGTCGCGTCGTGAGCGTCGATTTCCCGGCGCCGGGTGGGCCAGTGATGCCGATGCGTCGTGCGCGCCCGAGCTTCGGATGAAGTGCAGCGAGGAGCTGCGCCGCGCCGGCGCGGCGATTCTCGACGATGCTGATCGCGCGCGCGAGCGCCGAGGGGCGACGCGCCGCGAATTCCTCGAGGAGCTTTGCGTGCCCGGGGAACGTCGCCCTGGCGGTGGTGCTCACTGCGGCGCCAGGAGCTCGACTGCGGGCACGGTGTCCGCGTGCTGCGCGAGAATACGCTGGATGCGCGTGTTCGTCGCGCGCACGATCGTGAGCTCGAGCGTGCCGAGGGTGAAGCGCTCGCCAACGACCGGAATGCGTCCGAGCGCGCGGACGAGGAGACCGGCCAAGGGCTGCGATCGATCCTCGACCCAATCGGGGAGCATCGCCTCGAAACGCGACGCGGCATCGCCGGCGGGGATCGACGCGTCGATCACGATCGCGTGGCGGGAGTGTCCGACCTCGACGACCGCGGGCTCGTCGTGCTCGTCGTGAATGTCGCCGACGAGCTCCTCGAGCAGATCCTCGAGAGTCACGATCCCGGCGGTACCTCCGAATTCGTCGAGGACGACCGCGAGATGAAACTGCCCGCGCAGCATCTCGAAGAGCATCTCGCTCACACGCTTCGTCGCCGGGGCGTGCGGAACCGCGCGCAGCGGCGCCATACGCTCGCCACCGTCGCGGAAGACGTCGAAGACGTGCACGACGCCGACGATCTCATCGAGCGACTCGCGATAGACCGGCACGCGGCTGTATCCCGAGCTCGCGATCACCGCCGCCATCTCGAGCGGCGAGAGCGCGATGTCGACCGCGAAGACCGCGGTGCGCGGAGTCATCACATCGCGAAGGACGCGCTCGCCGAATTGCACGACGCCTGTGATGATGTCGATCTCTTCGCGCTCGCCAATCCCTTCGAGCTCGCCTTCGCGGAGAAGCTCCTCGAACCCTTCCCTGCGCGACTGCTCGGTGGTGCCCGGGCGCGCACCGGCCGCGGCAACGGCGCCTGCCGCGCGCTGCAGCGGCGAGAGCATCGCCGACGTGCCGCGCAGCGTCGGGAGCAGAACCGGCACGAGCTTCGACGACCATCGGCGCGCGAGTGCGCGAGGGAAGAGCTGGCCGAACACCAGCACCGCGAGCCCGAAGAGCACGATCGCGAGAATCGCCGCCAGCGGATCCGCGTCGGGCTGCGTTCCGATCGTGATCCCGGCGCAGATCATCACGAAAGCGCTCGCGCTCACCGACGCTGCCAGGAGCTCGTGCAGCCGCTCGAGATACGCCTCGGCAGTCACCTTCCCCGTGAGCTGCTGCTCTACCCAGTCGCGGAGCCAGAGTCGGCTCGCGGACCGCAGCGCCGTTGCCGCGGCGGTGAGGAGTGCCGCGAGCAGGAGGAGCAGCGCAAGGAGCCAGATCATCGAGTGCCCACTGTCGCAGCCTCGAGCCGTTCGAAGTAAAGGCGGTCGATGCGCCGGCGAATCACGCGCTCGACGACCACACGGAACCCGCGCATCGTGAGCGACTCGCCAGCACGCGGCACGCGTCCGAGCCGCTGGAAAATCAAGCCGCCAACCGTAGTGATGTCCTTGTCCTCGAAGTGCTCGCCGAGCGCCTCGGAGAGCTCGTCGAGCGTCACTCGCCCCGATACCCAGAAGCGCGTGTTCGCCTCGGCCACGATCGGCGGCTCCTCCCAGTCGTTCTCGTCGCGAATGTCGCCGACGATCTCCTCGAGGATGTCCTCGATGGTGAGCAGCCCTGCGGTGCCGCCGTACTCATCGACGACGATCGCGATGTGCGAGCGCGTGGACTTGAAGTCACGGAGCTGCGAATCGATCGCCTTGCTCTCGGGGATGAACGACGCCGGCCGCACGAGGGACGACCACCCTTCAGCGGGCTCTTCGTCCGAGATCACCGCCGCGAGCAGATCCTTCGCGTAGAGAATTCCGATCACGTGATCGAGCGTATCATCGTAGACGGGCAGGCGCGCGTGCTGCGAGCTGCGCACGCGATCCACGACCTCGGACCATGGCATCGCTCGCTCGACCCCGATGATGTCGACGCGCGGAACCATCACTTCCTGTACCTCGGTATCACCGAGCGAGAAGACCCGCTTGAGGATCGCGCGCTGCTCGCGCGGCGTCTGCGGCCCGTGCGCAACGACGTCGCGAAGCGGCGACGTGGGCGACAGTCGATCGTCGCTGATCGGCGGAGCCGGAAGGAGTCGGCCGAGCATTCCGTCGATCGCGGCGCCGATGATCACGAGCGGGTTCATCACCAGCTCGAGCACCGAGATGAAGAGAGAGAATGCGGAAAGCACCGGTGAGCCGACGAGGTCGCCGATCTCGCGCGGCAGGATTTCTCCCAGCACGAGGATGAGGAGCACGCCGACGACACCAAGGGCGATCGCCAGCGGCATGGGCCGCTCCACGAGGTTCGCCGCGATCGCGAAGGCAGCGGCCGAAGAGATCTGAGCGAAGAGGCGCGCGATCGAGAGTGCACGATGCGTTCGCTCGCGCGCGTCGCCGTGCGGAAGGGTGCTTCCCTCGCGCGACTGTCCGTCGCGGCTGGCGGTGAGCAGCGCGCCGTCGGCGATCGCGCAGGCGGCGGCGAGCACCAACGAAAGTGTCGAGACCAGCCACGCGAGAATCATGCGGACGCCATGACGCGCGCGAGGATGCGTTCCTGCCGCTTCCACATCGGCGACCTGGTGCGCGCATCTGCATCCGGATGGTCGTAGCCGAGCACGTGTAGGGTACCGTGCACGACGAGCCTCGCGAGCTCCTCGCGAATCGGCACACCGTTCTCGATTGCGTTGGCGCGTGCAACCGCGGGTGCGATGTAGATGTCTCCCACGACCGGTGACCTTCGTCCCGAGCCCGCGAAGCCGAAGGAGATCACATCCGTCGCGCCCCTGTGGCCGAGGTGGCGAGCGTTGAGCCGCGCCATCGCGGCGTTGCTCACGAAGGTGATCGAGAGCATCGCGTCGCGCACGCGCTCGCCCGCGAGCGCCGCGCGCGCGACCGCCTCCGCACGAGCCGCCGACAGTCCGACGCGCACATCGCCCGCGTTCACGTAAATGCTCACACTCATACGGATGCGAACTCGGAAGTCACGCCACCGCTCGCGGCGGGATAGTCGATGCGCGCGTGGTTCATGCTCGAGTAGATGCGCACGAACTCGGCCTTGATCAGATCGATGTCGCGCAGCGTGAGGGGCGCTTCGGCGAGCTGCCCCTGGTCCACACGCTGCTTCGTGATGTGATCGATCACCTCACGCACGCGCTGCGGCGTGGGATCCTGCAGCACCCGAACCGACGCCTCTACCCCATCCGCGAGCATGCAGATCGCGGTCTCGGCGCTCTGTGGCCGCGGGCCGGGATAGATGTAATTCGCGACGTCCGACGCGGGAGTGCCGTCGTCAGCGCGCGCCTTCTCCTCGAAATACGTAATGTGACCGGTGCCGTGATGCTCGGGGATGAAGGCCGCGATCGATGCCGGGAGGTGATACTCGGTGGCGAGCTCGATCCCTTCCTGAATGTGATTCCGGATGATCGTCGCGCTCGTTCCCGGCTTCAGATAGTCGTGCGGATTCCGGCCACCCGCCTGATTCTCGACGAAGTACTGCGGTTTCGCGAGCTTGCCGATGTCGTGATAGTAGGTACCGACGCGGCCAAGAAGCCCATCGGCGCCGATGGCATTGCACGCCGCCTCGACAAGATTCGCCATCGCAATCGTGTGCGCGTACGTGCCCGGGGCCTCGAGGCTGAGGCGGCGCAGCAGCGGGCGGTTGAGATCGGACCACTCCACGAGAGTCAGCGCCGTCGTCACGCCCGTCACACGCTCGGCCAGCGGCATCAGGAACATCGCGAGCACCACCGAGACGAATGCGTTGAGGACGCCGAAGCCGGCGCTCACGCCGATTTGGCGCGTCGTCCAGCCGAGGGTGAGGCCCAGCGTGACTGCGGCGAAGAAGTAGGCGGCGGCAATCGTGATGACGTAGCGATACCCTTCCTCGCGCCTGAGCACCGTCCGCATGCTGATCGCGGCCGCCGCACCTCCGATCAGATTGAGGAATAGTGCGTTCGTCCCGCGATAGACGCTTTGTCCTCCGGCGAGCACGGCGAGGATCATCGCCGCGATCATGCTGATCCGCGTATCGAAGAGCATGCTGATGATGATCGCAGCGATCGCGACCGGGACCAGCTCCGGACGCACGGGCTGCCACTGCGCGCCCACCGCGGCGACGACGAGCACCAGCATGAACACCGCAGCGAAGAGCACGAGCGCCCGCATCGAGCGATAGAGCGCCGGCCGGAACACGAGGATCGCGATCCCGAAGATCGCGAGCACGAGGGCGTTGTAGGCGACGCCGCCGAGCACGCGCCGGAAGGCGCGGTCCCCACCGACGATCGACTGCACGGCGTCGTGCATGGCGTGCATCTTGTCGAATTCCGCGCGCCCCACCACTTCATGCTCGCCAACGATCTTCTCGCCAGCGCGCACGGCGTAGCGATTGAGATCGACCGACTTGCGCAGGTCATCACGCCGCTGCTCGGTGGCGAGCGGATCCGGAAGAATCGTCGGATGAAGAAGCCCGCTCAGCAGCTTGAGGTACAGCCCATCCGCGATCGACGAATTGGGATCCGGCTGCAGCGATCGCGAGCGCTTGAGCAGCGATCCGAGCGTGAGCACGCTGTCGGCGAGTAGATTGCGCTCCTCGTTGCCTCGGCGCACGAGCATTTCGCCCTGCACGTCATCGAGCGCGCCGGATGCCGCGATTCCCTGCGGCAGCCACTTCGCGTATGCCCGATGCACCGCGTCCTGGAGCGCGCGCCTGCGATCAGGTTGTGCGAGGTATGCGCCCTCCGCCGCCGTGATGGCGAGGCCGTGCTCCATCGCCGCGTGCATCGCGGCTGCGCCCTCATTGCGCTTCCCCGCGGAGTCGGCAGCCGCGCCGATCGCGCGCATGAGCATCGAAAGCTGCTGCTGCGATGAGTCGAGCGCAGCCGAGGAGTAGACGAAGATCGGCTTCGCGGAGCGCGCGAGCTCTTCCCGCTCGTTGCGGAGATCCGCGCTCGACTTGGGGACGGTGAACGCGAACGGGGCAATGACGTTCTCCGTCGCGACCGAGCCGATCTCGAATATCGGTGAATCGACCGCGGCGCTGGTCGGGAACAGCAGGTACGTCACGAGCGCGACCACCAGCAGCAGCCCCACGCGTGGCGCGTGCAGCGCAAAGCGCTCGTGCCCGGTGTCCGGCGCGATCGTCATGCTCCCCGCTTGCGCAACGCGCGCGTCCATCCGCGCGCTACTCCAATCCCGAGTCGCGAGCGTACGCCTTGATGATGTCCCGCACCAGCCGGTGACGGACGACGTCTGCCTCGCTGAGGTAGTGAAACCCGATCCCTTCGATGCCCTTCAGTATGCGCTCGACCTCGATCAGTCCCGACTGCTCGCGCTGCGGCAGATCGATCTGTGTCTTGTCGCCGGTAATGACCGCCTTCGAGTTCACGCCGAGTCGTGTGAGGAACATCTTCATCTGCGCAGTGGTCGCGTTCTGCGATTCGTCGAGGATCACGAACGCATCAGCGAGCGTGCGCCCGCGCATGTACGCGAGCGGCGCGATCTCGATGGTGCGCGACTCGAGCGCTTTCTGCACGCGCTCAGCGGGCATCATATCGTCGAGCGCGTCGTACAACGGACGCAGATACGGGTCGACCTTCGCCTGCATGTCGCCCGGGAGAAAGCCCAGGCTCTCGCCCGCTTCGACGGCGGGGCGCGCGAGCACGATGCGCCGAACGCGCTTCCGCGCGAGCGCATCCACCGCCATCGCGACCGCGAGATAGGTTTTCCCCGTTCCCGCCGGCCCGATGCCGACGACGATGTCGTTGTCGGCGATCAGCTTCATGTACTCGGCCTGCCCGGTCGTTTTCGGCTGGATGATCCGACGCATCCCAGGAAGGGCGAGGCGCATCTCTCCCGCCGGCCCGCCGTTGCCGCCTGGGTCGCCGTGATCCTCGCTCATGCGCATGACGTCGTCAGGCGTCAGATCGATGCGCTGGCGCGCCGCGTCGAGCATGCGCTGCGCCACCGGCGTTGCGCGTTCGACCGCATCGCCCGGGCCCGTGAGTGACAGCGAGTCGCCCCGCAGCGAGACACGAACACCCGTGATGCGCGAGAGCGCGACGAGATTCGAGTCGTTCACTCCGGCCAGCGTGAGAAGATCAGCGCCCTCGGCATTCAGGCGCTGGGTGAGGTGATCGTCGCTCATCGCGTTCCCTCGTCTTCCAGTCTGATGTGTAGGTCCCGCAAGTCCTCGGCCGCCACCGGCGTCGGCGCGCCTTCGAACAGCGCGCGCGCCGCCGTGGTCTTCGGGAATGCAATGACATCGCGCAGCGACGTCGCGCCCGACAGCAGCATCGCGATTCGATCGAAGCCGAGTGCAATGCCGCCGTGGGGTGGCGCGCCGGAGCGAAGTCCCTCGAGTAAAAATCCGAAGCGCTGCTGCGCCGTCTCGTCGTCGATCGCGAGCAGGTTGAACATGCGCCGCTGCACATCGGGATCGGCGATTCGGATGCTGCCCCCGCCGAGCTCCGTGCCGTTGAGCACGACATCGTAGGCCACTGCGCGCGCCTTCTCCGGTGCACTGCTCAGCAGCGCGACGTCGTCGGGGTGCGGCGACGTGAAGGGATGATGCACCGCACCGAGCGCGCCGGTGGTTGCATCCTTTTCGAAGAGCGGAAAGTCGAGCACCCAGAGAAAGCTCAGCGTTTTCTCGGGTACCCTCTTCATCACCTTCGCAACCTCCTGCCGCACGCGATCGAGCGCGGGCGAAGAAACGCGATCAGGCGCCGCGACGAGGAGACAGAGCTCGCCCTCCTCGATGCCGAGCATCGCGCCCTGCTCCGGCGAGAGGAATTTTGCCGGAGGGCCCGTGAGCTCACCCTTCTCGCGCTTGAGGCGGAGCATCCCCGCGGCGCCTGCGCCCCTCGCGAGCGCCTCGAGATCGTCGACCTGTTTGCGCGAGAGGACAGCGCCGCCCGGAATGCGCAGTCCACGAATGCGGCCTCCACTCTCGATCGCGCCTTTGGTGATCCCGAAGTTCGCTCCGCGAAATGCCTCCGTTGCGTCGAAGAGCTCGAGCCCATAGCGAAGGTCGGGTCGATCGGTGCCGTACTTCTCGACCGCGTCCGCGTAGCTCATCCGCGGGAACGGGATCGGAATCGTGACCCCTGCCTCCTTCCACAGCGCCGCGATCAGCCCCTCGGCCAGCGTGTAGATGTCCTGCGCGGCAATGAACGAGGCCTCGATGTCGATCTGCGTGAACTCGGGCTGGCGATCGGCGCGGAGATCCTCGTCACGGAAGCAGCGCGCGATCTGGAAGTAGCGGTCGAAGCCCGCGATCATCAGCAGCTGCTTGTAGAGCTGCGGCGACTGCGGCAGCGCGTAGAACTCGCCCGCGCTCACGCGGCTCGGCACCAGATAGTCGCGCGCTCCCTCGGGTGTAGGCTTGGTGAGGATCGGCGTCTCGATCTCCAGGAAGCCGCGTTCGCTTAGATGCCGCCGCGTCACCTGCATGAGCCGGTGGCGGAGCACGATGTTCGCCTGGAGCTCGGGGCGGCGCAGATCGAGATACCGGTGGCGAAGGCGCAGCTCCTCGGATGGCAGCGACTCGCCCTTGCCGAGCGTCACCGGGATGGCAGGCGTTTCGGCTGGCCCGACTACCCGCATGGTCACGGCTTTTACCTCGACGTCGCCCGTTGCCAGCTCCGCATTACGACCGCCTTCCGGACGCGCGACGACCTCACCCTCGATGAGCACGACGCTCTCACGCCCGACGTCCCCGGCCATGCGGATGGCGTCTGCGTCGGCGAACTTCGGATCGAATGACACCTGAATCACGCCCGCGCGGTCGCGCAGGTCGAGGAACACGATTCCGCCGAGCGCACGCTGGCGCTGGACCCAGCCGCCGAGCGTCACGCGTGAGCCGACGTCGGCGCTCCGGAGCTCACCGCCGAGATGCGACCGAACGGACGTCGCGAGAGACAGCCCTTCGCTCACGCGCCCACCCGCGCGCGCGTGGTCGCGAAAGCCACCAGCGCTCCAATCGTCGCACCAGCCGTATCCGCTGCCCAATCCATTAAATCCATCGACCGTTGTGGAATGTATTGTTGATGCCATTCGTCGATCGCGCCGAAGCAAGAGACCAGGGCGACCGCCGCGAGCGCTGCTGCCGTCGCGCGTGACCCGCCCGCCCACGCCCGGACCGTCAGCCATCCGAGAACACCATAGATCGTAAGGTGCACGACCTTGTCGAAATTCCGAAATGGCAACGTCGGAATGTCGGAACCGGGAATGGAAGTCAGAATGAGAATAAAAGCCGCCCAGATGAGGGGCGGCAGCCAGCGCGGGAGAGTCACGCGACCGAGGGCTCGGAAATGGTAGTCAATGTGTAGTGAAAGCTACCACCGACGCCCCTCCTCTGGAAGCGCCGAACCCCTGCGCTCGTCAGTGGGTGGGCTTCATATCTATATGCGAGACAGCGAGTTATTGTGCCGTAGTTCGCGTGGCCTAGGAGGTGGGCGTCGGGAGCACCGCGCTTCCAAAACCGTTAGATTGGAGGCACGGTGGTGCCGTTGTCACGGCTTCACCAACCCAGACGCCTGCCCGATGACCGCTCCGATCAATCTGCTCGACCTCACTCCCGCCGACGCGCTCGCTCGGCTGCGGGAGTACGCGGCCGCGACCGGCGAGCCCGCGTATCGAGCCGCGCAGGTCGTTCGGCATCTCTGGGAGCGTCCCGTCGCCGGCTTCGCCGAGATGACGGCGCTGCCGCTGGCGCTGCGAGAAAAGCTCGCCTCGAGCTTCGCGATCCCGCGACTCGAGATGATCGCGCGGCAGACATCGGCGGACGGCACCGAGAAATTTCTCTTCAGGCTCCCCGAAGGCCAGGAGATCGAAACCGTCGCGATCCCCGATGGCGGTCGGCTGACGCTCTGCATCTCGTCGCAGGCCGGGTGTGCACTCCAGTGCGCCTTCTGCGCCACCGGACGGATGGGCTTCCAGCGCAACCTCGGCGCCTGGGAGATCGCGGCGCAGGTACGCGAGATGGCGCTGCTCGATCCGCCGATCGCGGTGACAAACGTCGTGTTCATGGGAATGGGCGAGCCGATGATGAACTGGCCCGCCGTCGACACAGCGCTCACGATCCTGAACAGCCCGCAGGGAATGGGCATCGGCGCGCGCCATATCACCGTATCGACCGTCGGCGTGCTCCCCGGCATCGTCGCCCTTGGCGAGCGCCCCGAGCAGTTCCGCCTCGCGATCTCGATTCACGCGCCATCGGACGAGCTGCGCCGCGAGCTCATGCCGGTGAACATCAAGTATCCGCTCGCCGACGTCATCGCCCAGGCGAAGACATTCGACCGGCGCGTCACCTTCGAGTACGTCATGCTCGGCGACGTCAACGACTCGCCCGATCATGCGCGCAAGCTGGCGGCGCTCGCGCGCGACTGCCGCGCGTTCGTGAACCTGATTCCGCTGCACGAGGGAGGATCCCTTGAATTCAAGGGATCTCCGAGCGAGCGCATCTCGAGCTTCGCGCGCGCGCTGCGCGAGGCGGGTGTCGAGGTGGCGGTGCGGAAGAGCCGCGGCAAGGATATCGCCGCCGCGTGCGGGCAGCTACGGGTAGAACGGCTGGGACGGGGGGCGCCACGTCGTCCCAATGAGCACAGTCAGGTCAACCTCGCGTGAGCTGTCGGGGCGCACGAGCACCGTGCCCCCGCCCATTGACCTCGCCGCCAGCGCCGCCCAGTCGCGGTGTCCCGTACGATCGAGCACCTGCGTCGTATCGAACTGCTCGCGATTCGTTCCTGTCGACACGACGTCGAAGCCCTGATCGCGCAGCGTGAGCGCGGCTCGCCGTGCCAGCCCGCGGACTCTCGTCGCGTTGAGAACCTCGACGGTGATGCGCTGGCCCTTCGCCCACTTTGGATCCGGAAGCGATGCTGCGCTGGTAGCCGTCCCGCTTCGCGAAGCGGACTGCGGTGCCGGCGAAAGCTCGCCCTTTCGAGCTCCGCGTGCGCTCAACATCACGCCCGCGATCAGTACTAGCGCGAGCGCAGATCCGCCGATTACGAGCGCGCGGGTATTCACCGTACGCTCTCCCAGAGCTCAGCCGTCTCGACACGCAGCCTGTCGCCCGACGCGATCTTGTCGCCGAGCCTGAGCCGCACGACAGCGCGGAAGGTGCCCTCGAAATCGTCGGGGACGTTCGCCGCGAGGCGCGCGCGTTCTCTCCGCGCGAATGTCCTGCCGGGCTCGAGATAATCGGCCATGTAGAGCATGCGCCCCGTCCGCACCCACTTCGCCTTCCCGATCGTGTGCCAGAAGATCGCGTCGAGCACATCGGCTCGGCGCTCTCCATCCTCGGCGAGCTTCGCCGCGGCTGCCGGCCCGTGCAGCGCGGATGCAGGCCAATCGAGGTGAGGGACGATTGCCCGCAGCTCCGGCTCCCCGGCATCACGGAGCAGGTCGTGCCACTGCGCCGCATCGCGCCACGCATCGCGCGTCGCCTTGTCCACGTGCATCGCATCGGCCCACTCGAGCGCGAGCCCCATGACACGATTCATGTGCGTCCGGCGCCGGGGCGACGCGACTGCCCACGGCGGTAGCGCGAGCTCCTCGACCCTCATCCCGCTGGATCCGGTGCGCCGAGGATGATGTTGTCGATGAGACGGGTGGTGCCGACGCGTGCGGCGATTGCAACGATGCTCCCCGCGGCCGCTGCGGGTGCAGGTTCGAGCGTCTCCGCATGCATCACCGCGAGATACTCGAGCGTTACCTCGGGCTCGGCCGCCACCACTGCACCGCCGAGTCGCTCGAGCGCGGCGGCCGATGTCTCGCCGCCATCGAAGGCCTCGCGCATCGCGAAGATCGCGCGCGAGAGCACGCGCGCGTGCTTGCGATCGGGCGCGCTCAGATACGCGTTGCGACTCGAGAGCGCAACTCCGTCATGCTCGCGAACGATCGGTGCGACGATCATGCGGATCGGGAAGTCGAGGTCGCGCACCATCGCGTGAATCAGCGTCGCCTGCTGGATGTCTTTCTGGCCGAAGACCGCGACGTCGGGCTGCACGATGTTGAAGAGCTTCGCGACGACGGTGAGAACGCCGGTGAAATGTCCGGGTCGCGAGGCGCCGTCCCAGCGCGTGGCCAGCGCCCCCGGGACGACGGAGACCGTGCGCCCCGCGCGATAGAGCTCGTCCGGCTGCGGAACGAACAGAATATCTGCGCCGCGCGACGCTGCGAGACGGGCGTCACCGTCGCGATCGCGCGGATAGCGGGCGAAGTCCTCGTTCGGCCCGAACTGGAGCGGATTCACGAAGAGGCTCATCACCACGGTCTGCGCGCGCTCGTGGGCGCGATCGATCAACGCGAGATGCCCCTCGTGCAAGGCGCCCATCGTCGGCACCAGCGCGATTCCCTTCCCGCTCCGCCTCGGCTCCTCCAGCGCGCGCCGCAGGGGATCGATGCGCTCGATGATTTGCATTGCTACAGCCGCGGCCTAGAAGCTGTGATCGTCGTCGGGATAGTTCCCGTCGCGAACATCCTCGGCGAATCGCGAGACCGCATCGCGAACCTCGGCCGCCATCGATGCATAGCGCTTGAGAAACTTGGGATTGAATCCGTCGTTGAGGCCCAGCAGATCGTGCAGAACGAGCACCTGGCCGCTGCACTGTGCGCCGGCGCCGATGCCGATCGTCGGGATGCGCACGGCTTTCGTCACGTTCGCCGCAACTTTCGCAGGCACGAGCTCGAGCACGATCGAAAACGCGCCCGCGGCCTCGAGCTTCTTCGCATCTTCGACGATCTTCCTGGCGCCGATGTCGTCGCGCGCCTGCACGCGCGTGCCGCCGAGAGTGTTGACGGATTGCGGCGTGAACCCGAGATGTCCCATGACGGGGATTCCGGCACCCGTTACAGCGCGCACCGCTGCAAGCACGCTGTCGCTCGCGCCCTCGAGCTTCACCGCATCGGCTCCGCCCTCCGCCATCACGCGTCCGCAATTCAGCAGAGCGCGCTGCGGCGAGACCTGGTACGTGAGAAAAGGCATGTCGACGATGAGAAGCGCGCGCTTCACGCCGGCGCGTGTCGCGCGTGCGTGATAGACCATTTGATCGAGCGTGACGGGAAGCGTCGTGTCGTAGCCCGCGAGGAGATTGCCGACGGAGTCGCCGACGAGCACGGCGTCGACGCCGCTCTCATCGACGAGCTTGCCGAAGAGAGAGTCGTACGCGGTGACGACGACGAGCTTCTCGCGGCGTTCCTTCCGCTCCTGGAAATCGCGCAGCGTTACGCGTACGGCATCCCCGTTCCCGGTGCTCATTCCTTCGCTCCGAGCTCGGCGAGCTCGCGCTGCCACCAGTCACGGTTGGCGATCTGCGGGTGGGGGATCACGAGATGGGGCTCGTCGAGCCGAAGGTCGTCGTACCGCACGATATCGAGATCGAGGGTGCGCGGTCCCCAGTGCGCCGCACGGACTCGCCCTGCGTCATTTTCGATGCGATGCAGCGCCGCGAGGAGCTCGTGGGGCGAGAGCGCGGTTTCGAGTGCGAGCATTTGATTGAGATATGCGCCCTGGGGTACGTCGCCGACCGGTGCCGTCTCTTCGACCGAAGATTCAGCGACCACACGACTCCCCGGAAGTGCCGCGATCTCGAGTCGCGCCCGCGCGAGAATCTGATTGCGGTCGCCGAGGTTGGAGCCGAGGGCGATGTAGGCAAGATGATGCATGTGTTGACAGGGAAAGAATTTACGGGCAGACTGCGCGCGTGTCAAACACTATGGTTGCATGGATTCGCTGACGGTTTTCCATCTCGCGCGCGAGCTCGACTCGCGTTGGAAAGGTGGCACCATCCGGGCCGGGCAGCTCGATCGCGACTCGAGGCGAGTGGTGATCGGCGTGCTGCAGGGGAAGGCCGTCGAGATCGACTTGTCCGTGCCGGACGTTGCGGTGCGCGAGCTGGCGGATGCGGAGGGTGGCGGGCCGCTGGCCGGATGGATGATCGAGTCGGTTGGTGCACGTGAGGATGACAGGAGACTGATGATCGCGCTCTCGCGCGAGGGGAAGTTCAAGGGATCCGTGAACAAACGTGCGGTGCTCGAGGTGAGCCTCCTGCCGCAGGCGCGGGCGGCGATTGCGCACGAGAGCGGAAAGGTGTTTGCGCGAATTGGCGGTGCGCTGCCACCGCTGTCGGTGTCGCGGCCCATTCTGAGCGACGACGTGGTGCGGCAGGCGGCGATCGCGGGCGATGTCAGCGCGCTGATGAAGGGGAGATGGGTGAGCGCGCTCGTGGCGCGATGGCTGGTTTCGAATCGGGAGCTGGCGGCGCATCGTTATCGGGAGATATGCGCGCTCAGGGCGGCCCGACCGGCGTGGTGCGGCGGAGCGCTGGTCGCTCTGCCCTTCTGCGACGATGCGACGGCAGCGGATTCGCTGATCGCGAGGGGCACGACTCCAGCGCGCGCGAATGAGGGCGGGCGCGCGGAGACGCCGCCCGATGCGCGGCGC
>JACCWE010000107.1 GCA_013697785.1 Gemmatimonadaceae bacterium
GTCGGGCATCTTCCTCGGCGTGCCCTGCAAGCTCGGTCGCGCCGGGCTCGAGCAAATCCTCGAGGTCACGCTCACCGATGACGAGCGCGCCGCACTCGCCAAGAGCGCCGACGCCGTACGTGAGCCGATGGCCGCCGTGACGCTGTGAGCATCACGTGACGCGCGCTGTGAGCTTCTGGTCGAGTACCGTCGGGAAGAAGATCGTGATGGCCGTGTCGGGGCTGATCATGGTTGGCTTCGTGATCCTGCACATGGTCGGCAACCTCCAGATCTTCGAGGGCTCGGCGAAGCTCAACAGCTATTCGGCGTTTCTGCACGGCCCCGCGAATGAGGTGCTGTGGATTGTGCGCGTGGTGCTGCTCCTCGCGCTGGTCGCGCACGTGGTATCCGCATACCAGCTCACGGTGCTAGACCGCGCCGCGCGCCCGGTGCCGTACGCGAAGCGGGATCTTCAAGCGGCGACGATCGGCTCGCGCACGATGCGCATCGGGGGAATCATCCTCGCGCTCTTCATCGTGCTGCACATCCTGCACTTCACCACGCTCACGCTACAGCCCGCCGCGCTCACCGAGGGTGATGTCTACGCCAACGGGATCGCGAGCTTCCAGCTCGGGTGGGTGACGGCGATCTACGTCGTAGCGATGATCTTCCTCGGGCTGCACCTGTATCATGGCGCGTGGAGCTCGGTGCGCACGCTCGGCTTCGAGCGCGGGCGCCTCGATCCGTTCAAGCGTCCCGTCGCCATCGTGCTCGCGCTCGTCGTGTGGGCCGGCTTCACGCTCGTGCCGGTCGCCGTGTACTTCCACCTGGTACCGTGACGATGGAGCTGCGCTCGCGCGTGCCCGATGGACCGATCGAGGAGAAGTGGGATTCGCATCGCTTCGACATGAAGCTCGTGAATCCCGCCAACAAGCGGAAATACACGGTCATCGTCGTGGGCAGCGGTCTCGCGGGAGGCGCCGGTGCGGCGACGCTCGCGGAGCTCGGCTACAACGTGAAGTGCTTCTGCTTCCAGGATTCGCCGCGCCGGGCACACAGCATCGCGGCGCAGGGCGGCATCAACGCGGCGAAGAATTATCAGAACGACGGCGATTCCGTGCAGCGCCTCTTCTACGACACGGTGAAGGGCGGCGACTTCCGCTCGCGCGAGGCGAACGTCTATCGGCTCGCGCAGATCAGCGTGAACATCATCGATCAGTGCGTGGCGCAGGGGGTGCCGTTCGCGCGGGAGTACGGCGGGCTGCTCGCCAATCGCTCGTTCGGTGGCGCGCAGGTCTCGCGCACGTTCTATGCGCGGGGACAGACGGGGCAGCAGCTTCTTCTCGGAGCATACCAGGCGCTCGAGCGGCAGATCGGGAAGGGGATGGTCACGATGTATCCGCGCACCGAGATGCTCGACGTCGTCGTGATCGATGGCGTTGCGCGCGGGATCGTGACGCGCAACCTCATCACCGGCGCGATCGAGTCGCACGCGGCCGACGCCGTGGTGCTCGGCACCGGCGGCTACGGCAACGTCTTCTACCTGTCGACGAACGCGAAAGGATCCAACGCGACGGCGATCTGGCGCGCGTACAAGCGCGGCGCGGCGTTCGCCAATCCGTGCTTCACGCAGATTCATCCAACGTGCATCCCCAAGAGCGGCGACTATCAATCGAAGCTCACGCTGATGTCCGAGTCGCTGCGCAACGATGGGCGCGTGTGGGTGCCGCTCGCGAAGGGCGACAAACGGAAGCCCGACACGATTCCGGAGGCCGAGCGCGACTATTATCTCGAACGCATGTACCCGAGCTACGGCAATCTCGCGCCGCGCGACATCGCGTCGCGCGCCGCGAAGCGCGTGTGCGACGAGGGGCGCGGTGTCGGGCCGACGGGGCTCGGCGTCTATCTCGATTTCGCTGCCGCGATCGCGCGCGTGGGCGAGGATGCGATCCGCGAGCGCTACGGCAATCTCTTCGTGATGTACCAGCGCATCACGGATGAGAATCCGTACAGGGTACCGATGCGCATCTATCCCGCGGTGCACTACACGATGGGCGGGCTCTGGGTGGACTACAACCTCATGAGCACGATCCCGGGGCTGCACGTACTCGGCGAGGCGAACTTCTCCGATCACGGCGCGAACAGGCTCGGCGCGAGCGCGCTGATGCAGGGGCTCGCGGACGGCTACTTCATCATCTCGAACACGATCGCCGACTATCTCGCCGCGAAGAAGCTCTCGGCGGTGGACACGACGCACGCGGCGTTCAAGGAAGCCGAGTCGCGGGTGAGCGAGATGACGAAAAAGCTGCTCGCGACGAAGGGATCGCGCACCGTCGACTCCTTCCATCGGGAGCTCGGAAACATCATGTGGGAGTATTGCGGCATGGCACGCAACGAGGCCGGCCTGAAGACGGCGCTCGAGAAGATTCCGAAGCTGCGCGAGGAGTTCTGGCGCGAAGTGAACGTGCCCGGGAGCGCCGACACGCTGAACCAGGCGCTCGAGAAGGCGGGCCGCGTCGCCGACTTCTTCGAGCTCGCGGAGCTCATGTGCCGCGATGCGCTCGAGCGGAAGGAATCGTGCGGCGGTCACTTTCGTGAGGAGTACCAGACGGCCGACGGCGAGGCGCTCCGCGACGACGAGCACTACGCCTACGTCTCGGCGTGGGAGTACGCCGGCGACAAGGCGACGCCGGTCCTGAACAAGGAGCCGCTCGAATTCGAGTACGTGCATCTCGCGCAGCGGAGCTACAAATGAACCTCACGTTGCGCGTCTGGAGGCAGGCCGGGCCCAAGGCTCCGGGGAAGATGGTCGAGTACAAGGCGACGGAGATCAGCCCCGAAGCGTCGTTTCTCGAGATGATGGATGTCGTCAACGACGAGCTCACGCTCAAGGGCGAAGAGCCGATCGCCTTCGACCACGATTGTCGCGAAGGGATCTGCGGGAGCTGCAGCATGATGATCGACGGCCACGCGCACGGTCCCAATCAGGGGACGGCGACGTGCCAGCTGCACATGCGGAGCTTCGAGGACGGCGCGACGATCTTCGTCGAGCCGTGGCGCGTGCGCGCCTTTCCGG
Source organism: Gemmatimonadaceae bacterium (assembly GCA_013697785.1). Taxonomy (GTDB): domain Bacteria; phylum Gemmatimonadota; class Gemmatimonadetes; order Gemmatimonadales; family Gemmatimonadaceae; genus FEN-1250. The sequence goes on from JACCWE010000107.1 coordinate 3,056, forward strand.
TGGTGAAGGATCTGTGCGTGGATCGCAGTGCCTTCGACCGGATCATCGCTGCGGGCGGCTTCATCACCGCCGCGACGGGCGGTGCGCAGGACGCCAACAACGTGCTCGTGCCCAAGGTCGCCTCCGACCTCGCGATGGACTCTGCCGCGTGCATTGGTTGCGGCGCGTGCGCGGCGGCGTGCCCGAATGGCTCGGCGTCGCTCTTCACGGCCGCGAAGATCACGCATCTCGCGCAACTCCCGCAGGGGCAGCCGGAGCGCTACCGGCGCGTGGTCGAGATGGTCGCGCAGCACGACGCCGAGGGCTTCGGCGGATGCACGCTGCACGGCGAGTGTCAGCTCGCATGTCCGAAGGAGATCAGCATCGATACGATCTCGCGGATGAACCGCGACTACATGGTCGCGGCGGCGATGTCGCAGGAGGAGAAGGTGGGCGGGGGCACGGGCTGATCGCTCGCGACTCCCTCGCGAGGCCCTTGGGCACGGATGAAAACGGGTGCGGCGAAGAACTCGCCGCACCCGTTTTTTATCTTGAATTCAAGAGATCTAGTGTGCGCGATTCAGGTATTCGGTCGCGCGCAACGGCTTCTTCCGAAGGAAGTTGAGCGTCGGATTGCGAATGGGTGCGTCGGGTCCGACGATACGAGGCGGCGGCCCGGCATCAACGGTGAGCGTGAAGGCGCCCAGACCACTGAAGTTCGATCCGACCGCGACCGTGTACTGACCCGGCCAGTTGAACTGTTCGCAGACACTGGGAGATTCCGAGACCCGCGAGGCAAGCGGACCCGCCTGATCGGGGGCATTTATCGAGAAATTGTTGCAGTTCTGGTCGCCCTGAGCGGTGATGGTGACCGACTGCGGGTCGCCCTTCGTCTGCTCGCCGACTCCGCCTCCACATCCTTCGTACGCGTAGCTGCAATCCACACCCCAAGCCGGCCCGTACACCTGGAAACCGGCGCCAAAGTCCGTGGAGTGAACGCTGATGGTCTTCGTCTCATTCGGACCGATGTACACGGAGAACAGCTTCACATGTGCGCTGTCGTTGACGAAATTCGGCTGCGCGAGCACGCAGTCCGTGGCCGACAGCGTCTGCGCCGACGCAGTCAGTGTTCCCGTGATCTCGGCGATGGGCGAGTCGCACGACTTCGCCGTGAGCTTGTAGCCTGAGGTGTCGCTGATTTCGTAGCCGCTCGCGCGGACGTAGAATGTTCCCGAGACAGGGGCAATGAAGTACATGCGCGACCATCCGTGCGGCCCCTCGTCATCGCTGAGTGCGAGCAGCTGTTCATTCCCCGTCGCCGGGTTCACGGTCGCCAGCTCGAGTAGTGCATCCCAGTTCGTAACGCCGTCCGAACTCTCGAGCAGGAACATGTAACCCTTTCCTTTTTCCGCCTGGAACGAGTACGCGTCGTACGGCGTGCTGTCCTCGGAGTACGCGAAATCGTAGCGCAGGCAGGAGGCGCTGTTGAGCGTGCCGCTCTTGACGTCACCGGTGCTGATGGAGCCCTTGAGACACGATTGGGGATCCGGGTTTGCATTGGCAACGCTCGTAGGATCGCTGCCACATCCAAGTGCGGCGACGCCGAGGGCCATCAGGACGAGCTGCTTCTTCATGCTGCCTCGCGAACTGGGGAGGCTGCCGGAACAGCACACGGCAGCACAGCGCACGGTGATGTGCGCTACTCGGCAGACGCTCGCTCCCCGCAGCGGTCATATTATATGTCGCTCATGCGCGGACTCGCGGGTGATGCGGAGCCCGGCACCGCTAGAGCCGCGGAAGCGTCACTCCGCGCTGACCCTGGTACTTTCCCTTCCGGTCCGCATACGACGTCTCCGGCGGCTCATCGCCCTCGAAGAACAGCGCCTGCGCGATTCCCTCGTTGGCGTAGATTTTTGCCGGCAGCGGCGTCGTGTTCGAGATCTCGAGCGTCACGAAGCCCTCCCACTCCGGCTCGAACGGCGTCACGTTCGTGATGATCCCGCAGCGCGCGTACGTCGATTTGCCCACCGTTATCGTGATGACGTTGCGCGGGATGCGGAAGTATTCGACAGAGCGTCCGAGCGCGAACGAGTTCGGCGGGACGATGCAGACGTCGCCCTCCCACTCGACGAACGACTTCGGATCGAAGTGCTTCGGGTCCACCATCGAGTTCAAGACGTTGGTGAAGATCTTGAACTCGGTCGCGACGCGCATGTCGTATCCGTACGAGCTGACGCCGTAGGAGATGACGCCCTCGCGAACCTGGCGGTCGGCAAAAGGCTCGATCATACCGTGCTCAAGCGCCATCTGGCGGATCCAGCGATCGGACTTGATGGACATGTCTCGTAGGTGGTGAGGTAGGGGTCGGTCAGCCGGAGGGGAATGTATCGCTCCCCATTGAGCATGGCAAAGCGCATTGCAGAGATGTTATCCCCTGGATAGTTTTCCGGCGGGGATAGTGAAAAATTTCACTAATTGGGAGACGATGGGTCGCGAGTATTTTCCGATTCTCATGCTGGTGGGGTTCGTGGCCGTTAACGCGGTCGGGATGCTCGGCTTGTCCCATCTCACCATCCGTCCGCGCCCCACTCCCGTCAAGCAGACAGCCTACGAGTCAGGCATCCCCCCGCTCGGCGACGCACGCGAGCGATTCTCCGTCAAGTTCTACATGGTCGCCATGCTGTTCATCGTCTTCGACATCGAGACGGTGTTCATGATTCCCTGGGCGACCTACTATAGACAGCTCTCGTGCGACGTGCCGCTCGTACACGGCGCGTGCGCCGCTTCGCACCTTTCATTCTTCGGACTCGGCGAGATGCTCGTGTTCATCGCGATCCTGCTCGTCGGCTACGTCTACGTCTGGAAGAAGGGAGCGCTGCAATGGGACTGACCCAGTCTGCTCCCGCGAGCACCACCTTCGCCGCCCCGCAGCAGGAGAGCTGGGTCGCCACGCGGCTCGACTTTCTGGTGAACTGGAGCCGCTCGAAGTCGCTCTGGCCAATGCCCTTCGGCACTGCGTGCTGCGCGATCGAGTTCATGGCGACCGCCGCGACGCGCTTCGATCTCGCGCGCTTCGGCATGGAGCGCATGAGCTTCTCGCCTCGCCAGGCCGACGTGCTGATCTGCGCCGGTAGAGTGCCGTTCAAGCTTGCACCGGTGCTCCGCCGCATCTGGCAGCAAATGCCGCAACCCAAGTGGGCGATCTCTATGGGTGCATGCGCTTCGTCCGGCGGGATGTTCGACAACTACGCAGTGGTGCAGGGGATCGACACGATCATCCCTGTCGACGTGTACGTGCCAGGTTGTCCGCCGCGTCCCGAAGGATTGATCTACGGGATCATGATGCTGCAGGAAAAAGTGATGCGCGAGAAGATGGCCGACAACTCGATCCGGAACGAGATGGAGCCCGATCCCGAGAGCGGCCTGTACATTCCTGCGAGCAGGATCGACGAGCTGTCCGAGCCGTTCGGAAATTCGGTGCAGCAGACGCGGTCTGGACTGTGAACGTTCCGTTCTCTCCGGTGCTTCCAGGCAGCGCGAATCCCGGTGCACCAGCGCCGGCGACGCCGCGCAATCTTCCGCAACGTGGCGGTGAGCCGAATCCATCCGCGGCGGCAATCGCTGCGAAGTTCGGGAAGTCGTTCCTGCGCACCGAAGTCGTCTGGGGCGAAACGAACGTCTACATCCAGGCGAGCGCTGTGAGCGAGATCATTCGCTGGCTGCACGACGATGCCTCGCAGCAGTACGACTATCTCTCCGACGTTACCGCCGTCGAGTTCCGCGATCCCGAGCAGCCGCTCGAGGTCGTGTGGCATCTGCGATCGCTTCCGTATCGCCGCTTCCTGCGAGTGAAGGTGTCGCTCGACAAGCGCGTCAAGCTCGAGGTCGACAGCGTGTGGCCGATTTACAAGGCCGCGAACTGGCTCGAGCGCGAGTGCTTCGACATGTTCGGCATCACCTTCAACGGACACCCTGATCTCCGGCGCATCCTGATGTGGGAGTCGTATCGCGAAGGCTTTCCGCTGCGCAAGGACTTCCCGCTGCGCGGACGCTTCTCCCGCGCCGAGCAGCTGCGTCAGGCGCTGAGCATCACGACGGAGGGTCGCTACTCGATGGAAGAGCTGTCCGTGGCGCAGGCGTTCGAGGATCTCCCCGACGACATGCGTCGCCGCCTCGCCGGCGGCGAGCGGACGGGCGAATAAAATGGCGACCACGACTCGCACAGTAGAAGTCGCGCTCGGCACCGCCGGCGTCGATTCCGATGGGCGCGCGGTTCGCACGCCCATGACCGTCACCGAAAACGGATCAGTGACGACGCTCGAGCCGCCGGCGATGGGCGTTGCTCCCGAGCTCGCGGGCGAGCACATGCTGATCAACATCGGACCCCAGCATCCGGCGACGCACGGCGTGCTGCGCCTCGTGCTCGAGCTCGATGGAGAGACGGTCGTGCGTTGCGTTCCGCACATCGGCTATCTGCACTGCGGCTTCGAGAAGATCGGCGAGTATCGCCAGTACAATCAGGTGATCCCGTGGACCGATCGAGAGGACTATCTCAACTCGATCGGCAACAATGTGGCCTTCTCGATCGGAGCCGAGCGCCTGTTCGGAGTCGAAGTGCCGCCGAGATGCACGGTGCTGCGCGTGATCGCGATGGAGCTCTCGCGCATCATCTCGCATCTCGTGTGGCTCGGCACTACCTGCATCGACCTCGGCGCCTTCACTCCGTTCCTGTGGAGCTTCCAGGAACGCGAGAACGTCTACAACCTGCTGGAGAGCTGGGTCGGCGCTCGTCTCACCACGAGCGCGACGCGCGTTGGCGGGATGGCGGCCGACATTCCGGAAGGGTGGACGGATCAGCTCCGTCACTTCATTCGCACCTTCCCGAAGACGGTCGACGAGTGCGACCGGATGCTCACGAAGAACGGCATCTGGATCGGTCGCACCACGGCGCTCGGCGTGATGTCCGCGGACGAGGCGATCAACTACGGGCTGTCGGGGCCGATGCTCCGCGCCTCCGGCGTCGCGTACGATGTGCGGAAGGACTTTCCGTATCTCGACTACGAGACGTACGACTTCGACGTTCCGGTCGGCTCGAACGGCGACGTCTACGATCGCTTCCTCGTGCGCGTCGAAGAGCTCCGGCAGTCCACGCGCATTCTCGCGCAGGCGGTCGACAGGCTTCCCGATGGTCCCGTCAACTCGAGCGATCATCGCGTAATCCTGCCTCCGAAGAGCCGCGCGATGAGCGACATGGAGTCGATGATCCATCACTTCAAGCAAGTCATGGAAGGGCCCCGGCCGCCGATCGGCGAGGTTTACGTTCCGGTCGAGAGCCCCAAGGGCGAAAAGGGCTACTACTTTGTGTCCGACGGAACGGCGAAGCCGGTGCGCTGGCGGATTCGTCCGCCGTCCTACGTGAATCTGTCGGCCATCGCGAAGATGGTCGAAGGGCATCTGCTCTCCGACGTCATCGCGATCAACGCAAGCATCGACATCGTCATGGGAGAAATCGACCGGTGAGCGCTCAACGCGAAGGAGCGACGCAGGGCGAGGCGATGGATCATTCGAGTGGCGGCAGCATCGGCGAGATCCCTTATCGGCCCGTGTTCGTCGGCGCATTGAAGGAGGAGCTCGAGGCGCTGCTCGGTCGCTATCCAACCAAGATGGCCGCGCTGCTTCCCGCGCTCTGGATCATCCAGCGCGAGCGCGGCTGGGTCAGCGAAGAGGCGATGGTCGAGATTGGGCAGCAGCTCGAGCTCACGCCAGCGTACGTGAAGGGTGTCGTCACCTTCTATACGATGTACCACCAGCATCCGGTGGGGCGCCACTTCATTCAGGTCTGCACCACGTCGCCCTGCGGCGCATGTGGGGCGGAGAAGGTCGTCGAAGCGCTCCTCGCGCAGACGGGATGCGTCGACCTTGGCGCAACGTCGCCGGACGGTCGCTACACGGTGGTCGAGGTCGAGTGCCTCGGCGCCTGTGGCTTCGCGACACCGATCATGGTGAACGACGATTTCATCGAGTCGGTCACTCCCGAGAAGGTCCCGCAGATTCTCACTCAGTTCAAATAGATGGGATATCCCCACAAGTCGCATCCGAAAGAGACGCCGATCCTCTCCAAGTACTTCGGAGAGCCGCAGGCGCGCACCCTCGACGGCTGGAAGGAGCGCGGCGGCTATCGCGCGCTGCAGCAGGCGCTGGGCATGACGCCGGCCGACATCGTGAACGTGCTCAAGGAGTCGGGGCTGCGCGGACGAGGCGGCGCCGGCTTTCCGACGGGCACGAAATGGTCGTTCATGAAGCCCGGCGACGGCAAGGCGCACTACCTCTGCGTCAACGCGGATGAGTCGGAGCCGGGCACCTTCAAGGATCGCGAGATCATGCGCTGGACTCCGCACGCCCTCCTCGAGGGCACGGCGATCGGCGCGTACTCGATCGGTGCCGAGGTGGCGTACATCTACATCCGCGGCGAGTTCACCGAGCCATTGCGCGTGATGGAGGCCGCGGTGAAGGAGGCGTACGCCGCGGGAATCCTCGGAAGCAACGCGATGGGGAGCGGTCACCGCATCGACATCCATGTGCACCGCGGCGCCGGCGCCTACATCTGCGGCGAAGAGACCGCGATGATGAATTCGCTCGAGGGGCGTCGCGGGAACCCGCGCATCAAGCCGCCGTTCCCCGCGGTCGCGGGACTGTTCGGCCAGCCGACGACGATCAACAATGTCGAGACGCTCGCCGCCGTGCCGCACGTGCTGAATAACGGCGCCGCGTGGTACAAGGCGATGTCGCTGTCGAATCCGAAGAGCACGGGATCGAAGCTCTTCTCGGTGTGCGGCAACGTCACGCGTCCCGGCAACTATGAAGTGGTGCTCGGCTTTCCGTTCAAGGACTTTCTCTACGATCTCTGCGGCGGTCCGCTGCCTGGACGAAAGTTCAAAGCGGTGATCCCTGGTGGATCATCGGTGCCGATCCAGACGATGGAAGAGGCCGAGAGCACGCTGATGGATTACGAGGGCTTCGTCGCGAAGGGGTCGATGCTCGGCTCCGGCGGCGTGATCATCTTCGACGACTCGCAGTGCATGGTGAAGCACATCGCCCGGCTCGCGCGCTTCTACGCGCACGAGAGCTGCGCGCAGTGCACGCAGTGCCGGGAGGGCACCGCGTGGACGACGAAGATCCTCGAGCGCATCGAGGCCGGCGGCGGCACGATGCAGGACTTCGAGACGCTGCTCGAGATCGCCGACAACATGACGGGGAAAACGATTTGCGTGCTGAGCGATTCGTGTGCGGCGCCCGTCGTCTCGGGCATTCAGAAGTTCAAGCACGAATTCGAGGCGCACATCACGGGTAAGCGCTGCCCATTCCGTGCAACCGCGGCTGCGTAATGGCTGACGCGACGATGGTCACGCTGACGATCGAGGGGCGCGAGGTCCAGGTGCCTGCGGGAACCTCGATTCTCGAGGCCGCGAAGCTCGCCGGCGTGCTCGTGCCTCACTATTGCTATCACCCGGGCCTGCCGGTCGCGGGTGTGTGCCGCATGTGTCTCGTCGAGGTGGACAAGGCGCCGAAGCTCGCGCCCGCGTGCGCGACGGCGGTTGCCGATGGACAGGTGGTGCACGTGCACTCCGAGAAGTCGCTCAAGGCGCGTCAGGGCGTGCTCGAGCTCCTGCTCATCAACCATCCGCTCGACTGCCCGATCTGCGATCAGGCCGGCGAGTGTGAGCTGCAGGACTACACCTTCCGCGAAGGGCGCACGCAAGGACGGCTTGGTCCGGAGCCGAAGCGCTTCAACCCGGTCGAGGATTTCGGCGGCGACGTGCTGTACGTCCCGAACCGCTGCATCCTCTGCACGCGCTGCGTGCGCTACATGGACGAGATCGTGAAGGAGCCCGTGCTCAACGTGAGCGAGCGCGGCGACCGTGCGGTGATCGGCAAGTTCGACGGTCAGGATCTCACGAACGAGTGGGCATCGAACGTGGTCGATCTCTGTCCGGTGGGCGCACTGCTCTCGAAGGATTTCTTGAACAAGGCGCGCGCGTGGGAGCTGGATCGCACGCCGAGCATCTGCCCGAACTGCACGCAAGGGTGCAACTCGATTCTGGAGACGCGCGACAACGTCGTCGTGCGCATGCGGCCGCGCTCGAACGCCGAAGTCAATCAGTGGTATCTCTGCGAGACGGGACGCCTCGACTACAAGTGGCTCAACCCATCGACGCGTCTCGAGGCGCCGCTCGTGCGGCAGGGCGCCGAGAAGCTCTCGGCCGTCGACTGGGACGTGGCCATTCGCTCTGCAGCGACGATGCTCGGCGGGGCGCGCGTGGTCGCACTCGTGAGCCCAATGCTCTCGAACGAGTCGCTCTTCCTGGCGTCGCGCGTGGTCGCGCGCACGGGCGGGAAGGGAGTCTTCCGCGTGACGACGGGCCCCGAGGCGCCGCTCCCCGGCGTGCCGGATCTCGCGCTGCGCGCCGAGCGCGCGGCGAACGTGCGCGGCGCCGAGCTCCTCGGCTTCGCGAAATCCGCGTCGCCGCTCGATGAGCTCAAGGCGGGAGACGTGCTGCTCGTGATTGGCGAGACGCTCACCGCTGCGGACACCGCGGCGATCGCGCGTGCGAGCCAGGTGATACTCATCGCCCCGACGATTCCGGAACACGCACGGGGCGCCGCGATCGCGCTGCCGTCGTCGACGATGTCGGAGGAAGAGGGAACGTTCACGAATCTGCGAGGACGCGTGCAACGGTACTTCCAGGCGAACGCTGCGCCCGGGATGTCGCGCCCGGCGTGGTGGGTGCTCGGCGATCTTCTCACCCAGCTCGGTGAGCCGACCAGCATGTTCGTCGCGAGCGAGGCCTTCACCGCGCTGGCAGCGGCGCGCGTGGAATTTGCCGGAATGAGCTACGACGCTCTCGGAGTGAAAGGCCTGCTCATGGCTGGGCAGCCGGCGGCGCAGGTGGTCGCGCAATGATGCTCGCGACGCTGGCCGTGATGGCTTCCGATCCGGTCGTCTACCATACGTATTACGATCCGCTGGTGCCGGTCACGGCGCTGCCATGGCTGCTGTACACGATCCTGAAGATGATCATCGTGTTCACGGTGCTCATGGTCGGCGTCGCCATGCTGACGCTGGCCGAGCGCAAGATCTCCGCATGGATTCAGGATCGCATTGGGCCGAACCGCACGGGGTACGGCGGACTGCTGCAGCCGGCCGCCGACGGTCTCAAGAACATCATGAAGGAAGAGACATATCCGGACGCCGCGTATATGCCGCTCTTCATTCTCGCGCCGATGCTGTCGTTCATCCCGTCGCTCATCACCTTCGCGGTGATCCCGTTCGCGGCTCCGTTCAGCTCGCGGTGGGGGCTGGTCGAGATGTCGGTAGCCGACGTGCCGATCGGCTTCCTCTATATTCTCGCGATCTCCTCGCTCGGCGTCTACGGCATCGTGCTCGCGGGGTGGTCGTCGAACAACAAGTACTCGCTGCTCGGTGGGCTCCGCTCGAGCGCGCAGATGATCAGCTACGAGATCTCGATGGGGATGGCGGCCGTGTCGGTGCTGCTGCTCTCGGGGAACGTCTCGCTGCAGGCAATCGTGCATCAGCAGCAGACGATGGGATGGAACGTGTTCCCGCTGCTCATCGGCTTCTTCATCTTCTGCGTCGCCTCCTTCGCGGAAACGAACCGCCTTCCGTTCGACATGCCGGAAGCCGAGTCGGAGCTGATCGCCGGTTACCATACCGAATACAGCGCAATGAAGTTCTCGATGTTCTTCATCGCCGAGTACTCGAACATGGTCACGGCGAGTGCGCTGATGGTGACGCTGTTCTTCGGCGGCTGGGACATTCCGGGCACGCAGTGGGACAACATTCCGCCCTGGACTCTGCTCAAGTTCCTGCTGACGCTCGGCTTCTTCTTCACCAAGCTGCTGTTCTTCCTGTTCCTCTACATGTGGATCCGCTGGACGCTGCCGCGCTTCCGCTACGATCAGCTCATGAGCCTCGGCTGGAAGTTCATGCTACCGCTCGCGCTCGCGTATATCGTGATCACGGGCGGCGCGATCCTCGTACTCGACATGCTTCAAGTGCCCCGCAGCGTGCAGTGGTTCGGGATCTCGCCGTTCTGGGCCGTGCTCGGCGTGTTGAATCTGGTGCTGGCCGTGCTCGTCTTCGTGATCCTCGATCGAGGACGCATCATCAGCCCCGCTTACTCGCGCCTGTCGCCGCTGCATATCGCGCGTCTGCGGGCGATGAGCGCGGCGCGTCCGTTCGCTGCAAGTCAGGGAGATTGAAATGACGATTCAGGTGAAGGTGCTCACGCGTCCGGTGGCTGATGCGAGTTACGTGCGCGCGATGCTGAGCGGGATGGCGCTGACCTTCAAGCACATGATGAACCCGCACAAGAAGACGGAGCAGTATCCGGATGTGAAGTGGGCGCTGTCGCCGCGGTGGCGCGGCACGCACCGGATGCTCACGGACGAGACGGGAAAGGCGAAGTGTGTCGCGTGCGGACTCTGCCCGCAGATCTGCCCTGCGAACTGCATCAAGCTGGTGCCGGGCGAAGACGAGGAAGGGAACCGCTATCCGCTCGTGTACGAGATCGACGAGTTCCGCTGCATCTTTTGCGGCTATTGCCAGGAAGTGTGTCCGGAGGAGGCGATCCACGTCGGGCGCCACTACGAGAACTCGGAGTACAGCCGGCAGGGTTTCGTCTACGATCTCGAGCGGCTCACCGCGCAAACGCATCCGGTGTGCGAGATGTGGGATCCCGCCGATCCGAAAGGCGAATGAACACGCTTCTTTACACCTTCCACTTCTATCTCTTCGGGCTGATCTCCATCGCTTCGGCGGTGGCGTTCGTCACGCGAAAGAGTCCGGTCGCGGCGGCGCTGTGGCTCGTGAACACGATGTTCTGCCTTTCCGCACTCTACGTGATGCTCGATGCGCAGTTCATCGGGGCGGTGCAGGTGCTCGTGTACGCGGGTGCGATCATGGTCGTCTTTCTCTTCGTCGTCATGCTGCTGAATCTCGGCCAGGCCTCGGATGTCACCGACATGCGCGGATTGGGCGGGCGGCTGACGGCGGGGCTCGTCGGCCTCGCGATGCTGGCCGAGCTCTTCGCGCTGAGCCGGATCAAGTTTCCGCGCCTCACGGGCGCGATGGGTGATCATGCGAACGTCGTCAATCCGATCTCCGCTCCACTCTTCCATGAATATCTGCTTCCCTTCGAGGTGACGAGCGTGGTGCTGCTCGTCGCGGTCGTCGGCGCAGTCGTTCTGGCCAAGCGAGGACCGGGCGCCTCATGATCGCCGAAGCGCTCTTCTTCTCGGCCGTGCTGTTCACGATCGGCGTCGTTGGCGTCCTGACGCGACGCAACGCGATCATCATCTTCATGTGCGTGGAGCTCATGCTCAACGCGGTGAATCTGTCGTTCATCGCGCTGTCGCGGCTGCACGGGTCGGCGAACGGACAGGTGTTCGTGCTCTTCGTAATGACGATCGCCGCGGCGGAAGCGGCGGTGGGCCTGGCGATCATCATCTCGATCTTCCGCCACCATAAATCGGTGGACCTTCGCAACATCAATCTGCTGAAAGGCTGATGCTTCAGGACCTGGCCGCCGCCGGTAGTCACCCGCTCGCGGATACGGCCGCGCGATATGTTGGCCTGCTCCCACTGTTGCCGCTCGCCGGATTTCTGGTGAACGGCGCGCTGTCGCTGATGCCGGCATACAAGGCGGGGCCGGCGGATCCGTCCACTGCGGGACATGGGCACGAGGCTTCGGCGCACGCCGGCGACGCGCGCGCCGGTGACGCGCACGCAGTGACACACGGCGACGAGCACGGCGCGGTGGGCGACGATCATCACGTGGTCGCCCGGCACAAGTATGCCGGTGTCGCGAGCGTCGTCGGTCCTCTCGTGCTCGCGCTCTCGTTCGGGCTCGCGGTCATGATCTGGCTGGCGATGGCGGGCGCGGGAGAGATGACTACGCCCTACGTCCAGACGTTCTTCGACTGGATGGTCACCGGCGACCTCAAGATCTCGTGGGCGTTCCAGCTCGACCAGCTCTCGATGATCATGGTGCTCGTGATCACCGGAGTCGGCACCCTCATCCACATCTTCAGTATCGGCTACATGCGCGACGACCCCGGGTATCCGCGGTTCTTCGCCTATCTGAATCTCTTCGTCGCCTTCATGCTGGTGCTCGTCCTTGGCGCGAGCTATCTCGTGCTGTTCGTGGGTTGGGAAGGCGTCGGACTGTGCTCGTATCTGCTCATTGGCTTCTGGTTCAGCGAGAAAGCGAACGCGGACGCCGGAAAGAAGGCGTTCATCGTCAATCGCATCGGCGACTTCGGCTTTCTGATCGCGATGTTCCTCCTGTTCGCGAATCTTGGGACCCTCGACTTCACGAGTGTGGCCGCGGCCGCGCCGACGCTCGGCTACAACAGCGCGCTGGTCACGACGATCTGCCTCTTTTTCTTTCTCGGTTGCGCCGGCAAGAGTGCGCAACTCCCGCTCTATGTGTGGCTGCCGGATGCCATGGCGGGTCCGACTCCCGTCTCGGCCCTGATCCACGCGGCGACGATGGTCACCGCCGGCGTCTATCTCATCGCTCGAAGCGGCGTCCTCTTCGCGATGTCGCCCACCGCGTGCATCACGGTGGCAGTGGTCGGGACGCTCACGGCGCTCTTCGCCGCGACGATCGGCCTCAAGCAGTGGGACATCAAGAAGGTGCTCGCGTATTCCACGATCTCCCAGCTCGGCTACATGTTCATGGGCGTGGGCACAGGTGCGTATGCGGCCGGCATGTTCCATCTGATCACGCACGCGTTCTTCAAGGCGCTTCTGTTCCTCGGCTCTGGCTCGGTGATCTACGCGATGCACGCGGCGTATCACCACACAGGGAGCCACGAGGATGCGCAGGACATGCGCAACATGGGCGGCCTCAGGAAGTACATGCCGGTGACGTTCGTGCTGATGTGGATCGCGACGCTTGCAATCGCGGGTGTGCCGCCGTTCTCGGGGTTCTTCTCGAAGGACGGTATCCTCAGTGCCGTATTCGCGCGCGCGCAGCACGGGGCTCTTTCCGAGGCGACGTGGCTCGGCATGCCTGGGAGCGCGGTGCTCTACGCTCTTTACGGATTGGGGCTCGTCACCGCCTTCCTCACCGCGATCTACATGACGCGGATGATGCTCTACACCTTCCATGGTCCGAATCGCACCGGTGAGGCGGAGCAGGCGCACCTGCACGAGGCGCCGTGGTCCATGACGGGTCCGCTCGTGGTGCTCGGCGTGTTGAGCGCGGTAGGTGGCTGGCTCAATCTCCCCGTCGCGATTCCGCTCGGACCGATCGGCGTGCTCGAGAAGTGGCTCGAGCCGGTGGTTGGCGCGGCGACGGTGGCCGTCGGCGGAGCGGTAGGCGAAGAGGTGACGAACACCGAATATGGTCTGATCGGCGCTGCGGTCGCGATTGCGATCCTCGGCATCGTGGTCGCCGTCGTGAAGCTCAGGCCCGCGGCCCTCGTGCCGAAGCGCGATGCGACTCCGTCGCATGGCTTCGAGCAGGTGCTCGAGGACAAGTACTACGTCGACGAGGTCTACGACGATACGATCATCAAGCCGCTCGTCTCCGGCTCGCGCAACATTCTCTGGACCGGCATCGACCGCGGGATCATCGACAGTCTGTTCGTGAACGGCTCCGCGGTACTCGCGCGCGGAGTGGGCTGGGTCGGCTCGCAACTGCAGTCCGGGGAGACAGGCGCTTACGCGTGGGCGATCGCGATCGGTGCGCTCGCGGTTCTTGGCGCTTTCACCTTCCGCTGACCCATGCAAGACTTTCTGGTTCAGATCAACTACAACGCCTGGATTCTGCCGGCGCTGCTGCTCATACCGCTGGCCGGCGCACTCGTTCTGCTCGTGACCGGCTCGCTCTCGAGCGACGACGGCACGCTCGAAGGCGCGCCCTCCGCGCGCATGGTCGCGCTTCTCGTCTTCGTGCTCGAGTTCGTCGTCTCGATGGGACTCTGGTGGTCGTACGATCCCGCCGGCTCGCGCTGGCAGGCGACCTACGATCACTGGTGGATCATTCCGTGGAACGCGCGTCTGTCGCTTGGCATCGACGGCATCTCGCTCATGATGGTGCTCCTCACCACCGTGATCATGCCGCTCGCCGTCCTCGGGAGCTGGACGTCGATTCGCTCGAAGGTGCGCAGCTACTACGCGCTGCTGATGGTGCTCACCACCGGGATGCTCGGCGTCTTCGTCTCGCGCGACATGCTCCTCTTCTACGTGATGTGGGAGATCATGCTCGTGCCGATGTACTTCATCATCGGTATCTGGGGCGGGGAGCGACGGATCTATGCGAGCCTCAAGTTCTTCGTCTACACGATGGCCGGATCGCTGCTGATGCTTGTCGGCATTCTGTATCTCTGGAATGCCTCGTCCGTTGGCGGAAGCCCCGCGACATTCGACTATGACCAGCTGCTCACCATCGCGCACACGCACAAGGCCGCGCTCTGGCTCTTCGGCGCCTTCTTCCTGGCGTTCGCGGTGAAGGTGCCGATGTTCCCGTTCCACACGTGGCTTCCCGATGCGCACGTCGAGGCGCCGACCGCCGGCTCCGTGATCCTGGCGGCGATCATGCTCAAGATGGGGACCTACGGCTTCCTTCGTTTTGCGATGCCTCTCTTCCCATCGGCTGCGATGACGCCATGGGTGCGGACGACCATTCTGACGCTCGCAGTCATCGGCATCATTTACGGCGCGCTCGTCGCCATGGTGCAGCCTGATTTCAAGAAGCTCGTCGCCTACTCCTCGGTGAGCCATCTCGGCTTCGTCATGCTCGGCATCTTCGCGCTCACGCTGCAGAGTGTGCAGGGCGCACTCATGGTCATGATCAGCCACGGCATCTCGACCGGCGCGCTGTTCCTGCTCATCGGCATGATCTACGAGCGACGACACACCCGCCTCATCGAAGCATACGGTGGGATCGCTCGCGTCGTTCCGCTCTTCTCGACGCTCCTCGTCATCGTTTCGCTCAGCAGCATAGGACTTCCATCGACCAACGGTTTCGTCGGCGAGTTTCTCGTGCTGATCGGCTCGTTCCGCACGCATCCGTTCTTCGCTTTCTTCGCCACCACCGGCGTCATCTTCGCTGCGGCGTATCTACTCTGGGCGATTCAGCGCATTCTCTTCAATGCGCTCGACAAGCCGGAGAACGAGCACATCACCGATCTCAATGCGCGTGAGCTCACCATGATGGGCGTTCTCGTCGCCGCGATCTTCTGGATTGGGATTTATCCTCAGCCGATCCTGAGGCGCATGGAGCCGTCCGCGGCGCTCTTCGTACGCACCGTGACCACCGGCCAGGCGAACGTTCGCACTGCTGCGCGGGGTGATCGCTGATGTACTTCGATCTTCTCATTCCGTCGCAGCTCGCCGGCGCACTGATTCCCGATCTGATTCTGATAATCGGAGCGATGCTCCTGCTGCTGGTCGCCGTGTGGGGTCCGGAGACGATGGCCCGCGCGCGACTCACCGGAATGCTGGCGATCGGCGTTTGCTTCGCTACCTTCGCCGCCGTCGTCTGGCTCTGGCATGGGCAGGCAACGGCGAGCGCCGGCATCATCGCCGTCGACGCCTTCCGCTGGGCAACGGACTGTATCATCCTGGCAGCGACGATCATCGCCACGACGCTCATGATCGACTACAGCGAGCGCGAGCAGCTCGTCTCCGCCGAATCGTACGTGCTCCTGCTGCTCGCCGCGGGCGGCATGATGCTGCTCGCAGCGTCTCGCGATCTCATCGTCGTCTTCCTCGGCATCGAGCTGATGTCGATCGCGAGCTACGTACTCTCCGGGCTCGATCGGCGCAGCAGCCGAGGCGCAGAGGCGGCACTCAAGTACTTCCTGCTCGGCGCATTCTCGACGGGCTTCCTGCTCTACGGCATCGCGCTCGTCTACGGCGCCACCGGCTCGACGGACATCGAAACGATCGGCTCCGTGGTCACGGGCGCCAACTTCAACAATCCGCTGCTGCTCGCCGGCATCGGAATGTTGATCGTCGGATTCTGCTTCAAGATCGCGGCGGTCCCATTCCACATGTGGGCTCCCGACGTCTACGACGGCGCGGCAACTCCGATCACCGCGTTCATGGCCGCTGCGGTGAAGGCCGCGGCCTTTGCCGCGTTTCTACGCGTCTGGATCGAGGCGTTTCCCGGCGCGACGGCCGCCTGGATGCACCCGCTGCAGTGGCTCGCCGCCCTCACGATGGTCGGCGGTAACGTGATCGCGCTTCAGCAGAAGAGCATGAAGCGCATGCTCGCGTATTCGAGCATCGCGCACGCCGGCTATCTCCTCGTGACCGTCGTCGTCGCCAACGCGCTCGGCGCCTCCGCGTTCCTCTTCTATCTCGTCGCCTACACGCTGGCGACGATGGGCGCCTTCGCCGTGGTCATCGCGCTTGGCGAGCCGGGTGAGCGGAACCAGCAGATTGCCGACTATGCGGGACTCTGGAACGTCGAACCGTGGCTCGCTGCGGCGATGGCGGTATTCATGATGGCGCTCCTCGGCTTTCCGATCGCGGGCGGTATGGGCTTCTTCGCCAAATTCTACGTGATCGATGCCGCCCTGCATGCGCCGCATCCGCAAACGGCACTCGCCGTCATCCTCGTGATCGCGAGCGTGATCTCCGCCGGCTACTACCTCGGCGTCGTTCTCGTCATGTTCATGAAGCCGCGCCCTGCCGACGCACTCGTCGTTCGTCCGGTGCCGACGGGAACGTTCCTCGTGATCTATCTCTCCGCTTTCACGCTTCTGCTGTTCGGCATCCTTCCGAACGGATTCGCTGCACTCGCGCGCGAGAGCGTGCCAATCGGTATGGTAAGTTCACCGGCGAGAGCACCGGTGGCAGCCGCGGCCAGTCGATGACCACCCGAGGCCGCCCATGCGGCCTCGCATCGTATCGAGGAACGAGATGACGCTCAGCAGGGAAATCTTCCGGCAGTATGACGTGCGCGGCATCGTCGGCCGCGATCTCACCGCGGATACGGCGTACGTGCTCGGGTGCGCGTACGCCGCGTATTTGAAGGGGAGAAACGTGACGGGCTCGGTGGCAGTCGGCCGCGACAACCGGCCGAGTGGCGGCGAGCTCCGTGATGCACTCGTGCGCGGACTCACCGAGTGCGGACTGAACGTCGTCGACGTTGGACAGGTCCCGACGCCGCTGCTCTACTGGGCGCTCAATCACGTCGACGTCGCCGGCGGCATCCAGGTGACGGGCTCGCACAATCCGCCCGAGTACAATGGATTCAAGCTTTCGCTCGGCACCGAGTCGATTCACGGCGGAGAGATCCAGTCGCTCTACGCACTCGCGGTCGCAGGCGTGTTTCCCTCGGGGAAGGGCACGGTGCGCACACAGTCGATCATCGACAGCTACGTCGAGGATATCGTCGCCCGTACGGGGAAGCTCGACCGTCGTCTCAAGGTCGTCGTCGACTGCGGCAATGGCGTGGGCGCGCTGGTCGCGCCTCAGCTGTTCGATGCGCTCGACGTCGAGTGGACGGGACTGTTCTGCGAGAGCGACGGCACGTTCCCGAATCATCACCCGGATCCGACGGTCGTCGAAAATCTCCAGGACCTGATCAAGGCGGTTCGCGACACAGGCGCCGACCTGGGCGTCGGCTTCGATGGCGATGCCGATCGCATTGGCGTCGTCGATGCCGATGGAAACATCGTGTGGGGCGACCACGTCCTCATTCTGTATGCGCGCGATGTGCTCGAGCGCACGGGCCCGGGGCAGCCGATCGTCTTCGACGTGAAGTGCTCGCAGGCGCTCCCCGATGAGATCCGGAAGGCGAAAGGCGTCCCCGTGATGTGGAAGACCGGACACTCGCTGATGAAGGACAAGATGCACGAGCTCCACGCCCCAGTCGGCGGCGAGATGTCGGGGCACATGTTCTTCACCGAAGGCTTCTACGGCCACGACGATGCGCTCTACGGCGCCGCTCGACTCATTCGCATCGTCGCGGCGTCCGGCAAGTCGCTTTCCGGAATGCTCTCCAACGTTCCGAAGTTCGTGTCGACGCCGGAGCTGCGCGTCGACGTCGAGGAGGCGCGCAAGTTCGGGATCGTCGAACATGCGATCGCCCATTTCAGAGAGACGCACGAGGTCATCGATGTCGATGGCGCGCGCGTGCTGTTCGGCGATGGATGGGGGCTGATCCGGGCGTCGAATACGCAGCCCGTGCTCGTGACGCGTTACGAGGCGCGCACGGATGCGCGGCTCGCCGAGATCCGCGGCGAGATGGAGCAGTGGCTGCGCTCGCAGGGCGTTTCGCCTTGATGTCCTCGCGCTAGCGTGAGCATCCCCATCCGCTGGCGCCGCTGGCCCGTCATCGCACTCGCGGTCGTCGCGGCGCTGCTCGTGCTCGGGCGCGTGGGCGCGGCGATCGTCGCCGACTATCTGTGGTACGCAGCGATGGGAGCCGCTGCGCTCTGGCGCGAGCGCGCGTTGCTCATGACCGTCATCTGCGCGGGATCCGCTCTCGTCGCCGCCGCGATCCTCTTCGTGAATCTCTACGTCGTGCGGCAGAGCGTAGTCTCGCTCGTGCTGCCGCGCCGCGTCGCGAACATCGAGATCGGTGAAGAGGTGCCCGGGCGCTACCTCGTTGGCGCAGCGCTGGCCATCTCGCTCGTGCTCGGATGGTGGCTCTCACTCCCCGCCGAGAGCTGGCGGTTGTTCTCGCTCCTCCGTCACGGGCTCCCGTTTGGAGAGATCGATCCGTACATGGACGTGGACATCGGCTTCTACGTGTACTGGCTGCCGATCGAGAGCATGCTCTACTATCGCACGCTCACGACGGTTCTCTTCGCGACGGTCGTCGTGATCTTCTTCTACGCGCTCACGCCGAGCCTGCGTTGGGATCGTGGCGCGCTCTATGTGTCGCACTACGTTCGCCGCCATCTCACGGCACTCGGCGCCGTACTGTTGCTGCTGCTCGCGTGGAGCTATCGCCTCGATATCTATGAGGCGCTGCTCTTCGGCTCCGGCCCCGACGGTGCATTCTCGTTCTCCGACCACCGCACCATCATTCCGATCAGCATCTGGCTGGCCTATCTCACAGCGGGCACGGCGCTCGTCGTTTTCTACTTCGGCTGGATCGGACAGGTTCGCGCGGCCACGATGACGCTCATCGCAGTCCTGCTGATCTCCGTGTTGCTGCGGCACGTCACGCCGGTGTTCATGCGCCGCTACGTCGCTGCGGGCGGCGAGTCCGCGCGCGAGCAGGGATATCTCTCCACGCGCGCCGAGTACACTCGCCGCGCCTACGCATTGCAGCGCATCGATCAGGACAGCGCGCTCGCGCTTCCGGCACATGCGAGCGATGTGGCGACGGACGTCTCCGTCTGGGATCCCACCGCGCTCATGCACGCGCTCGGCCGGCGCGCCGCAGGACCGTCCGCGCCCGGCACCATCCAGTGGTCCACGTCGCCCGACGGGCTTCGCGCGACCGTGGTCGAGCGCCCGGTCGGCGGCGACGTCGACGGCGAGCGCGCCGACTGGTCCATGACGCGGCTCTTCGCGTCGCGCGTCGAGAACGACGGCGCGCTCGCTCGCGTGCCCGCGAGCCGGAGCGCGCGCGAACCCGAGCAGATCGGCCCCGTGCTCGTCGCCGACTCGCTCACGGGCTATCGTGTCGTGTCGGATTCGGTGGGGGTGATCGCGGCGCCGGCGCTCGACGGAACGCTCCCGCGGGTGGCGTTCGCGTGGGCGTTGCAGAACTTTCGGCTACTCACCGGCGAGCTCCCGCGTCCCGTATCGCGCATCGTCACGCATCGTGACCTTCGCGATCGGCTCGATGCCGTCGCGCCCTACTTCCTGCAGGGAAGCGGGATCACGCCGATCGTCGTCGCGGACAGTCTCTACTGGGCAATCGACCTCTACTCCGCTTCGAACAGCTATCCGCTCAGTGAGCGCGACTCGCTCTTCAACACGAGCGTCGTCAACGTCACCTATCTCCAGCATGCCGGCGTGGGCGTGGCCAACGCGCTCACTGGCGCCGTCTGGGTCGTCGCCGACTCGGCGAAGGATCCAATTTCCGAGAGTTGGTTCGCGGCCTTCCCCTCGCTCTTCGTCGCGCGCAACGCACTTCCGCCGGGCGTCGCGAACGCGCTCCCGCCGCCGGTCGACGCGGCGCGTGTGCAGGGGCACAAGCTTGCGAGCTTCGGCCTTCGCGGTGAGGTCGAGCGCCACGGGCACCTGCTCGCCGAGGACGTCGGCTCCGACACATCGTTGTCCAGCGAGAGCGCGCTGTTCGCACTACCGGGCACCGACGCACTGCAGTGGAGCGGAGTCGTGGTGGATCCGAACGAGCATCCCGTTGGCGTGCTTCTCGCCTCGGGAGGCGCGGAACCCGCAGTTCACTGGCTGCTGCTCGGACATCCGGGTGCGCGCTGGAGCACTATCGCCCAGCAGCTCCGTCGCTCGCTCGATACCACCGTCTCGGCGCCGCGCGACGCGCACGCGGTGCACGGGCGCGTCCGCATGATCCCGCTCGCCGGCGGCCAGCTGCTGTACGTGCAGCCGCTCTACGGATGGCGCACCGATGGCGCGACGCTGCTCGCCGTCGCCGCAACCACAGACACCGTCGTCACGGCCGCGCACACGCTCGCCGACGCGCTCGGATCGCGTGGCGCGCCCACCGATCCCTCCGTTCCTATCGCCTCCGCCGACTTCCGTACGGCCGCCGAGCAGCTGTATGAGAAGATGTCGGACGCAATGCGACGCGGAGACTGGGTCGCGTTCGGCCACGCCTACGATGCGCTCGGCGCACTCCTCAACCGCTCGAACAAATGACAACAAACGGAGCAGAAACCGCCGTTATCGCATTGGGCGGAAACGCGCTCTCGCCGGCCGGTGAGCACTGCTCGATCGGAGATCAGTTCCGGCACACGCGCGCGAGCCTCGGCGCGATCGTCGATCTCGCGCTCGACGGCTGGGACATCTGCCTCGTTCACGGCAACGGCCCCCAGGTGGGCGATGAGCTCGTGCGCAACGAGCTCGCGCGAGCCGAAGTCGCGCCTCTTCCGCTTGGCGTGCTCGTCGCGGCAACGGCTGGGTGGATCGGTTACATGATCCAGCAGTCGCTCGAGAACGCGCTGCGTCTCGCCGGATCCGATCGTGAGGTGGCGACCGTCATCACACAGGTACGCGTGCGCCATGACGATCCCGCCCTCACGGCACCCACGAAGTTCATCGGCCACGAAATCGCCGAGGCGCGCGTAGCGGCGCTGATCGAGCGCGGCGTGGCGGTGACGAGAGATGCGCGGGGCCGCTTCAGGCGCGTGGTCGGAAGTCCGGCCCCGCTCGCGGTGCACGAGGTCGGCGTGATCCGGCGACTCGTCCGGAGCGGCGCGATCGTGATCGCATGTGGTGGAGGCGGCGCGCCGATCTACTACGATGGCGCTCGGGGGTGGGAAGGGATCGACGCCGTCGTTGACAAGGATCTCGCGGCCGCGGTCCTTGCGCGAGATTTAGGCGCATCGCTGCTGATGATTCTCACGGACGTCGATGGCGTCTACCTCGACTACGGAAAGCCATCGCAGCGAATGCTGGACACGCTCACACTCGCCGAGGCGGCTCGTCTCGATGAGGCGGGCGCATTCGGAGCAGGGAGCATGGCGCCCAAGGTTCGCGCGGCCGCGGACTTCGTGCGACATACAGGTGGCCGGGCTATTATTACCGAGCTGGCGCGTGGCCGTGAAGCGGTGCGCGGCGCAGCCGGAACAACGATCATCGCGGAGAACGCGTGAACATACACGAGTACCAGGCAAAGGAAATTCTTCGGCGCGAAGGTGTTCCGATTCCGCCGGGCGAGATCGCCACGACGGCGGCGCAGGTCGAGCAGATTGCGCGGCGACTCGGCGGAATGGTCGTGGTCAAGGCGCAGGTGCACGCCGGTGGGCGCGGGAAAGCGGGTGGAGTGAAGCTGGCGAAGACGCCGGCCGAAGCGGCGGAAGTCGGGAAGAAGATTCTCGGCATGCAGATCAAGGGGCTGACGGTCGAGAAGGTGCTCGTCACCGCTGCCGCCGACATCGAGACCGAGGCATACGTCGGCGTCATCATCGATCGCGCCTCGAAGCGCGCCGTCTTCATGGTGAGCCCCGCTGGAGGCATCGACATCGAGGAAGTCGCCGCGACCGATCCCGATAAGATCATGCGCCTTCCTGTCGATCCTCGCTACGGCCTCCAGCCGTTCGAGGCGATGGAGATGGGCTTCTTCCTGTACAAGGACGTCGCCAGGGCCCGCGCAGCCGCTCGCATCATGGCGCAGCTCTACCGTGCCTTCATCGACAGCGGAGCCTCGCTCGCCGAGATCAATCCGCTCGTGACGACGCCGGACGGTGAGGTGATCGCGGTCGATGCCAAGATGGTGATCGATGACAACGAGCTCGATCGCCGCCCGGATATCGCCGCGCTGCGCGACGAGAGTGCCGAGGAGACGAGCGAGCTTCAGGCGCGGCGCGCGAATCTCACCTTCATCAAGCTCGATGGCGACGTCGGCTGCATCGTCAACGGCGCCGGCCTGGCGATGGCGACCATGGATCTCGTGAAGTATTACGGCGGCGAGCCCGCGAACTTCCTCGACATCGGCGGCTCGTCGAGTCCGGAGAAGGTCGTCAACGCGCTTCGCATCATCACCGCGGATTCCGGTGTCAAGGCGATCCTCTTCAACATCTTCGGCGGCATCACGCGCACCGATGACGTCGCGAACGGAATCGTTACGGCGACGAAGCAGAGCCCACTCACCGTACCACTCGTGATTCGACTGACGGGGACCAACGAGGAAGTCGCATTGAAGATTCTCGCCGAGAACGGCTTCGCGGCGACGAGCGACATGGACGAAGCAGTCCAGAAAGTGGTCGCGCTGGCGAAGGGAGGTGCAAAATGAGCATCTACATCGACAAGGCGAGCCGCGTCGTCATTCAGGGAATCACGGGACGCGATGGATCATTCCACGCGCGGCAGATGCGCGAGTACGGCACGAACGTCGTGTCCGGTGTCACGCCGGGGAAGGGCGGACAGAGGTTCGATGGCGAGGTCCCGATCTTCGACACCGTCGCCGACGCCGTCGCGCAAACGAAGGCGACTGTGTCCGTGATATACGTGCCGCCGCCGTTCGCCGCCGACGCGATGATGGAGGCGGCGGCCGCGGGCATTGCGCTGATCGTCTGCATCACGGAAGGCGTGCCTGTGCTCGACATGACGCGCGTCTATCCATACGTGAAGGAGCACGGCGCGCGGCTCATCGGACCGAACTGTCCGGGGCTCATCACGCCTGGTGAATGCAAGGTCGGCATCATCCCCGGGCGCATCTGCACGCCGGGATCCGTGGGCGTCGTGAGCCGTTCGGGCACGCTCACGTATGAGGTCGTCGACCAGCTCACGCGCGCCGGCATCGGGCAGTCGACGTGTGTCGGCATCGGCGGCGATCCGATCAACGGCACCAGCTTCATCGACGTGCTCGAGGCATTCGAAGCGGATCCGAAGACCAAGGCGATCGCAATGATGGGGGAGATCGGCGGCACGGATGAACAAGAGGCCGCGCGCTTCATTCACGACAAGATGAAGAAGCCCGTCGTCGGATTCATCGCCGGGCAGACGGCGCCGCCGGGACGCCGCATGGGGCACGCGGGTGCGATCATCTCCGGCTCGGCCGGAACCGCCGCGGAAAAGATCGATGCGTTCGAGAAGGCCGGAATGGGAATCGCGCGCAGGCCCAAGGACTTCGTCGAGCTGCTGCGCGCGCGGCTATGAAGCTGACGGAGCTGCTCAGAGCGGATCGAGTGTTGATCCCGCTCGAGCAGCGAACGCTCCCCGACGCGATCTGGGCGCTCGTCGAAACGCTCGTGGCATCCGGCGTCGTCGGTGAGCCTGAGTCCCTGCGCGCCCGCATCGCCGAGGCGCGCGGCGAGGATCTCGTCGTGCAGAGCGGGCGCGCGTACATCGCGCACTACCGCACCGAGAGCGCGCAGGATCTGGGCATCGCGATCGGTGTCGCGGCGGAGGGGATCGCGCGCGATGTGAGCGAGGGCGAGCAGAACGAGGCGCAGTGCGCACGCCTCGTCATCCTGGTGCTCGCGCCGCCGCGCATGGCCGGACGCTACCTCCAGACGCTCGGGGCCTTCACGCGCGTGCTCACGCGGCAGGTGGTCGTCGATCACATTCTCGCCGCGCGCACGGCCGCCGAGCTGATCTCCCTGCAGATGCTGCATGAGATCGATCTCGCGCCACAGCTCTCGGTGCGCGAGCTCATGACCGAATCGCCGCGCTCCACGCGCGCGGATACGCTGTTGCGCGATGCGGCGCGCGACATGGTGCGCTCGGGAATCGGCGCACTGCCCGTCATCGAAGCGGACGGACTCCTCGTCGGCATGCTGAGCGAGCGCGAACTAATGCGGCACATGCTGAGCCTCGCGTCGATCAACGGGTCGACGCCTCGACCGCAATCGGGCGTGGAGCGTGCGCGCCGAACGGTGCGCGACGTCATGACGCGTCAGGTGTTGTGCGTCTCTCCCGACCAGCCGTTGTCCGAAGTGGCTAGCTTAATGACCAACAAGGATGTCGACAGAGTGCCCGTGGTCCAGGAAGGGCGCCTCGTCGGATTTCTCACCCGTGGCGATATCGTCCGCAAACTCATTGGATCCTGATCATGCCTGATACTCATACGCTCACGATCGTAAAGCCCGACGCCTTCGCTTCGGCCAAGGCCGGCAAGATCATCGCCCACCTCGAGGCCCAGGGCTTCAAGGTCTGCGCCGCCCGCGTCATGCACCTCACGCAGGCGCAAGCCGAGGAGTTTTACGGCGTTCATCGCGAGCGCCCATTCTTCCGCTCGCTGGTGTCGTTCATGACCTCTGGGCCGTGCATGCCGCTGGTGCTCGAAAAGGCGGACGCGGTTGCATCGCTGCGCAAGGCGATCGGCGCGACGGATCCGAAGGAAGCGGAGAAGGGAACAGTGCGGGCACTGTTCGCCGAGTCGAAGGAGCGGAACGCGATCCACGCCTCCGATTCCGACGAGAACGCGGCTCGCGAGTCGCGCTTCTTTTTCTCGGAGTCGGAGCTGCTCGCGGCGCACTAGCTCGGGACCGGGGTCACTGCGGCGGGGCGGCGTCCGCCGCACGAGCCCCAGCACTATCCGTACGCGTTCCCTGAAACCGGTCGTAGCTGATCGATGTCGCGCGCCCAAGCGCGTCTCTTCTGATCTCGATCGGCTCCCAGTACGCGCGGTCGATTGCGTGATCGCGATCGATCGGAATGACGGGCGATCGATCATGCGATGGCCATCGGAGAAACATTTCTCCGTTCTCCATCTCGAAGGCGAGCGTCGCATTGGGCTGGTAGAAGTCGGCGGGGAAGGTGAAGCGCTCGCCACTCAACTTCAACGAGTCGGGAGAGAACCCGTGTCTGCTCAGTACCGCTGGCGCATATGGTAAACCGAGCGCGATCGCGGCAATGTCGAGGGCGATATCGGCCGTCGCGGAAGAGTAGATATTGCTGAGCGCGACCACCGTGAGATCCTCGCGCGGCAGATGAATGACATACGATGCGAAGCCTGGCGACCGACCACTCATCGAGTACGCGAATTCGCCAAAGCGCTTGTTTGGCCGGCGAAACCATCCGTAGCCGAAAGGGAAGCTCGCGCTGTCCACGATCGCCGCACGCGTGGCTTCCTGTAGATAATGCCCGTGGAAGAGCTGCTGCACCCAATGCGACTGATCAATCGCCGTTGACCGGACGGACGCATTCCCGCTCTTTGCCGACCAATGAATCGGCGTCGTCGCGGCGAGCTCGAACACGCCCTTCGGATCATGGCCGAGGGCGACCTCGGCCCCGCGAACGGGAGCATCGTCGTCGATGCTCGAGTGCGTCATCGCTAGCGGAGCGAAAACGAGGCGCTCAAGTGCGCGGGCGAACGACTGACCGCTTTTCTTCTCGATGATGAGGGCAAGCAGATTGTTCGCCGAATGCTCCTCGTGCATGTACTTGCTGCCCGGCGCGAAGCGCAGCGTATCGCGGGCGATATAGCCGACGAGGGTGGCCGGAGTTTGGTGCGCCTGCAAAATCGCTGAGTAATCTGCGCGCGAATTGATGTCGGAGAGCCCTGATCGCTGTTCGAGCAGGTTCCGAATCGTGATGAGGTTGCCGCCGCGCACGTCGGGAACGATCTCCGCGACGCGCGTATCGAGAGTGAGCGCGCCGGAATCGATCAGGCGCATGATCGCCGCGGACGTGAATTGCGTCGAGATCGAGGCGATATGGAGCTCGGTCTCACGCGTCATCGGTGTTCGCGCTTCTCGGTCCGCCCAACCGAGACTACGCTCGTAGAGGACGCGCCCGCTCCTCATTACGACGAGCTGTCCCGAGAAGTTGTTGGTCTCGACATATGGACGCACGTAGGCGTCGATCGCAGCCGTCATCGACTCGCTCGGCAGCCTGCTCTGTGCGAGCCCCCGGCCAGACGCGGAGGCGAAGCTCACGATTGCGGCTGCCGCAGCAACGCTCCAGCGCGTGGGGAGCAAAGGCCTCCTAATTGTGGTGCGACATTCTCCAATTCTAAGCCAGGGCCACTCGTCCAGTTAGCCGCTGCGACAGACTTCTGACCTTCGTCAGCTTGTGTCTACATCTCCTGCCACAGCGGATGGGTCTGGCCTCGGATTACCACTCACAGGCGCGGCTTGCCGAGGGCGGCATCTTCAAGTAGATTCACGGGTTATGCTGTCTTTCGACATTCGCTCGCTCGAGGACCAGGCGGCTACGGTCAATGGCGCGCTCGCCACCGACGATCCGATCTGGATCGAGGGTGACATGCGCCCTGAAACCGCTGTGCGCGCCACCGGCCGCCTCTCCATAGCGGGCCTTGGCCGCTACTACTGGAGCGGCGCAATCGAAGGCACGGCGACCGTACCGTGCCGTCGTTGTCTCACCGAGACGACGGTGAAGGTGAACGAGAACGTGCACGTGCTCTACGCTGAAGACGGCGATGAGATCGACGACCCGGAGATTTACGTGCTCGAGAAGCGCGCGCGGACGCTCGACCTGCGCCCCGCCGTTCGCGAGCAGTGGATCCTCGCGGTTCCGCGCTTTCCCGTGTGCCGGGAAGACTGCAAAGGGCTCTGTCCGACCTGCGGTGCCGAGCTCAATGCGGGAGCATGCAGCTGCCCGCCTGTTGTAGATGCACGTTGGAGCGAGTTGCGCACGGCGCGTGGTACCGACAACTGATTCGCCACACTGATTTCAAGCACTGAACCTTTTTCTACCGACTGAGCACACATGGCCGTCCCAAAGCGCAGAACCTCCAAGCGGAAGAAGCGCGCCCGCAATACGCACAAGAAAGCGCCGGCAATCGCCATCCAGCGCTGTCCGCGTTGCCAGAGCATGAAGCGTCCGCATCGTGTCTGCGCCGAGTGCGGATATTACGGCGGAGTCCAGCGGGTCGAAGCTAAGGAAGCTTAGCTTTGGCGCGGATCGCCGTGGATGCGATGGGGGGCGATCTCGCTCCCCACTCACCCGTGTCTGGCGCCATGCTCGCGCTCGCCGAGCTCGGCTCCGAGCACACGGTCATTCTGGTTGGTCGCACGAAGATCATCGAGGACGAGCTCCATCGCCTCGAAGCCAATGGCACTGCCGGCTTCGCTGCGGCGCGCGCGCGCATCAGCATCACTGAGGCGCCCGACGTCATCGAGATGACCGATCGCCCTACCGCAGCTATCCGCGGCAAGGCGCACAGCTCGATGGTCGTTGGCCTCAAGCTCCACGCTGCCGAGAAGGCCGATGCCTTCGTCTCCGCCGGCAACACCGGCGCGCAGATGGCCAGCTCCGTTTTTCTCCTCAAGCTCCATCACGGCCTCACGCGTCCCGCGATCGCCGCGATGATTCCCACGCTCAAGAATCCCGTGGTGCTCGTCGACGCCGGCGCCAACGTCGACTGCTCCGCCGAGGAGCTCGTGCAGTTCGCGAGACTCGGTTCGGTCTACGCGGAGGACATCCTCATGCGACCCGAGCCGGCGATCGGACTCCTCTCCAACGGCGAAGAGCCGGAGAAGGGGAACGCGTCGGTGAAGGAGGCGCACAAGCTGCTGGCCGCGGCAGGGCTCAACTTCATAGGCAACGTCGAGGGCCGCGACATCCTCAGCGCCGGCAGCGCGCGCGGAGCGCTCGACGTCGTGGTGTGCGACGGCTTCGTGGGCAACGTGCTCCTCAAGTTCTACGAGTCTGTTCCCGGACTGATCTTCAGCATGCTCGCCTCCGCCGGAATTCAGCAGGAGCTCATCACGCAGACCTTTCGCGGCTTCGACTATTCCGACTACGGCGGCGCGCCGCTCCTCGGCGTGAAGGGCGTGAGCATCATCTCGCACGGGAGCTCGTCGCCTTACGCGATCAAGAATGCGATTCAGGTTGCGGTGCGCGCCGTCGAGTCGCGCATGAACGACCACATTGGCCGCCGACTCGGCCATGCTGCGGTGGCGAGCGCATGAAGCGACCGAACGTTCAGATCTCCGCGATGGGCCGCTCGGTGCCGGCGCGCGTGATGACCAATTACGACTTCGCGGCGATCGGGATCGAGACGACCCACGAGTGGGTGATGGAGCGCACGGGAATCTCGGAGCGCCACATCGCCGGACCCACCGACACCACGTGCAGCATGGGCGCGGCCGCGTCGCGTGTCGCCATGCAGCGCGCGGGCGTGCAGCCAGGCGAGATCGACGTGATCATCCTGAGCACCGCGACGCCGGATCGCCTCCTTCCCGCAACGGCCGTCGAAATCCAGGCGGAGCTCGGCGCCACGCGAGCCGCGGCCTTCGACATCTCGGCGGCGTGCTGCGGTTTTCTATACGGGCTCACGATGGCGGAAGCATTGATCCAGAGCGGCGCGGCGGAGACGGTTCTTCTCGTGAGCTCGGAGAAGATGAGCGCCATCACCGACTGGACCGATCGCACGACGTGCGTGCTCTTCGGCGATGGCGCGGGTGCGGCGGTGATGCGGCGCTCACAGAAGGGGCGCGGCATTCTCTCGACGTACATGCGCAGCGACGGCAGGCTCGCCGATCTGCTCTATCGCCCCGAGGGGGGCGCGACGACTCCGATGTCCCCCGCAGTGCTCGAGGCGCGCACGCATCTCCTCCACATGGCCGGCCGCGAAGTGTTCAAGCACGCGGTGCGCTCAATGGCGGAATCCGCGGCGCGCGCGCTCGATCTCGCGCGCATCAACGGCAGCGACATCGATCTCTTCGTTCCACATCAGGCGAACCTGCGCATCATCGAGGCGACGGCGAAACACGCGAACATCTCGATGGAGAGGGTCTATGTGAACGTCGATCGATTCGGAAACACGTCATCGGCGTCCATTCCAATCGCGCTCGACGAAGCGATTCAGAAAGGGAAGGTGGGCGAAGGCTCGCTCGTGCTGATGGTCGCGTTCGGCGCCGGCTTCACGTGGGCGTCCTCGGTCGTTCGACTCTAGCCAGCGATTCGCGTGGATATCGTGCTGCTCTTTCCCGGGCAGGGATCGCAGAAGGCCGGGATGGGAAAGGATCTCGCGGCGGCGTTCCCGTCGGCGAGCGACATCTTCGAGCAGGCCGACACTACGCTCGGATTTCCGCTTTCCAGCTTGTGCTTCGAAGGCCCCGACGATGAGCTCATGGCCACACGCAACGCGCAGCCGGCGCTCCTCACGCACGGAGCCGCGGTCTGGGCAGCGGTGGCCGATCGCGTGCGCCCGCACGTGCGCGCGGCCGCGGGGCACTCGCTCGGCGAGTTCACCGCGTATCACGCGGCGGGTGCGTTCGCGTTTCCGGATGCGCTCAGGCTCGTGCGCCGCAGGGGCGCGCTGATGTTCGAGAGCGGTGCGAAGCGGCCGGGCGCGATGGCCGCGATTCTCGGACTTTCCGAGGCGAACGTCGAAGCCGCGTGTGCGCGCGCGCTCGAAGCGGGCGACGTGGTTCCCGCGAACTACAATACGCCTGAGCAGCTCGTGATCTCGGGAGAGGTCGCGGCGGTCGAGGCAGCGATGGCGATCGCCAAGGAGCTTGGCGCCAAGCGCGCGATCAGGCTCAATGTGAGCGGTGCCTTTCACTCGCCGCTCATGGAAGAGGCAGCGGAAGGGCTCAAGGTTGCCCTCGACGCCGCGCCGATCGCCGCGACGGACTTCCCGGTCTACTCGAACGTGAGCGCGTATCCCTCTGCGGGGGCGGCAGATGCGAAGCGATTGCTCCTTCGTCAACTCACATCACCCGTACGCTGGACCGATCTCGTGCGACACATGGCAGAGGAAATTCCGGACGCGCTTTATGTAGAGATGGGTCCGGGAGCCGTGCTGTCGACTCTCGTGAAGCGAGTTGTCCCAGGGGCACGAACCATGACATGCGGGACGGCGGCCGAGATCGATCAACTCGTAGGAGCACTGCCCACATGACGCGCGTATGAAGATCGATCTCACGGGAAAGGTCGCGCTGATCACGGGGAGCACCCGGGGAATAGGGCGCGAGATCGCGGCGACGATGGCGTCGGCCGGCGCGCGCGTGGCGATCTCGGGCCGCAACGCCGAGACCGCTGCTGAGGTCGCCAGCGCGATCGGCGGGGATGCGCACGGCTTCGCCTGCGACATCGCCGACACCGCGAGCGCCGCGTCGCTCGTCGATGCCGTCGAGAAGCACTTCGGCTCGTGCGACATCCTCGTCAACAACGCCGGTGTGACGCGCGATAACCTGCTCATGCGCCTCAAGGATGATGATTGGGATGCGGTGCTCGACGCGAACCTCCGCGGGGCTTTCGCGACCATTCGCGCAGCCTCGCGAGGCATGATGAAGAAGCGCTGGGGGCGCATCATCAACATCACCAGCGTCGTCGGCATCACGGGCAACAAGGGGCAGGCGAACTACGCGGCCAGCAAGGCGGGGCTGATCGGTCTCACCAAGTCAGTGGCGAAGGAGCTCGCGTCGCGAAACATTCTCGCGAACGCCGTCGCGCCGGGCTTCATCGAGACGGACATGACGGCGGCGATGACCGCCGATGCACGCACGGAGCTCGGGGCGCAGATACCTCTGGGAAGGCTCGGGACCCCTGGCGATATTGCGGGGATGTGTGCCTTTCTGGCGTCGGAACACGCGTCGTACATCACGGGGCAGCTTTTCGTGGTGGACGGCGGGCTAGCGATGTAGATTTCTGTAGCACGTTTCGCGCAGCGGCGCGCACAATTCATTCAAGAGGACCACGTCCATGGCGGATCTCGAAGAAAAGGTTAAGGAAATCATCGCCAAAGAGCTTGGCGTCGAGCGCGAAAAGCTGACGAATGACGCGAGCTTCATGGAGGACCTCGGGGCCGACAGTCTGGACACGGTGGAGCTCGTGATGGAATTCGAGAAGGAGTTCAACATCGACATTCCGGAC
The DNA here is from genome assembly GCA_013697785.1 of Gemmatimonadaceae bacterium. Lineage (GTDB taxonomy): Bacteria > Gemmatimonadota > Gemmatimonadetes > Gemmatimonadales > Gemmatimonadaceae > FEN-1250. Next base: position 34,470 of record JACCWE010000107.1, read on the forward strand.
GAGGACGCCGAGAAGCTGCGCACGGTCGGTGATGCGCTCACATATCTCAAGTCAAAGTCGGCGTGAGTAAGCGCAGGGTCGTCGTCACCGGCCTCGGGGCCATCACGCCCGTCGGCAACGACGTGGCGACGACCTGGCAGTCCCTTCTCGAGGGACGTTCGGGAGCGGGGCCGATCACGAAATTCGATCCGGGCCCGTTCGCCGTGAAGTTCGCCTGCGAGGTGAAGGACTTCGACCCGCACGCATACATGGATCGGAAGGAGGCCAAGCGCGCGGATCTCTTCACGCAGTACGCAGTGGCCACCGCGGTGCAGGCGATGCGCGATGCGAAGCTCGAGGGCACCTCGGACTACGATCCCAATCGCCTCGGCGTGATCGTCGGCAGCGGCATCGGCGGCCTGGCCACGATGGAGCAGCAGCACGACACCTATCGCGACCGTGGCCCGTCCAAGATCTCGCCGTTCTTCATCCCCATGTTCATCTCGGACATCGCGGCGGGCATCGTGTCGATGCAGTTCAACGCGCGAGGCCCGAACTACGCCACCGTCTCCGCCTGCGCCACGAGCGCTCACGCAATCGGCGACGCATACCGTGCCATTCAGTACGGCGACGCGGACCTCATGCTCACCGGCGGCGCCGAAGCCGCGGTGACGCCGATGTCGATCGGTGGCTTCGCGAACATGCGCGCCCTCTCCGAGCGCAACGACGAGCCGCTCACCGCCTCGCGCCCGTTTGACGCGACGCGCGACGGCTTCGTCATGGGCGAGGGAAGCGCGACGCTGTTGCTCGAGGAGCTCGAGCACGCGAAGAAGCGCGGCGCGAACATCTACGCCGAGATCGTCGGCTACGGCGCGACGGGTGATGCGTACCACCTCACGTCCCCTGCGCCGAACGGCGAAGGCGCGCAGCGTGCGATGAAGCGTGCGATGGAAGACGCTGGTCTCACCCCCGAGACGGTGCAGTACGTCAACGCGCACGGAACGTCGACGCCGGCCAACGATCTCAACGAGACGCGCGCGATCCGCGCCGTGTTCGGCGAGGCCGCAAACGGTCTGAGTGTCAGCTCGACCAAGTCCGGCACGGGGCACATGCTCGGCGCCGCTGGCGCGGTCGAACTCCTCATCTCTTCGCTGGTCGTGCGCGACGGGATCATCCCGCCTACGATCAACTACTGCACGCCCGATCCCGAGTGCGACCTGGACTACACGCCGAACACGCCGCGCAAGCGCGATGTCACTGCGGCGTTGAGCAACAGCTTCGGCTTCGGCGGCCACAACGTCACGCTCGCCGTTCAGCGCTACGTAGGCTGAGATGCCGGTTCCCGCGGACGTCTCTTTCGCGCGGCTGACGGATCCGGCGCTGCGATCCATCGGCGCCAAGGTTGCGGCGGGCACGCGCCTTACCGCCGCCGACGGTATAACGCTCTTCGAGACGCCGGACATCCTCGGCGTTGGCCACCTCGCGAATGCGGCGAACGAGGCGAAGCACGGGAGCACCGTTTACTTCGCTGCGAACCAGCACATCAATCCGACCAACGTCTGCATCCTCCGCAAGACGTGCGTCTTCTGCTCGTACGCGCGCCTTCCCAAGGAAGCGGGCGCGTATCGCTACACGATGGATCAGGTGTACGCCGAAGCAGCTGCGAATCCGTACGTGCGCGAGTTCCACATCGTCGGCGGTCTCGACATGGGCGCAGGACTCGAGTACTACGCGGAGATGTTTCGCGGGCTCAAGCAGCGCCACCCCGACGTGCACATCAAGGCGCTCACGGCCGTTGAGATCGCGCACATCGCGCGTATCGAGAAAATGACCAATCGCGACGTGCTGATCGCGCTGCGCGAGGCGGGGCTCGATACGCTTCCCGGCGGCGGCGCCGAGGTGTTCAGCAAGGGCGTGCGCGCAACGATTGCCGAGAAAAAGCTGAACGCCGAGGACTGGATCGAGGTGCACCGCGTTGCGCACGGTCTCGGCATTCGGACGAATGCGACGATGCTCTACGGTCACGTCGAGACGTACGAGGATCGCATCGAGCACCTCACGCTGCTGCGCAGTCTGCAGGACGAGACTGGCGGCTTCCTGACCTACATCCCACTGGCGTATCACCCCGACAACAACGAGCTGGGGGCCACGCTCGGCCGTCTCGGAACCGCGACCACCGGCTTGGACGATCTCCGCAACGTCGCCGTCGGCCGGCTTTTTCTCGACAACTTCGACCATGTGAAGACGCACTGGATCATGGTCACGCCGTTTCTGTCGCAGATCGCGCTGTCGTGGGGAGTCAACGATCTCGAGGGAACGGTGGTGCGCGAGAAGATCTATCACGAGGCCGGCGCCCACACGGCGCAGGGGCTTGCCCTCGAGGATCTGCTCGCGCTCATTCGGGGCGCCGGGCGCGTGCCCGTCGAACGCGACTCGCTCTACAACACCATCCGCACCTTCGAGGCGCCGGCCGCCGAGGCGGCCTGACGTGCGCGTCGGGCGCATTCGCTACATCAACTGCTTTCCGGTGTACGGCGCCATCGACCGCGGCGTGATCGAGCTTGGCGCCCCTGTGGTGAGCGGCAATCCGAGCGAGCTCAATGAGCTGATGGCGAAGGGGCAGCTCGACGTGAGCGTGATCTCAGCGGTCGAGTACGCGCGCGAGTCGTCGCGCTACCTGCTTCTCCCCGACCTCGGCATCACCTCCGATGGCCCGGTGCGGAGCGTGATGCTCTTTTCGCGTGTTCCCGCCGAGTCGCTGGGGGGCAGGCGCGTACTCCTCTCGCGAAGCTCGATGACCAGCGTCGCGCTCACGCAGCTCCTCTTCGAGCACGTGTGGAAGGCGAAGCCCGACTTCGCCGCCGGCGACGCGGAGCTCACGGACATCGCGCGCTTCCTCGACGAGCCGCACGACGCGCGCCTTGTCATCGGCGACGCGGCGCTCCTGCTCGCCAACAGGCTTCGCGCGAACGGGAGCGAGCATCCGGGCGCGTCTGATTATCCCTACGTCTACGATCTCGGCGAGTGCTGGAAGGAGTGGACGGGACTTCCGTTCGTCTTCGCGGTGTGGGTCGCGCAGCGAACGACGGTGATCGCCGATGCACTCCAGGTGCACGCGCGGCTGCTCGAGTCGCGCGACTGGGGACTCACGCATCTCGACGTGCTCGCCGAGCAGGCATCTGCGGTCACCGGCGTCGCGCGTCGCATCTGTCTCGAGTATCTCTCGGGACTCGACTATCGCCTCTCGTACCACCATCTCGCGGGACTCTCGGAGTTCTTCCGCCGTCTCGCCAGCGCGGGCATCGTGCCCGCCGCTCCGCTCTCGTTTCTTCCGGCAGCCTGACATGAGAGACCTTCTCGACTTCTACACGAACGCGCCGCTGCTCGAGCTCGGCGCCGAAGCCGATCGCGTGCGCCAGCAACTCCACCCGCACACGACGGTCACGTACATAGTCGATCGCAACATCAACTACACGAACGTGTGCGTCGCCGATTGCGGCTTCTGCGCCTTCTACCGGCGCCCGAAGCACAATGAAGGGTGGACGCTCTCGTACGAGCAGATCGGCGCGAAGATCGACGAGGCGAAGCAGCTCGGCGCGGTGCAGATCCTGATGCAGGGCGGGCACAATCCGTACATCCCGTTCGAGTGGTATCTCGAGCTGCTGCGCTACATCAAGAAGTACCACACGATCCACATCCACGGCTTCAGCCCGAGCGAGGTCGATTTCTTCGCGAAGGTCTTTCGCATGGATGCGCGCGATGTCATTCGGGAGCTGATGAAGGCGGGGCTCGACTCCGTGCCGGGCGGCGGCGGTGAGATTCTCGTGCAGCGCGTGCGCGATCTCGTCGCGAAGAAGAAGGCGGGCGCGGATCGGTGGCTCGAGATCATGGAGATCGCCCACCAGGAAGGTATGAAGACGAGCGTCACGATGATGTACGGCATCGGTGAGACGCTGGCCGAGCGCATCGAGCATCTCGAGCGTGTGCGCGAGCTGCAGGCACGGACGCACGGCTTCACCGCGTTCATCTGCTGGCCGCTGCAACCCGAGAACACGCCCACCATGTCGCACATGCCGAAGACGGGCGCCGTAGACTATCTCCGCACGACCGCCCTCGCGCGCATCGTTCTCGACAATGTGCCGAATCTCCAGGCGAGCTGGGTTACGATGGGCGGAAAGATCGGACAGGTCGCGCTCAAATTCGGCTGCAACGACTTTGGGTCGCTCATGATCGAGGAGAACGTCGTCTCGGCGGCGAACACCACGCATCGCATGACGATCGCCGAGATGGAGCGGCTGATCACGGACGCCGGCTTCACCCCCGCGCGCCGGCGCCAGGACTATTCGATCATTCAGCCCGCGCACGCCGCCGCGTGATTCCTTCGCGCGGCGCCACAAATGGCTAAAGCGAGTGATCTTCCCGAGGAATCTCCGGAGCGACGGAGCCGGCCTCGCAAACGCGCAGCGAAGGTCGCGATCCGCATGGGCATCGGCTACGACTCGCATCGCTTCGGGCCGGGGAACGCCGTGCGCCTAGGTGGCATCAGCATTCCCTACGATCTCGCGCTCGTCGGCCACTCCGACGCCGACGCCGTCGCCCACGCCGTGACCGATGCGCTTCTCGGCGCGATCGGTGAAGGGGACATCGGCTCGATGTTCCCCGACAACGACCCCACCAATCGAAGCCGCGACTCGATCGAGATGCTCACGATCGCGATGGCGTTGCTGCGCGACCGCGGATGGCGCGCGAACAACGTCGACATCACGGTGATCGCCGAGGCGCCGCGCATTGCGCCGTTCCGCGAGGCGATGCGGGATGCGCTCGCCGCCGCGCTGCAGCTCGATCGCACCGCCGTGAGCGTGAAGGGAAAGACGAACGAGGGGATGGGATGGATCGGCCGCGGCGAGGGCATCGCGTGCGTGGCCGTCGCCACCGTCGTGCCCGTCGCGACGTGACTGCCATCGACGAGATCTCTCGCGACTTCCTGCTCGAACGATTCGACGATTTTCTCTCGGTGGAGCAGGGCGCGGCGGGGAATACCGGCGAGGCATACCATCGCGATCTTTCCCGCTTCGCCACGTACGCGCGCACAAAGGGCGCGGCGGCGCCCACTGCGGTCACGCCGGCGATGCTCCGCGCCTACGTGTATCACTTGAAGGATGTCGGCCTCGCGCCCTCGTCCATCCGCCGAAACGTCTCGGCGATGCGCACGTACTATCGCTTCCTGATTGGCGAGGGCGAGGTCGCGAAGGACCCCACCGAACGGCTCGAGACACCGAAGCGCTGGCTCACGCTCCCCGATGTTCTCACCGTCGCTGATATCGAGAAGCTGCTCGCGGCGCCGACGCTCGACGAGCCTCTCGCCTTCCGAGACCGCGCGCTGCTCGAGCTCGCATACGGCGCCGGTCTCCGTGTCTCCGAGTGGATCACCATCGGCGTAAAGGATGCGCTGCTCGATGAAGGGCTCGTTCGCGTCTTCGGAAAGGGGAGCAAGGAGCGGCTGGTGCCTATCGGCCGCCGGGCGATCGCGGCGGTCGCCGTCTATCAGCGCGAGCTTCGCCCGAAGCTCGAGCGTGGCGGAGGCAAGGGCGCGCTCTTCTTGAACGCGCGCGGTGAGCCGCTTTCGCGCATGGGCGCGTGGAAGATTCTGCGGAAGTACGTCACGATCGCCAAAATCGAGAAGCACGTCACGCCGCACACACTCAGGCACTCCTTCGCCACGCATCTGCTGGAGGGCGGCGCTGATCTCAGGGCGGTCCAGGAAATGCTAGGTCATGCGAGCATTGCGACCACTCAGATTTACACCCACGTGGATCGCGAATTTCTCCGATCGGTCCACAAGCAGTATCATCCACGGGGCTGACCTCCACGTTCCGCCTCCGTTTTCCCATTCGCCGCGCCCATGCTCCTCGTCATCGACAACTACGACTCCTTCACGTACAACCTGGTTCAGTATCTCGGTGAGCTGGGCGAGGAGCCCGTGGTCCGTCGCAACGACCTGATCTCCGTCGAGGAGGTCGGTGAGCTGCATCCTTCGGCGATCGTGCTCTCGCCGGGACCCTGCACGCCCTCTGAAGCCGGGATCACCGTGCAAGTCGTCAAGCGATGGGGAAGCGAGATTCCCATCCTTGGGGTCTGTCTCGGGCACCAAGCGATCGGCGAGGCGTATGGCGGCAAGGTGATTCGCGCGGACCGCGTAATGCACGGCAAGACGTCGCGCATCACGCACGATGGGACGGGACTCTTCGAAGGGCTCCCAAATCCGCTCGAAGTGATGCGCTATCATTCGCTCATCGTCGAGCGGAAGTCGCTCCCTGCCGAGCTCGAGATCCTCGCCACCACCTGCGATGCTCCGGACGAAGTCCAGGCCGTACGCCACACGAAGCATCCCGTTTGGGGCGTGCAGTTCCATCCGGAGTCCGTCCTCACCCAGCAGGGAAAGCGTATCCTCCAGAATTTCCTTTCGATGGCATTGATGGCGGCGGTCGCGTGAAGGCATTCGCAATCGCGATCTTCTCCGCGGCCACGCTCTCGAGCGCTGCGGCAGCACAGGACTCGCTCCGAATTCGCGCGCCGGGTCCCACGGTCGCCGAGCAGATCGTCGAGCAGACGCTCGCGCACCGCTACATCGTGCGCCACGAGCAGTACAACACGCGTCTCTTCCGCGATTCAGTCTTCGACGCGACGGTCGTCGTGCTCAACTCCGATGCGACTGTAGCGAGCACGATTCACGGCGACGTCGTCGTCATCAACGGCGATCTCTTTCTCCAGCCGGGCGCAAAGATCGACGGGAAGGCCGTGTCGATCGGCGGCGGCGTCTACGATTCGCAGCAGGCCACCGTCGGCGGTGAGAAGCTCTCGTTCCGCGACGTGCACTTCGACACCGCGCGAACCGCGACGGGCGTGGACCTCGTGTACCGCATTCCGCCACCGCCCGACGACACGATCCCGACACTCGGGCTCCCGGGACTTTACGGCTTACGGACGCCGCTCTACGACCGCGTGAACGGCCTCACCGTCCCCTGGGGTCCGCGCATCACGCTCGGCGACACCCGCCTCGTGATAGATCCGACGCTTACCTATCGCTCGAATCTCGGCGCGTACGACCTCGCTGCCACGGTGCAAGCCGAGATCGCTGACGGGTGGACTGCCACCGCATTCGGCGGGCGGACGACGCTCTCGAACGATCGCTGGATCCAGAGCGATCTCGCCAACTCGATCTCGACGATCGGAGTGGGTAGCGACTACCGCAACTATTGGCGCGCGACGCGCTTCGAGGCGAAGGTCGCGCGCGAGTGGCTCTTTTCCGAGGGTGAGTTTCAGGTAAACGCCGGCGGACGCACCGAAGACGATTGGTCGGTGCGCGGCGGCGGTCCGTGGAGCCTCTTGAATCGCAACGACACGCTGCACATGGAGCGCCCGAATCCCGGCGTCGAGCGCGGCAACCTCTCGAGCGCGCTCTTCGGCGCGCGCGGAAGCTGGGCGCGCGAGAAGGTCGTGCTCAACGCCGGCGCCGACGTCGAAGTCGTGCTCGACGCTCCGAGCAACGAGCACTTCACGCAAACGACGCTCTTCGCGCGCGTCGCGTTCCCGACGTTCGTGTCGAGGTTCGGCACGCAATCCTTCGTCTTCCACACGCACATGGTGCTGACGGCAGGCGACACCGCTCCGCCTCAGCGCTACGCGTATCTCGGCGGCTATGGCACGCTCCCGACCTTCGAGCTCCTGAGCCGCGGCGGCGATCAGCTGATCTTCCTGGAGGGGCTCTACAACTTCCCGATCCAGACGATCCACGTGCCCTTTCTCGGCACCCCGATCATCACCGTGCGCGAAATGCTGGGAGGGACGGGCGTCGGCAGCTTCGGCCGGTTCGACAGCAACATCGGCGCGCGCCTCACCCTGGGCTTCCTGAGCGGCGAGATGTTCATCAACCCCACGAATGGCGACCACGTCTTCTCGCTGGGGCTCTCGCTGATTCGCTAACTGCTCTGCGGTATGTAGTGCAGCCAATCTCCCATTTGATTTCGCGGCCGCGAGCCGTAAATTGCTGCTCGTGCAATTTGCGGCCGGGCACTCCATTCGTTCATGGCCGTGAGCACGCTGGCGATCATACCGGCGCGCCTCTCCGCCACGCGGCTTCCGCGCAAGCCGCTCCGACTCCTCGCCGGCGTCCCCATCGTCATCCGCGTCTGGCAGCGCGTCATCGCGCTCGGCGTCGCAGACCGATGCCTCATCGCCACCGACAGCCCCGAAGTCCAGCGTGCCGCCCACGACGCCGGTGCCGAATGCATGCTCACGCGTGACGATCACCCCTCCGGCACCGATCGCGTGGCCGAGGTGGTGTCGCACGCCGAGTATGCGAGCTTCGATGTAATCCTCAACGTGCAGGGCGACGAGCCATTCATCAGCGCTGAGGCGCTCGAGGGCGCCGTCGGCTGCGTCGCCGGCGGCCGATTCGAGCTCGGCACGGCGGCGGCACACGCGCCGATCGAGACGCTCCAAACGCCCAATGTCGTCAAGGTCGTGTGTGCCGACGACGGGCGCGCGTTGTACTTTTCTAGAGCGGGAATTCCGGCCCTCCGCGAGCCGGTTGACCGCTCTGTGCTGGAGGGCACCGTGCGCCAGCACATCGGAGTGTATGCGTACACGCCGGACGCGCTGCAGCGGTGGGTAGCACTCCCGGAGCACCCACTCGAGCGGATAGAACGACTCGAACAGCTGCGTCCCCTCGCAGCGGGAATGGCGATGGGCGTAGCGACGATCGAGGAAGCACCTCCGGGCGGCCTCGATACCGAAGACGATCTGACACGGGCGAACGAGAATTGGACTCACCTCAGCGCGGACAGGAAATGACGCCAACCACCAGCCCAACCCAGACGACCCCGAAGTACATCTTCGTGACCGGCGGTGTCGTGTCGTCGCTCGGAAAGGGAATCGCCGCCGCATCGCTCGGACGATTGCTCGTCGAGCGCGGGCTCCGCGTCACCATGCTCAAGTTCGACCCGTACATCAACGTCGATCCCGGCACGATGTCGCCGTTCCAGCACGGCGAAGTGTTCGTCACCGACGACGGCGCCGAGACCGATCTCGATCTCGGCCACTACGAGCGCTTCATCGATCGTTCGCTCTCGCAGTCGAACAACATCACGACGGGACGCATCTACCAGAACGTCATCACCAAGGAGCGCCGCGGCGAATATCTCGGCTCCACGGTGCAGGTGATTCCGCACATCACTGATGAGATCAAGTCCTCGATGCGCCGCGTCGCACCCGAGAACGATGTGGTCATCGTCGAGATCGGCGGCACCGTCGGTGACATCGAGTCGCTCCCGTTCCTCGAGGCGATCCGTCAGTTCCGTCACGAGATCGGGCGCGAGAACGCGGTCTTCATTCACCTCACACTCGTGCCGTACATCAGCGCGGCCGGCGAGGTGAAGACGAAGCCGACGCAGCACTCCGTGCGCGAGCTCATGGAGATCGGAATCCAGCCGGACATGCTCATCTGCCGGACCGAGCGACCGCTCTCCGAAGATGTGAAGCGCAAGATCGCGCTCTTCTGCAACGTCGACTTCGGATCCGTCATTGAGAGCCGCGACGTGCCGTCGATCTACGAGATCCCGCTTTCCTTCCACGAGCAGGGGCTCGACGAGCGCGTCGTCGAGCGGCTGTCGCTCGGTGGCAGGAAGGCCGACCTCACCGCGTGGCGCGAGATGGTCTCGCGCATCTACGCACCGCACGGGCGCGTGCGCATCGCGGTCGTCGGCAAGTACACGGAGCTCATCGACAGCTACAAGAGTGTGCAGGAGTCGCTCATTCACGGCGGCATTGGCAACGACACCGGCGTCGACATCACCTGGATCTCGAGCGATCTGTTCACGACGCCCGAGCGCACCACCGAGCTGCTCGATGGCTTCGACGGGCTGCTCATTCCCGGCGGCTTCGGCGTGCGCGGCATCGACGGCATGGTCAGCGCCGTGAAATACGCGCGCGAGAAGGGAATGCCGTTCTTCGGCATCTGCCTCGGCATGCAGGTCGCCTCGATCGAATTCGCGCGCAACAAGTGCGGGCTGGATGACAGTCACTCCAGCGAATTCGCGCCGGAGTGCGGCAACCCCGTGATCTCGTTGATGGAGTCGCAGCAGCACGTGACCGACATGGGCGGCACGATGCGCCTCGGCTCCTACCCGGCGCGGCTCAAGGCCGGCTCGCTCGTCGCGCACATGTACGGCGCGGCCGATGCGAGCGAGCGCCATCGTCATCGCTACGAATTCTCGAATGCGTATCGCGAGATATTCGAGCGGAACGGCGTGCGCTTCAGCGGCCTGTCGCCCGATGGCTCGCTCGTGGAGCTCATCGAGATCCCCGATCATCCGTGGTTCGTCGGCTGCCAATTCCACCCCGAGCTCAAGTCGCGCCCGACGCGTCCGCATCCACTCTTCGCCGGCTTCATCGCCGCGGCGGTCACCGCGACTCAGGGACGCGCGGATGAGCGCGAGCGGTCGCAGCGAGCACACGCCGCGGGGTGATGCCTCCTGCTCGCTTTCCGGCACACGCGTTCTTCGTCATCGCCGGACCGTGCGTCATCGAAGACGATGATCTGAACTTCCGCGTGGCGGATCATCTGGCGCGCCTGGCCGAGCGTGTGCCCGGCGGGATCATCTTCAAGGCGAGCTTCGACAAGGCCAATCGCTCCAACAAGGGCGCCGCGCGCGGTCCGGGCATCGACGAGGGGCTCGCCGCTCTCGCGCGCGTGCGCGAGCACTCGGGGCTTCCGGTGCTCACCGACGTACATCTCGCGGAGCAGTGCGCGCCGGCTGCGCAAGTGGCGGATGTGCTTCAGATCCCGGCATTTCTCTGCCGCCAAACGGATTTGCTGCTCGCTGCCGGCGCAACCGGAAAGCCGGTGAACGTCAAGAAAGGGCAGTGGATGCATCCCGAGGGAATGCGCGGCGCAACCGACAAGGTACGCGCGGGATCGACGACGGACATCGCGGTCACGGAGCGCGGCTCCTTCTTCGGTTACGGAGATCTCGTCGTCGACATGCGCTCGTTCGTACGTATGCGCGCGGCGTGCAACGCACCCGTCATCTTCGACGGTACGCACAGCGTGCAGCAGCCGGGGCGCGGAGAGGGTGGGGCGAGCGGCGGTGCGCGCGAGTTCATCCCGCCGCTCACGTACGCCGCGGTCGCCGCCGGAGCGGATGGTCTGTTCCTCGAGACGCACCCCGATCCCGCGCACGCACCGAGCGACGGCCCGAACATGCTGCCGCTCGAGGAGATCGGCGGTGTGATCGATCGCGCGGTCGAGCTCTGGCAGCTGTGTCGCACATGATCAACGGCGCGCTCGCGAAGCGCATCAAGCTCGTCGGACTCGACGTCGACGGCGTGCTCACCGACGGTGGCGTCTACCTCGGCGACGTCGGCGGGACGCCGCAGGAGTTCAAGCGCTACGATATTCAGGACGGGCTCGGCATCAAGCTCATGCGCGCGTCGGGGATCAAGGTCGTCATCATCACGGGGCGCGTTTCCGAGAGCGTGCGGTTGCGCGCCGCCGAGCTCGAAGTAGACGATCTCATTCAGGATGCGCAGGCGCGCAAGCTTCCGGCGCTGCTGCGCATGCTCGAGCGCTTTGAGATCAAGCCGGAGGATACAGCTTTCGTCGGCGATGACTTTCCGGATCAACCCGTGTTGCGCGTCGTCGGACTCCCGGTCGCGGTGGGCAATGCGGTTCCGGAGATCCGCGACCTGTGCAGCGTGCAGCTCAAGCGCACCGGCGGCTTCGGCGCGGTTCGCGAGTTCGCGGAGATGCTGCTCAAGGCGCGCGGCGACTGGGAGCGCGTCGTCTCGGACTATCTCGCCGAGCGCATCGATACGAGGCTCGAGGTGCTCCGGTGAATTCGCTCGAGATTATAGAGCGGGGCCGGGCGGTGATCCGCATGGAGCGCGATGCGCTCGCCACGCTGGCGACTCGCATCGATGACTCCTTCGCGAACGCCGTGAATCTGCTCGCCGCTGCGGAAGGACAAGTGATCGTGAGCGGAGTGGGGAAGTCGGGACTCATCGGCCAGAAAGTCGCCGCGACGTTTCGCTCGACCGGCAGTCAGGCGAACTTTCTGCATCCCACCGAAGCGATGCACGGCGATCTAGGCCTCGTCGGCCCATCCGACGTCGCCCTCTTCATTTCGAAGAGCGGCGAGACGGATGAGCTGACCCCGCTGGCGGAGCAGCTCAAGCGCTTCGGTGTACCCATCATCGTGATCACCGGCGCCGTCGACTCGTTTCTCGCTCGCCAGGCGGATGTCTTCCTCGATGCGAGCGTCGTCGACGAGGCCTGTCCGACCACCGACGCGCCCACGACGAGCACCACCGTCGCCCTCGCCCTCGGCGACGCACTCGCCGTCGCGCTGCTCTCGGCGAAGGGCTTTCGCCGCGAGGACTTTGCGCGTCTCCACCCCGGCGGGTCGCTCGGCAGGAAGCTCGTCACTCGCGTCCGCGACCTGATGGTGAAGGACGAGCTGCCGACGCTTCCGGTGAGCGCCGAGATGCGCGAGGCCGTGGTGTTGCTCGCAAAGCGCCGCGGCACCGTCGCCATCGTCGACGATGTCAAGCGCGTCCTCGGCGTGATCACGGCGGGCGATCTCACGCGCCTGATGGAGCGAGGCGACGACTTTCTTTCGGTGTCGGTATCGCAGGTGATGAACGCGATGCCGAAGACGGTGCACGACGACGAGCTCGCGAGCGCAGGCGCGTACCGCATGGAGCAGCACGGCATCATGGCGCTCCCCGTGATCGACGGGCGCGACCGGCTGGTGGGAATGATCCACCTGCACGATCTCATGCGCGCGGGGATTCTGTGAAGCACTTCGTGATCGCCGCCACCGCGATGGCCTCGGCAATCATCATCGGTGCCCTCGGCGGCTGTCAGGAGGGAACGAAGCCTCCGATTCTGGCGAAGGACAGCCTCGCCGACTCGGCCGATCAGGTGATGTTCGGCATCAGCACCTTCATCACCGACAAGGGATTGCTGAAGGCGCAGCTGCAGGCGGACACGGGCTACTTCTTCGATGGCAACTCTCGCATCGAGATGCGAAACGAGAAGACGACCTTCTTCAACTCGACCGGGGCGCAGACTGCGGTGCTCACGTCGAGGGAAGGGACGTACATCACCGCTCGCTCGACGATGGAGGCGCGCATGCACGTCCTCGTCGTCACCACCGATGGCAAGCGACTCACGACCGAGCAGCTGCACTACAATCAGGGAACGAACGAGATCTCGAGCGACAGCTCGTTCGTGATGACGGAGCCCACGCGTGAGCTGCGAGGGATCGGATTCGTTTCCGACCCGAATCTGATCAACATCCAGGTAAAGCGCGTGCTGAGTGGTCAGGGTCCTCTGCCGCTCCCGGGTCAGCAGCAGCAACAGCCGGCGCCGCTGCCGCCGGCGTCTCCTCCGCGGCCGCAGCACTGATGCGCATCACTCGTCGCCTTCTATGGGCACTCGTCGCCTCGTACGCACTGCTCGCGCCCGCACTCGCCGCGCAGCAGCCGACCGCGCCTGTGCCTGCGCCAACGCCGCCACCCGTGGTTCCCGGTGCTGCCACCCCCGTCTCGGCGCTCCCGGCCGGTGCCGCGCCCACCGGGCAGTGCGATCTTCTCCTCACGCCCAACACCGACTCCACGCACTTCACCTCGGCGAAGCTTCCGAGCGGCGAGTACAACAACTTCGTCGGTGGTGGCATCACCGGGCACTGTCCCGTGCAGCAGATCACGCTCATCGCGGACAGCGCGGAGTGGTTCGGCGATCTGCACATGTGGCATCTGGTAGGCCACGTGCACTACACGGAGCCGCGCCTCACGATGGACTCGGATGTCGCGACGTACTATCTCATCGACGAGCACCTGCTCGCCGAGGGGAATGTCCACACCCTCCTTCCGAGCGGTACGACACTCGTCGGACCGCGGGTCGAGTACTATCGCGCGGCGCCCAAGATCCGCGCCGTCGCGCACATGGTCGCGCCCGGCCGGCCGACGATCAACGTCATCGAGAAGGATTCATTGGGGAAGCAATCCGAGCCCACGGTCGTCGTCGCCAATACCGTGGTCATGGATGGGGACTCGCTCGTCTTCGCGTCGCAGAACGTCGTGATCACGCGCACCGATGTGATCGCGACCGGCGACACCGCCACGATGAACAGCCAGACGCAGTTCGCGCGGCTGATGAAGTCGCCGAAGATCGTCTCCCGCGGAAAGAAGCAGTTCATCCTCTACGGCGAAGTGATCGATCTCTTCGGGCAAAATCATGCGCTTCAGCGCGTGCTCTCGAAGGGGAAGGCGAAGAGCATCAGCGACAGCGCGACGATGACTGCGGACACGATCGACTTCCGAATGGACGCGGGGCTCATGCAGCGCGCGTACGCGTGGGGGAAGTCGCGCGCGCACGCGACGAACCCCGTTTACGATGTACTCTCCGACTCGATCGATCTGCGCATGCCCGGCCAGCGCACGCGCGAGATCCGCGCGATCCGAAAGGCCTACGCGCAGAGCATCCCGGATACCGCGAAGCTGCACACGAAGGAGAAGGATTGGATGCGCGGAGACACGATTACCGCGCACTTCGACAGCGTGCAGGTCGCCGGTGACACATCGAGCCAACCGCAGATGCGGCAGCTGATAGCGCAGGGAAGCGCGCAGTCCTTCTACCAGCTCGCGGCGAAGGACAGCGGCGTCGTGGGCCCCGCGATCAACTACGTGAAGGGACGCGACATTTCGATCGCATTCGCCAATCGCGTCGTGCAAACCGTCGACATCGTGGACAAGGCGGAGGGGGTCTACCTCGAGCCCCAGGTGCCCGGCCGGTCGGACACACTCACCACGCGCAAGCAGTCCGGGCAATCGACGCGACGCCCCTCGAGACGCCCATGATCGAGCGCCAGCTTCCGATTCCCGTCCAGCGCTTCATCGAGGAGCATGCGCACGGGGACCGCTGGACCGGCATGGCGTTGCACGCGCTGGTGTGCGCCGCGGGCGACAATGGCGACGTCAACTTCAACGACATCGCGATCCAGTATCGGAACGACTACCTCGGAATGGTCCGCGACGAGGGACGCGACGCCGATCGCGAAGCCGGACGGCTCGGCCTCGACGAAGTGCGCGAGCATCTGACGCGCACCGTGCTCCCGCGCCTCGCGCAGGACGGACTCGTCACCCTGCCGGCCGGCCAGATCACCGCCGATACCACGATCACCATTGAACCGTCATACTGGAGTCAGATCGCTCCATTCCGTCAGGCGATTCAGGACTCGGGCGTCGAGGGCGTTCTCAAGCACACGGGCGAGCATGTCGCCATCCGGGCCGGACAGCGCCGCCCAACCGACCCGCTCGAAGGCGGCAGCGTCCTCGAAGCTCGTTCGCTGGTAAAGACTTACAAGCGGCGAAGGGTCGTCAATGATGTGGCCTTGCGCCTGCAACAGGGGGAGATCGTCGGACTGCTCGGCCCCAACGGAGCGGGGAAGACGACCACCTTCTACATGATCGTCGGGCTGGTACAACCGCAGGAAGGGCGGATCCTGCTCGACAATCGCGATATTACGGAGATGCCCATGTACAGGCGCGCGCGTCTGGGCATCGGCTACCTTTCACAGGAACCGTCGATCTTTCGTAAGCTTACGGTCGAGGAGAACATCCTCGCGATTCTCGAGTCGATGAAGCTGGCGACACGCGATCGGGAAGCTCGGTTGGAGCAGCTGCTGGGAGAGTTGAGCATCGCGCACCTGCGTCACAACCGCGCCTACTCGCTGTCGGGAGGGGAGCGGCGCCGCCTCGAGATCACCCGGGCGCTCGTGACGCAGCCGAAGTTCATGATGCTGGACGAACCGTTCGCCGGAGTCGATCCGATCGCGGTGCACGACATTCAATCAATCGTTGCCGGCCTCCGTCATCGGGGAATCGGAGTGCTGATCAGCGATCACAATGTGGAGCAAACGCTGGATATCGTAGACCGCGCATACATCATGTTCGACGGCCAGGTGAAGGTATCGGGGACCGTCCGTGAGCTCGTGTTCGACGAGACCGTCGCCGAGATCTATCTCGGACCGACGCTCGCCGCACGGTTGCGCGCTCGTTTCGCAGGAGGTGCTGCATGAGATCCGGCATGTCGCAGCACACGCAGATGAAGCAGGAGATCAAGATCAATCCTCGCCTCTACCAGGCGATGGATCTCCTGTACATGCCGCTCCTCGATTTGCAGCAACACCTGAAGCAGGAGCTCCTCAACAACCCCTTCCTCGAGATGTACGAGGAGGATGAAGACGAGGACGGCGAGGAGGCTGCCGCGGAAGAGGGCGAGCAGACCGAAGAGGAAACGCAGAAGGAAGAGACCACCGACGAGATCGACTGGGAAGAGATCCTCCTCAACGGCTTCGATGCCGGCGGCCGCCCGGAGGAGCACGAAGAGAAGGAATACTTCGAGCCCGTCACCGTAGACCGGCGCGATCTCAGCGATCATCTCCGCGACCAGGTTGCGCTGCTCGATCTCGACGAGCGCCAGCACCAGCTCGCCGAGGAGTTCGTCGGCAACATCAACGAAGACGGCTACCTCGCCTGCTCGCTCGACGAGATTCGCCGCGGCATCAACGAGTGGGTCGAGAAGGCCGCCGAAGAGCTGGGTCGGGATACCGAGGGGCTTCCGTTCTATACGGAGGAAGAGTGCGACGCGATGCTCCGCACGATTCAGGCGCTCGATCCGCCGGGCGTCGGCGCACGCAACCTCCGCGAGTGTCTGCTCCTCCAGCTCCGCGAGGCGGGGCTCGAACAGTCGGTTCCATATCGCCTCGTTCGCGACTGCTTCGATGAGCTGATCAACCACCGCCGCAGCGAAATCTCCAAGCGCTTCGGCATCAGCGTCACCGACGTGCAGAACGCCGCCGACGAGATCGCGAAGCTCGATCCGAAGCCGGGACTCGTCTACAGCGACAGTGGCGACAACTACATCATTCCCGATCTCGTCATCGACAAGATCGACGGCGTCTATCTCATCACGCTCAACGATGCGAACGTCCCACGCCTCAAGCTGAGTCGCGCGTACGTCGAGATCGCGCGTGACAAGAAGAAGTTCGACGGCGAGAACAAGGAGTTCATCTCCAACAAGATGAACTCGGCCAACTGGATGATTCAGGCGATCGAGCAGCGTCGCCAGACGATGCTCAAGGTCATGCACTTCATCGTCGATCGTCAGCGCGACTTCTTCGAGAAGGGCGTGCAGTATCTCAAGCCGCTCACGCTCCGCGAGGTCGCCGAAGTCATCAACATGCACGAGTCGACCGTCAGCCGCGTGACGAACGAGAAGTACGTGCAGACGCCGCGCGGCGTGCTGCCGCTCAAGTTCTTCTTCTCGTCCGGCCTTTCGACGACGGGCGGCGAGGATGTTTCCGCGCGCGGCATCAAGGCGCAGATCGAGAAGCTCGTCGCGGATGAGGATCCGAAGCACCCGCTCACCGATCAGGCCATCGTCAACATCCTGAAGGAGAGCGGCGTTCAGATCGCGCGCCGCACCGTCGCCAAGTATCGCGACCAGCTCGGCGTCCTCTCGGCCCGGATGCGCAAGCGAGTATGACGCTCGTCGCCGCGGCATCGTCTCCAGCCGCGATCGACGTCTCGGTGCTCGTGCCGGCCAAGGACGAGGCTGAGAATCTGCCGCTCTTCATGGAGCAGGCGCAGGCCGCGTTCGCGAACAGCACCGTGTCGTACGAAGTCGTCGTCATCGACGACGGCTCGAGCGACGACACCCCCGCGGTGCTCGAGGCGCTGCAGAAGAAGTATTCGTTCCTCAGAGTGGCGCGCCATCGCCGGCAGCGCGGGATCGCCGACGCGCTCCGCACGGGCTATCTCAAAGCGCGCGGCCGCGTGCTCGTCTTCTATCCCGCCGACCTGCAGTACAAGCCGGAAGACATTCCGCGACTCGTCGCGCCGATCCTCGCGGGAGAGTCGGACATGGTCACCGGCTACAAGCAGGGCGTCTACGAGAAGGCGTTCGTCTCGAAGATCTACAACGGTCTCTCGCGCTCGCTCTTCGAAATTCCCGTGCGCGATCTGAATTCGGTGAAGGCGTACCGCCGCGAGATCATGGAACTGCTTCCGGTGCGTCCCGACTGGCATCGCTACATGATCGTGATAGCGGCCGAAAATGGCTTCACGGTGACCGAGATCCCGGTGCCGCTTTATCCGCGCAATGCCGGCGTCTCGAAGTTCGGCATCGGGCGCATCCCGATCGGCGTGCTCGACATGCTCTCGGTGTGGTTCGAGCTGCGCTTCGGCAGAAAGCCGCTCCTCCTCTTCGGCATGGCGGGCTTCGCGCTCTTTCTCCTCGGCGTGCTCGCCGGCCTGGTCGCGCTCGCTGTACGCGTCTTCTGGGGCGTCGGCTTCCGGCCGCTGCTCAACCTCGTCGAGATCTGCGTGATCACGGGAAGCGTCTTCCTCGTGGGCGGGCTCGTTGGCGAGATGATCGCGGGGCAGCGCGCCGAGATGCGCGAGCTGCGACGCCAGCTCGCCGCGACGCTCGAGAGGCGGGACGGCGACGATCGCTGACCCCGGGGGAGCCGACGCGCGCACTGGCGCGGCGGTGACACCATCGTCGCACCGCGTGCTCTGGCGCGTGGTGCAGTTCGCGCTCGCCGCGATCGTTATCGTGCTTGTCGCGAGGAAGCTCGCCGCCGAGTGGGGGGCCGTGAAGCTCGCCGCGAGCGAGGCCCGCCCCAACTGGATCGCGCTCGCGGCGTCCGGTGTGATCGTCCTCGCGACGTATGCCATTCTCATCGAGACGTGGCGCGTGTTGCTGCGTGGATGGCAGCACGACATTCCGTTTTGGGATGCGGCGCGAATCTGGACGGTGTCGAATCTCGGCAAGTATCTGCCGGGCAAGGTGTGGTCGATCACCGCGCTCGTCGTGATGACGCGCGAGTATGGCGTGTCGGCTGCCGAAGGCGCGACGGCGTCGGTGCTCGTGACGCTGGTGAACACCATCGTAGGATTCGTGGTCGCGCTCGTCGCCGGCGCGTCGCTGCTCGAGATGCCGCTGTGGGCGGTGATCGCGATCGCCGCGATCGCGGTTGCGGTGCTCCTGTCGCCGGCGGCGCTGCCGAAGCTCGGCGGGCTGCTCGGGCGTGTGCTCAAGCGCGAAATCGTGCTGCGCCCGCTCGCGCATCGCGTGCTACTCACCGCTGCAGCGCTGACCGGGATCGCATGGATGATGTACGGCGTCGCCTTCTGGCTCTTCACGAAGGGGGTGCTCGGGAGCGCGCCTGGCGCGCTCAGAGACTACGTGGCAATTTTCGCGGGCTCGTACCTGATCGGTTTCCTCGCGATATTTTCGCCAGCGGGCATGGGTGTCCGCGAAGGCGCGATGGGCGTCGCGCTCGAGCGGGCGGGGTTCGCGGTCGGGCCGGCGTATCTTCTCGTCGTCGCCTCGCGACTCTGGCTCACCGCACTCGAAGTCATTCCGCCACTCATATTTCTCGCCTTCGTCCGGCGTCGCCGGCTGTCAACTCATGAAGAAGAACACAGCCCAACGCGCTGAAGCCGTGCCCGCGATGGCCGAGGTCGCGTCCCCTCGCCTCGGAGGATTGTGGAGCGCGCTCGTGTACGCGACCGCGACGCTCTGGCTCGGCGCGCCTGCGCTCCTCGGAAAGTTCCTCATCAACATCCGGAGCGATCAGTATCTCGCGGGTTACGCCTTCCGCGAGTTCGGCGCGCACGCCCTCCGCACGACGGGCTCGTTTCCGATGTGGAACCCGTACATCTTCGGCGGGCTGCCGTACGTCGCCGCGATGCACGGCGACATCTTCTATCCGACGTTTCTGCTGCGCATGATCATGCCGACCGACGTCGCGATGACCGTTGGCTTTATGCTGCACATTTTTCTCGCGGGCGTTTTCACCTACTATTTCCTCCGCGCGTGCGGGTTTGGTTTTTACTCCGCGCTGGCAGGCGGGCTCGCGTATATGATGGGCGGACCGATCGCGAGCTACGTCTCGCCGGGGCACGACGGCAAACTGTTCGTGAGCGCGCTCACGCCGCTCGCACTCTGGATGTTGATTCGCGGGATACGCGACGGACGTTATCGCGCGTTCGGCGTCTTCGCGCTGGTGACAGGGCTCGCGGTTCTGAGCCCGCATCCGCAGCTCCTTCAGTACATGTTGCTCCTTTCCGGCGCCTTTGCGCTCTACCTCGCGTTCTCCCCCGGCGACAGTGGCATCGCGTTGCCGCGGAACACGGCGTTTGCGCGACTGGGATTGTCGGCGGCGAGCGTCGCCGTTGGGATGGTCATGGGCGCCGTGCAGTATCTCCCTGTGATGCAATACGTGGCGTGGTCGCCGCGCGCGGGCGGCGCGAGCTACGAGTTCGCGACGAGCTACTCGTTTCCGATCGAGGAGCTGCTCAATACGTACATACCGCAGTTCACGGGAATTCTGAACTCGTACTGGGGACGGAACGGCATTCATTTCCACAGCGAGTATCTCGGCGCGTCCGTGCTCGTGCTTGCGACGCTGGGCTTCGGCGCCGCGCTCGGGATCACTCGCCGCGGCTTCGCGCGCTTCTGGCTCGGGGTTTTCGTCGTCGCGCTGCTGTGGGCGCTCGGCGGCTATACACCGTTCTTTCAACTGCTGTATGCGCTCGTGCCCGGAACGAAGTTCTTCCGCGCGCCAAGCACGATCTTCTACGTGGTGGCGCTGTCGATTGCGGTGTTCACGGCGCTCGGCGTCGAGCGTGCACTGGCGCTCGATTTCACGAAGCGATTCCTGGTCGGGTGGTCGATTGCGGCGGGGATACTCCTGCTGTTGGGCGTGAGCGGCGGCCTGACGTCGATGGCGACGGCCATCGCCCTTCCGCAGCAGGCCGACAAGGTGCCGGGCAACGCGGCGGAGCTCGGGCTGGGCTCCATCCGATCGTTCTTCGCGGCGGCGGCGATGCTCGCGGTTCTCTTTCTCCTGCTCTCGGAAAAGGTGCGCGCGCCGCAGGCGGCGTGGGCGTTCGTCGCAATCGCGGCGCTCGACCTGTGGAGCATCGAGCGATTCTACTGGCTCTTTTCGCAGCCCGCCGCGCAGATATACGCGAGCGACGCGGCCATCGAGTATCTGCAGCACGTGAAGGAGCCGGGACGTGTGCTCGCGCTCCAGCTGGGGCAGGGCGACGCGACCCGCGATCCGTATCTCACCACCGTGTCCAACGGGCTGATGATCCACGGCGTGCGCCAGCTCGTCGGCTACCATGGCAATGAGCTCGGTCGATACGAGACGCTGCTAGGCGGCCCCGACTACAAGGAGCTCGGCAATCCGAAGCTCTGGAGCCTGCTCAACGTCCAGTACATTCTCACCGACGTCGACTCGCTGCCAATTCCGGACGCGAAGAAGCTGCTTGGGCCCGTGAAGAATGCCGTGGGCGACGCCGAGTATCTGTTTCAGCTTCCGGGCGACAATGCATATGCGTGGGTGGCGCCCGTGATCGTGAAGGCGGGGGATGCACCGGTTCTCGCGACCGTGCTCGATCCGCGCTTCGATGCGCCGCGCGTGGCGCTCGTCGACTCCGCCGCGCCGGTGCTCGGCCCGCAGATCACGACGATGCCAGCGGCGACGGGAATCGGCGTGCACACCGTATCGTACGCGCCGGGAGATGTGGTGCTGGAGCTCGCGAAGCCGGCGCCGGCGGGAGCCGCGCTGGTCGTCTCGGAGAACTACTATCCGGGGTGGGTCGCGACGGTGGACGGGAAGACGGCGCCGGTGGTGCGCACGGACTACTCGCTGATCGGCGTGGTGATGCCGACCGGCGGGACGAAGGTCGAGCTGACGTTCACGAGCCCTTCGTACCAGAAGGGGAAGATGCTCACGCTCGTGGCGCTCGGCCTCTCGCTCGTCGGGATCGTCGCGGGTGCGGCCGCGGACCGGAGGCGTCGTGGCTGAGAGGGCGCTGGTCATCGTACCGACGTACAACGAACGCGACAACATTCCGACGCTGGTCGGCCGGATCCTGGAGCAGGATCCGCGACTCGAGGTGCTGGTCGTCGACGATGGGTCGCCGGACGGCACGGGCGACCTCGTCGACGAGATCGCTGGGCGCGAGCCTCGGGTCCACGCCATGCATCGCGGGCGAAAGCTCGGGCTGGGCACGGCGTACTGCGCCGGGTTCAAATGGGCGCTGGAGCGGGACTTCGCCTACATCTTCGAGATGGACGCAGACTTCTCGCACGACCCGGCGCACCTGCCCATGTTCCTGGCCGCGATTCAGGACGCCGACCTCGTGCTCGGCTCCCGCTACAACAAGGGGAAGGTGACGGTGGTGAACTGGCCCATCCGCCGGCTGATGCTCAGCTATGCGGCGAATCTGTACGCGCGATGGGTAACTGGCTTGCCACTCGACGATTCCACGGGCGGCTTCAAGTGCTTTCGCAGGTCCGTGCTCCAAGCAATCGATCTCGACTCCGTGAAATCGAACGGTTATGGCTTCCAGATCGAGGTGAGCTATCTCGCATGGAGAAAGGATTTCAGAATCGTCGAGATTCCGATCGTCTTCCACGACCGAACCGAGGGACAGAGCAAAATGTCCCGGAAGATCGTATTCGAGGCGATCTGGATGGTGTGGCGGCTGCGCTGGCGGACCCTCACCGGGAAGATCTGAGCGTGACCCGACGCCGATTCTGGAAGATGTCGGGCTCGGGGAACGACTTCGTGGTGATCGACGTGCGACAGGAGCCGGCTGGGTCGCTCGAGCGCCCGGAGGTCATCCAGGAGCTGTGCGCGCGCGGAACGGGCGTGGGAGCAGACGGAGTGGTTTTTATCGCCAATCCGGGGCACTCAGACGCCTCGCTGGCGATGCGCTACTACAACAGCGATGGCTCGCGCGGGGATTTCTGCGGGAACGCGACCTTGTGTGTTACGAGCCTCTCGAGCACGCTAGGGGTTCGGCCTGGGGGGTCTGGCCCCGAACTGGTGATCGAAACCGACAACGGACCAGTGTCGGCGCGTATCGGAGTGCGTGGGCCGGAGATCGACCTGCCGGCGGTGGCGGATGTAGTCCCGCAGGTCGAGCTAGCGCTGAAAGCCGGCGAGCTCCAGATGGGCTTCGCGCTGGCCGGCGTGCCGCATCTGGTCGTTCGCTGCGACGATGTGCAGACGGTGGACGTCGCGACCCGAGGACGTGAGCTCCGGCATTCGAATTTCCGCGCTTCGGGTGCGAACGTGAACTTCGTATCGGAGCGAGTTGGCGACTGGTCGATCCGGACGTTCGAGCGCGGCGTAGAGGGCGAAACGCTGGCGTGCGGATCGGGCGCGATCGCTTCGGGAATTCTGTTGGCGGTCTGGAAGCGGAGCGGGGATGCGACCTCGCTGATGACGCGAAGCGGACGGCTTCTGACCGTCCGCTTGGCGCGCGATGGGGCGTCCTGGAGGCCGACTTTGGCGGGCGAAGGTCGAGTTGTATTTACTGGCGAGCTTGCCGAGGCGAGCTGAGCGCTGATCCCGCCGTTGCGTTGCGGGTTACAGGGTAGCGACAGGCGCGTGGCTATCGATCCTAAAGGTCTATCAGGACAGAAGTTGTCCAACAGTTGACGGCGGGCAGTGACGCGCTTGTCCACATTTCTCCCCACCGTTTAGTTTACATAATGTATCTTATACGTAGATGGGTTCACCCAAGCTCAGCCGACAGCTTTGCGTCACTCCCGCCAGTGATTGGCTGATCTCCGGGGGCGTTGCACCGCGGAATCCACGGTACCTCCCTCACCTGAATTCTCAGTCTCGGATTTCCCCCAATCGTCGATCGCGAGATCACGAATCAACGCGAAAAACGGACAGAATCGGAGCCGCCAAAGCAGCATCCTCTCGTGTCCGTTCGCGTCCGTTTTACAGGCCGTTCGGCGCGCAGTCAGCGCACCATCGAGCCCCTCAATCAGCCCTGCCCAGCCTTCGCCTCGATCTCGCCCAGCCGCACCCGCGCCTCGGCCGACGCCGCACTCTCGTCGTCCTTCGCCAGCGCCGACCAGATCTTCTTCGCATCGTCCAGCTTGCCCGCCGTCGTCAGCGCACGCGCAGCGCTCGCCATGTAGACGTCGTGATCGACCTTGTACGGAGCCTTCTCAGCCGCCTTCTGATAGCTCGCGGCAGCCTCCGCGAACTTCCCAGACTGCTCCTGGCCGGCGCCCGTCAGATTGATCGCCGCAGCGGCCGTGTACGTCTTCTTCGAGTCGACGACCGGCTTGAGCTCCGCGATCCCTTGCTGGAACTCGCCCTTGTCGAAGTGAACCTGGGCCAGCAGCACGTGAGCCTGGGTTCCCGCATCCGTGCTTCCGTAGCGCTGGATCAGTTTCTCGAGATCGCTCTGCGCGAGCGGCAGATTCCCCGCGGCAACCGCCGACTGCGCCTCCGTCAGCGCCGTAGCTGCGCTCTCCGACTGGCGCATGTTCGACTGCTTATAGAACCAGAATCCCCCAGCGACCACCAGCAGCCCGATCGAGCCGAACATGAGCTGCCGCGAGTGCAGCTCGAGCCAGGTGACGAGCGAATCCATGCGCTCTTCGACGTCGGGACGGGGCTTCTTGGTCATCTGATACCGTAAGGTATTTCGCGGCATTTCCGCTCGCGTCATGCGAGCGGAAAGACTGTCGGTTGAGGTCAGGTGAAGATAGCTAAGTGACGTGATGTCATGCAAGTAAACGATCGCTACGCGTACCGGATCGATGCGCCACGCCGCCCCGCACGTCAGGTGGATCCTCGCACGAGAGCTGCCCGGGGAGAATTCGCATTAGTTGACAAAGTCAAGCAATTGAGTATCCTCCCTCATGCCCGACGCGCGCCTCGACTCCCGCATCACCGCCATCCGCCGCTTCAATCGCTTCTACACCAGGCAGATCGGCGTTCTCCAGGATGGCCTCCTCGATACCGATTTCTCGCTGGCCGAGGCTCGAGTGCTTTATGAGCTCGCCCATGAGGATGGCGCGACTGCGACCGGCATCTGCAAATCGCTCGGCCTCGACGCCGGCTATCTGAGCCGGATGCTCCGCTCCTTCGAGAAGCGCGCGCTCGTCCAGCGCCGCCAGTCCGCCGCCGACGCACGTCGTACGATGCTCTCCCTCACCCGCAAAGGGCGCGGCGCCTTCGCGAAGCTCGACGCGCGCGCCCACGACGAGATCGCCGCACTCCTCGCCAATCACCCAGCCGGAGAGCAGCGCCGGCTCGTCGATGCCATGTCATCGATCGAGCGCGTCCTCGGCGATCCAATCGCCGATCCTCCGCGACAACAGGTGGCGCTCCGCCAGCCCCACCCCGGCGACCTCGGCTGGGTGGTCGAGCGCCACGCGGAGCTGTACGCCGAGGAGTACGGGTGGGGCGACCACTTCGAGGCGCTGGTGATAGAGATCGTCGCGCATTTCGTGCGCGAGCACGATTCTGCGCGCGAGCGATTCTGGATTGCGGCGGCGGGCGGCGAACGCGTCGGCTCCGTACTCCTCGTGCGCGAGTCGGATACCGTCGCGCGACTGCGACTGCTGCTCGTCGAGCCTGATGCGCGGGGGCTGGGCGTCGGCAAGAAGCTGGTGAGTGCGTGCTTGGAGTTCGCGCGCAACGCGGGCTATTCGAAGGTCACGCTGTGGACCAACGCCGTGCTTCACGCGGCGCGTGCGATCTACATAGCGAACGGCTTTCGGCTCGTGCGCGAGGAGAAGCACACACACTTCGGGAGCGAGCAGCTCGGTCAGGATTGGGAGTTGCAGCTCTAGACGTTGTTTGCTGTACGGCGAGCCGTTCGAGCCGCGCTCGCGAGCCCCGCGCCGAACACCAGTGCCGCGCACGGGATCGCGATCGTGGGCGCAACCAGCGCGAGCGCCGATACTACTGCGCTCGCGGCGAAAATCATAGCCAGCGAAAGGCGCCGCCATACAGCTGCGACGATTGCGGCGGCGACCGAGATCGCGATGGCGCTCACCACTCCCAGAAAAAGCGCACAAAGCGCGAAGGCCGCCGCGCCGAACGCTCCACCGGCCACGAGCGCGGCCAGCGGCTCTCTCCCGGCAGCTTCGCGCTCCGCGCTGCTCACCGTGGCACGCGGGGCAGCTCCACTCTCGTCGATCGATACTGTAGTCGAGTCGGTCACGCCCTGCTCCTTTCGTTACAGCCCATTGTCGTCCGTCGCCCCGGCACGTTTCGCGCACGGCCGGTCCGGTGGATCGACCCGCGCGCATCATGCTCGAATGTTTGCACAATTACATGGCGATCACTCGCCGCAAGATATCGCGAGACGATACATTTATCGAATCCTATGAACCCCGGCATTGACGCCCTGTTGAACCGGGCCCGCAAGGTGCGCGACGATCTCGCGCTGCCCGAGGCTGCGAAGTCCGAGTCGCGGCGTGACAAGCGCACGGCGGAGCT
>JACCWE010000120.1 GCA_013697785.1 Gemmatimonadaceae bacterium
CGCGTGAACACATCTCGATAGTGCTGGAACGTCGGATGATCCGGCCACAGCCTCGGCGGGAACGTATTCGCCATCCCTGTCGGCATGAACGACGCCGAGATCATCCAGACGATGGGGAAGATCGCGAGCAATGCGCCGATGATGAGCAGTGTGTACAGCGCGATCGTCCCCAAGCGCACGCGCTTCACGATGCCAGCCTCCGCTCGAGACGCAGCTGAATCGCTGTCCACACCAGGATGATGAGGAAGAGCAGAAATGCGATCGATGCGGCGACGCCCAGGCGCCACCAACGGAATCCCTCCTCGTACATGAAGAGCACGAGGCTCGTCGTCGCTCCCAGCGGGCCGCCCGTCGTCATCACATACGGCTCGGCGAACAGCTGGAAGTAGCCGATCATCGTCACGACGCCGACGAAGAAGAAGGTCGGCGCGAGATTCGGGAGAGTGACGTGCCAGAACTGGCGCACGGCGCCGGCGCCATCGAGCGACGCGGCCTCGTACAGATCCTCGGGAACAGCCTGCAGCCCCGCGATGAAGATCAGCATGTTGTAGCCGAAGTTCTTCCACACCGCGAGCAGTATGATCGCGGGCATCGCCCACCGCGGGTCGCCGAGCCAGTCTATAGGGTGGATGCCGATGTAGCCGAGCGCGTAGTTGAGGAAGCCGTACTGCGGGTGGTACAGGTAGCGCCATACGATCGCGACGGCGACGAGCGTGGTGACGAAGGGGAGGAAGTAGATCGTGCGGAAGAACGTCTTAAAGCGCACGACCTTCGCGTTGAGCAGGAGCGCGGCGCCGAGCGATGTGGCGACGGTGAGCGGGCCGCCGACCAGCGCGAAGTAGAAGGTGTTCTTGAGCGCGAGCCAGAAGGTCGGGTTGCTCAGCAGCTCGGTGTAGTTCCGAGTGCCGACGAAGCGGACGTTCGCCGGATTCGCGACGGCATAGAGATCGAAGTCGGTGATGCTGAGCAGCAGCGACGCGCCAACCGGGAGGAAGAAGAAGATCCCAATGAGCGTGATCGCCGGCGCGATGAACAGCCATCCCGCTCGGCCCGCCCGCCACTCGGGAGTCTTCGCCTCGATCTGCGCGCGGGTGTTGATCGCCGGAGCGCTCACCGCAGCTTTACCGCGGCGGCGGAGTCGTGGGGCGCGTGCGCGGCACGCGCGAGGATCCAGCGGCGCTTCTCGAGGATGCGATCGACTGTGGCATCGAGCTGCGTGAGCGCGCGGTCGGTGGAGAGGCCGCCGCGAATCGAGAGCTCCGAGAAGTCGATGATCTTCGACGTCAGGAACTCCCACTCCGGCACCTTCGGCGTGGCGCGCACGCGCTGCAGCTGCGTGTAGAATGCGGCGGCGTAGCGATCACCTGCGAGCGATGTGTCCTGCCACGCATCGATCTGCGCGGGGAGATCGCCGGTGAGATGGTAGAAGCGCCGTTGAATGTCCGCGCGCGAGAGAAACTCGATCAGCTCCCACGCTTCCTTCGGATGCGTAGAACCCCTGAAGACGACGAGGCTCGAGCCGCCCGCGTTCGATGTGCCCGATGTCGCGCCGGTGGGGCCGGGAAGCGGCGCCGTCGCCCACGAGCCCTGCATCTCGGGAGGGAGGCGACGCTCGAACTCGCCGATGTTCCACGGTCCGGTGATCCACATCGCGAAGGTGCCGCGCGCGAACTCCTGATACGGATTGGCTATATCATTGTTGCCGGCGACCGGCGCGAGCCCATCGCGAAAGAGCTTTATGTAGAACTCGTACGCGGTGCGAAAGGCCGGCTCCTCGAAGGCGCCGTAGCGCCCGCCGTCCTTGAGGAGCGGCGACTGATTCTGCAGCCCGAGCACGACGGGCTGCATCCACTCGTTCGTCGGCATGAAGATCGCCCACTGCCGCTTTCCCGCCTTCTTCTGGATCGCCAGCATCGCGTCGCGCCATCCGGCCCATGACTGCGGCATCGAGTCGTAGCCCGCGGCCGCGAGGATGTCCTTTCTATAGAAGAGGACGCGCGTGTCGACGTACCACGGGATCGCGTAGATCGTGTCGTTGAGTACGTTCGTCTCCCAGATCCCCGGGAAGACGCGCGATGCCTTCACGATCTGCGACTGCGCGACATACGAATCGAGCGGGAGAATCGCGTCGACCGCCTGGAGCTCGGGCACCCACGTGTTTCCGAGCTGCGCGAGATCAGGGACGACGTTGCCGACGAAGGCCGTGAGCAGCTTCTCGTGCGCCGCCGTCCACGGGATCTGCTGCACGCGCACGTCGACGTTGGGATGCAGCTGCTCGAACTCTCGCACGAGCTGCTGCACATTCTCGCCCTCGGCGCCCATCGCCCAGAAGCGGAGCGTGATGCGCGCTTCGTGCGCCTCCGCGCCGCTGCACGCCACGAGGGCGCACGCCGCGACGAGCCACCGGGCAGTGCGCCAGCGAGCCATCAGTGCGCGCCCTGTGCCTGCGCGGCCGATGCGAGCCAACCGCCGGTAAAGCCGGCGCGCTGTAGTCCACGAACGATGTACGGGTTCGTGCGCATCTTCTTCCAGATCAACTCGCTCTTGTAGTTCTCGAGCATCGCGATGATCGGGCCCTGGTCGATGCCGAGATAGTCGGTGTCGAACCAACCCTTACCGGGGACGATGCGACCGGCGATGATCGGCGCGCTGGTGGTCAGCGTTGGATTGAACGCATCGATGAAGCCGTACTGCTGGAAGACATCGTCGCCGTATTTGTCGCGCATCGCGACGAGCGCTTCGATCGCGACGTCGGGTGCGAAGGGAATCGACCCGCCCGCGGATGTCGGCGCGATCGTTCCGTCATCGCGCACTTCGGTGAAGTCCGCGCCGCGAGCGGCGTAGCTATAGAAGTGCCGCGATTTGCCATCGATGGTGACGTTGCCGTCGAACGGACCATCGCACGCGGTGAGCCCCCAAATGTTGGCCGCGTAGCCCGTCCACTTGTTTGGGTTGTCCGCCGCGTACGCGCGCTGCGCTACGGTCGCGCGGCGCGAGTTCTCGAAGTAGTCGATCCCCTTGCCGCGCAGGTACTCGTCCTGAATGCCGCGGAAGTCGACCCATACCTGCGTGTATTGATGCCAGAAGAGCGGCGCTCCGCCGAGATGTTCCTGCTGGTAGTACGTGCCCCACTGATACGTCTCCGTCCACTTCTTCCACGCGGCGGTGTCGACTGGGTGGGTGGGGGAGCCGAGCGCGAGGATGTAGAGGAGCATGGCTTCGTCGAGCCCCTTCCACTGATACGAATTGAACTTCGTGTTCTCGGGCGTCCATCCCATCGACACGAGCGGAGGCTGATTCTGGAACCACGCCCAATCGACTCTACGATAGATGGAGTCGGCGTAGGCGCGAATCGAGACTTCGGCGGGATCCGCGCCATCGAAATACGACTGTGCGAAGAGGACGCCGCCGAGGAGGAGCGAGGTGTCGATGGAGGAGAGCTCGACGTCCTTGTACCGCATCCCCGTGTCCATGTCGAGGAAGTGGTAGAAGAATCCCTTGTAGCCAGCGACGCCGGTGGCGTCGGGTCCTTGCGGCAGCTGATACATGAAGCGCAGCGTCGCGAGCGTACGATCGCGCGCCTCGGCGCGAGTCACATAGCCACGCTCGGCGCCGATGGCGTAGGCGTTGAGCCCGAAGCCCACTGCGGCGATGCTCGAGAAGGACTTTGTCGGGTAGCGATCGGGAATCAGATGCGTCGTGGGATTCTGCGTTTCCCAAAACCAGCGGAAGGTGCGCTCGCTCAGCGTGTCGAGAAAGGCGAAGGCGCGAGGCGAGGGTGGTGGGGGAGCGGGGGGGAGTGGCGCGCTCGCATCGTTGCTCTGGCAAGCCGCAAGCACGAGCGCGAGCGCAGTGAGCGCGCCGCGAAACGTGCGTGGAGAAACATGACGGCAGCGCTGTGTTTGCATCTTGTGAAAAGCCAGGGCCGAGAGACGATGAAGGCGCCGGCGAGAATCGCCGACGCCCCCACCAATCCCAGTTATTACTTGAAGCTGTACGTTGCGCCGAGCTGGATGCGACGGCCGTCGGTGCGAACGCCGTTCGCGAACCCGAAGTGCTGGTTCGGAGTGGTGCCGCCCTGTGACGGTCCGGCGGATGCAAGCACGCCGTCGTATCCCGTCAGGTTCTGCGTGTTGAAGACGTTGAACATGGAAACCGTGATGCCCACGCTGTTGCCATGGAGCTGCAGGAAGTCCTTCTGCAGACGGAAGTCGACGTTTTTCTGCCACGGCGTCCGATTCTGCCCAAGGAACACCTGCTGGCCGCCGGTCGGAACCTGCACGAATTCCTGCACCGTGTACGGAAGCCCCGAACCGAGCGTCATCAAGCCACTGAACTGAATTCCCCACGCGTACGGGATGTCGGTGACGAAGTTGGCTACGATCTGATGACGCTGATCGGTGCTCGTTGGGTGACGCGCATTTCCTCCGACGTTGATCGCCGGGAAGCTGAACAGATCGTTTCCGTTCTGCTCGGCCTTCGCGAGCGTGTACGCCACACCGGCGCCCCATCCGAACTTGCTCAACTCGTTCCTCTGGTACGTGCGATTGAGCGAGAGGTACATCGCGTTGTACCAGGTCTTCACGTCGTTGTTGCCGACTAGAATGTTGGAGTACGCCGGAACATTGAAGGAGATACAGCAATCGTTGCGAGCGGGATCGTAGGCAACGTTCGCCCACTCGTAGCTGTAGCCGTTGAAGCCGCGTGAGCCGTTGTAGCTGACGCTTCCGTCGAACGAGCCGAAGTTGTGGCGCACACCAACCGAGAACTGATCGGACTTCGGCGGCTTGAGATCATTCGGAACGAGAAACACTTCCTGCGGCGGTGCGTGGCCGCTCGCGATCAGCCCCTCGAGTCCCGCGCGGGTCATGTACGACGGATCCCACGTCGTGCGTCCGGCAACTGCGGTATCCGAGAAGAGGAACTGGTAGGTCTGGAACTGGCGGCGATACGACTCGTCGAGCGTGGCGTTGCTGTTTTGGCGATCATAGAAGATGCCGGCGCTGGCGAACACGGTGGTTTTCGCCGCTTCATCGAGCGCATACGAGACGCCGAAGCGCGGCTGGAACGCACCGAGGAAGAGCTTCCGGTTCGTGCCGTCCGAGAAGTAGCGGTTCGGATCGACCGGGATGTAGAACTGGCTTTGGTACTGCGGCATCGAGAGCGAGTCGCGAATGTTCTGCGGCGTCACGAAGTCGCGGTTGAACATCCCAGTCTCGACGTCCCAGCGAATGCCCAGATTCACCGTCAGGCGCGAGGTGGGGCTCCAATCGTCCTGCGCGTAGGCGCCGAAGGCGTTGTTGTGCTGCGGAATGACGCCATCGCCGATTCCGAAGAACGCCTGATACGGCGTCGCGTAGTTGTTGTCGCTGTGGTACTCGAACCGCGGGTTTCCGTTCAGCTGCTTGTCGAAGTTGTACTTACCGATGTCGTCGTTGACGCCGAACTTGAAGACGTGCGAGCCGGCCCAGCTGAAGCCGGTGTACGTGAAGTCATCGCGAAGCGAGAACGTCTTCTGCGTCAGATTCTGGAAGGACGTCGATCCTCCGAAAGTACCGATTCCATCGTATTGGAGCTGCGGGTCTGCGAAGTTGAGCGGATTCTGATTGTACTGATAGTACGAGTAGCCGGCCGTCGCCTCGTTCGTCCAGGCCGAACCGTAGTAGGTGTGGCGCAGCGTTCCGAAGTACACGTTGCTGCGCTGGTTGTCGGCGGCCGAGAAGGTCTGGTCGTTGCCGGAGAACTGCCCGCCGAAGTCGCGCGTCTCGTTCTCGTGGCGGAGGCTGCCGCTGAACTCGAGCAGCTGCTTGTCGCTCATGTTGTACGTGAGCTTGGCGAAGCCGAGGTTCTCACGAAATGGTGCACCGTGCGACGACTTGTCGAAGCCGGCGATCGCCGCTGGATAGTCTGCGGGGGTGCCGTTGAGCCGGACGGTACCCTCGCGATTCTGGAAATTTCCCTCGTACGATCCGAAGAAAAAGAGCTTGTCCTTGATCAGCGGACCGCCGGCGCTGCCGCCGAAGAGATAGCGCGAGTAGTCCGGCTTCTTGAAGTTCGCGTTGGAGCCCTTTTGGACTGACGTGAAGGTGTCGATCGTGGTGAGATCCTTGTTCTGATAATCCGTAAACGCGTCGCCCTGCCACGTGTTGCCGCCGGATTTCGTGACGGCCGTGATGATGGCGCTGGACGCCTTCTGATATTCGGCTTTGTAGTTGTTCGTGATCACACGGAATTCCTGGACTGCGTTGCGCGGAAACGGATTTCCACGGCTTGCATCCTGACCCGCGATGCCCGAGGCGGTGATGTCGTTCTTCTGGCTGACGCCGTCGACGAAGAGGTTGACCTGCGCTGCCGGAAGCGCGCCGGCCGCGAACGTCTTGCCCGTGCCGTCAACGCGATCCGGGCTCACGACGACACCCGGCGCGAGCTGGGCGAGATCGAGAATGTTGCGGCTGGGAGTGGGGAGCTGGTTGATCTGCTGCTGCGAGACGTTCGTCGACGCTTCCGACGACCTGGTCTCGACGGCCGCGCCCTGTCCCGTGACGGTAACTGTGGCGAGCTGTTGCGCGCCGGCGGTGACCGAGAAGTCGTGACTCAGAACCTGTCCGACCTGCACGAGTAGCCTGGTGGTCGACGGCTGAAAGCCGATACGTCTTGCGCTAATCGTGTACGTGGCCGGTCGCAGCGCGTTGAGTGAGTAGAAGCCCTCGGCGTTCGTCAGCGCATTGCGCGTGAGCGTCGTGCTGCTGTCCACAGCGGTAACGGTTGCATCGGGAACCGGCTGGCCATCCGCGCCCCGCACGTATCCACGGACAGCTCCGGTATTCGTTTGCGCGTCTGCACGCGCTGCCGGAAGAAGCGTGAAGAGCGCGATCGCAAATAGCACGAGCGCACGGATCACGCGATTCTCCCTGCGACAGGAAGCGTCGAACCTGGACGACATAGTGTGTATCTCCTCCGAATAAAGCTGGGTGACGGGCGAAACGAACGAGGGGCGAACGGGACGAGCGTACATCAGGAAGCGAGTCCTCCGCACGAGCTGCGGATGACGAGCGTAGTCGACAGCTGGAGCTGTTGCGTCGGGCGAGTGCCTTCGTGCAGAGATGACAGAAGGAGTGCGGCGGCGCGTTCGCCGAGCTCACTGATGTCGACGTGGACCGTGGAGAGCTGCGGGTTCATGTAGCGCGCGAGCGGGATGTCGTCGAAGCCGGCGACGGCCACGCTTTCGGGAACCCGCACCCCTCTTTCGTGCAACGCGCTGAGCGCACCGATCGCCATCGAGTCGTTGGCTGCGAAGATCGCGGTAGGCCGCTGCTCGAGACCTAGGAGCTGCTCCACCGCGCGATGTCCCGAGAGCTCGCTGAAGTCGCCGAGCACGATCAGCGACGCATCGAGCGCGATTCCATTCTCGGCGAGCGCCGTCTCGTAGCCACGCCGCCGCTCCGCCGCGTCGTAGTTGCGCGGCGGGCCACCGATCATGGCGATCCGCGTGTGGCCTCGCGCGATGAGATGATGAACCATCTTGCGCGCGCCCTCGTGATTCTCGATGCTGATGGTGTCGAACGCGTTCTCTTCGGCGCCCCCATTCAGGAGCACGACCGGGAAGCTGCCCTGGAGTGCGCGCAGCGTTTGCTGCGCCTCGAGGTCGGGTGACATGATGATCAGCCCATCCACTCGGCCACGCATCGAACGGAGTGCGGCATCGATCTCATCCTTCGAATCGTGCGAGCTCGAGACGAGAATGTGATAGCCGGCGGCTTGCGCCGTGTGATCGATGCCGCGGATGATTTCCGAGAAGAACTCCCCGTACAGATCCGGGAGGAGCACACCGATCGCGTGCGTCGTGCGCGTGATGAGGCTGCGCGCGGCTCCGTGTGGCGAATAACCGAGACGCGATGCAACTTCGGCCACGCGCTGACGGGTTTCGGGGCTCACGAAGGCGGCCTCGTTCCACACGCGTGACACGGTTGCTACAGATACACCTGCTTCTCGTGCGACATCCTTGATCGTCACCAAACTTGCCCAGCCCCGTCAGAGTGCGCTGTAATCGATTTCAGTAATCGATTCCAATGTATACCTATCGTCAAGGGCAGGTAACGGCCTGTGCCAGCGGGCAGGAGCGTTATTCGATGGGGAGCGGTCCCGAACGTGCTTACTTTAGAGCCGAATGACGGCCGAAGCGGCACGTATATCGGGTTGTTAACCACGTTTTCCCCATGCTAACTATGACCGAGCCCGTCACCGACACGCCCACGCGCATCGTGATCGCCGGAGGTAGCGGCTTCATAGGTTCGGCGCTCGCGACTCACTTCCGCGGGCAGGGGCGCGATGTGGTCGTGCTCACGCGGAACGCGAAGGCGCGTGAGGATGGCATCCGCGAGGTCGCCTGGAATGGCCGCAGCATCGGGCCATGGGCGAAGGAGCTCGACGGTGCGGCGGCAATCATCAACCTCACCGGCAAGAGCATCAACTGTCGTCACACTGATGCGAATCGGCGCGAGATCATTGCGTCGCGCGTCGTGTCGGTGCGCGCGATCGCCGATGCAATCGGTGGCAGCGCGCAGCCCGTGCCGGTGTGGATTCAGGCGGGCGCTGTCGGCATCTATGGCAACGCGGGCAGTGCGTTGTGCGACGAGAGCGCGGCGCACGGGCGCGACTTCATGGCGGATGTGTGCGAGCAGTGGGAGGCGGCCTTTCGCGCGGCGCTCACTCCGGCGACTCGTCGTGTAGTGCTGCGCTTTGGCGTCGTGCTCGGGCGCGACGGCGGCGC
>JACCWE010000122.1 GCA_013697785.1 Gemmatimonadaceae bacterium
CACCTCAGGCGCCTGCTGCGCCCGCGACACCCTCCGCACCGGCGGCCGAGAATGGCGAGCGCGCGCGCTCGTCGCCACTCGCTCGCCGACTCGCGAGCGAGCGCGGCATCGACGTAGCCGCGATGCACGGCAGCGGCCCCGGCGGCCGCGTCATCCGACGCGACATCGAGGCCGCCGCGAGCAAGGAGCTTGCGCCGGATGCGAATCGCCTCGACCCGTCGGTCACGCCCGCCGGGCGCGCGGCGCCATCCGCACCGCGCACCGCAGCTGTCGGCGACTTCCAGGACGTGCCGCTCACGCTCATCCGCAAGACCATCGCGCGGCGACTCTCCGAGTCGAACGGGCCGGTCCCGACGTTCTTCCTCACCGCCGACTTCGATCTCACCTCCGTCCGCGAACTGCGTACGCGCATGATCGCGCTCGGCGACGAGTTCAAGGTTTCCTACAACGACATTCTCCTCAAGGCGATCGCGACCGCGCTCAGCCAGCATCCCGAAGTGAACGCGCACTGGCTCGGCGACTCGATTCGTCGCCACAATCGCGTGCACCTCGGCATGGCCGTCGCGGTCGAGGATGGGCTCATCACGCCGATCATCGCCGACGCGGACAAAAAGCGCATCAGCGAGATCGCTCGCGAGTCGCGCGAGCTCGCGAAGCGCGCGCGCGAACGCAAGCTCACCCCCGAGGAGTACACGGGCGCCACGGCGACGGTGTCGAATCTCGGGATGTTCGGCATCGACGAGTTCACGGCGATCATCAATCCACCCGAGGTCGCGATCTTCGCGATCGGCGCGGTCGGCGACGTTCCGGTCGTCATCGACGGCACGGTCGCCGTGCGCACACGCGTGCGCATCACGATGAGCTGCGACCACCGCGCGGTGGATGGCGCGACCGGCGCCCGCTTCATGCAGACGCTTCGGCGCCTGATCGAAAATCCTCTGATGCTCGTGTTCTGAGCAGATGACAGCCTTCACCACAGGATCGAACTGACAATGGCTTCCTTCGACGTGATCTTCATTGGCGGCGGTCCCGCCGGATACGTGGGCGCGATTCGCGCCGCACAGCTCGGCCTCACCGTTGGCGTCGTCGAGCGCGAAGGACTCGGCGGCACCTGCGTGCTGTGGGGATGCATCCCCGCGAAGGCGCTGCTCGAGAGCGCTGCCGTGGCGCACCGCACGCGCGAGGCGAAGGGCTTCGGCGTCAACGTCGGCGAGATCACGACCGACTACGGCGTCGCGATGAAGCGCTCGCGCGCCGTGAGCACGCAGAATTCCAAGGGCGTCGAGTTCCTCTTGAAGAAGAACAAGATCACCTGGCTGCTCGGTACCGGCACGCTCACGGGCAAGAAGACCGTCTCGGTCACGGACTCCAAA
Organism: Gemmatimonadaceae bacterium; assembly: GCA_013697785.1. Lineage (GTDB taxonomy): Bacteria > Gemmatimonadota > Gemmatimonadetes > Gemmatimonadales > Gemmatimonadaceae > FEN-1250. The sequence goes on from JACCWE010000122.1 coordinate 1,374, forward strand.
GGCGTCGCGACCACGCACGACGCGAAGAAGGCGATCGTGATCTCGACCGGCTCCCGCGTGAAGGGAATCCCGTCGATCGGCCTCACGCTCGACAAGAAGAACATCCTTTCGTCGGACGAGGCGCTCGTGCTCGAGAAGGCCCCGGCCACGATGGCGATCGTCGGCTGCGGCGCGGTCGGCGTCGAGTTCGCCGACGTCTTCAACGAATTCGGCACCAAGGTCACGATGCTCGAGACGCAGTCGACGATGCTGCCGGTGGAAGACGCCGACGTCGCGGCCGAGCTCGCGAAGAGCTTCAAGAAGCGCGGCATCGAGGTCATCCTCAACGCGAAGATCGACGGCACCAAGGTCGGCAATGGCTCCGTGACGCTCTCACTGAGCGGTCCGGAGAAGAAGGAGCTCAACTTCGAGAAGGTGCTCGTCGCCGCCGGCCGCGCGCCCGTCATCGATGGAATCGGGCTCGAGGCGCTCGGCGTCGAGCTCACCGATCGCGGCTTCATCAAGATCGACGACTCGATGCGAACGAGCGTCGAGGGGATCTACGCGATCGGCGATGTCGCCGGCCCCCCGATGCTCGCGCACAAGGGCGAGCGCGAGGGAATCGTTGCGGCCGAGGTGATCGCGGGGAAGAACGAGCACAAGCTGAACTACGGCAACATCCCGAGCTGCACGTACTGCCATCCGGAAGTAGCGTCGATCGGGATGACGGAGCAGCAGGTGAAGGACAAGAAGATCGAGTACAAGGTCGGCCGCTACAACTTCTCGGCGAATGGACGCGCGCGCACGTCCGGCGAGACCGAGGGGTTCGTGAAGATCATCCGCGACGCGAAATACGGTGAGATCCTCGGCGCACACATCATCGGCGCGCACGCCACGGAGATGATCCACGAGCTGGCGGTCGCGCGCGAGAACGAGTTCACGGTCGAGGAGATCGAGCTCGCGATCCACGCGCATCCGACATTGTCGGAGGCGATCGCGGAGGCGGTGCTGGATTCGATGGGCCGCGCGCTGAATGCGTGAGTCGATCGTCGCCGCAGCTTCGGCTGCGGCGACCGCCGAGCAGTACCACAAGCTGCCGCCGCTGCACGTCGTCCAACTCGGACTCGTCCCCTACGCGCGCGCGCTCGAGCTCCAGCGCGCGGTCGCGCGCGCGCGCATCAGCGGTGAGATCGAACACGACGTGTTGCTGCTGCTCGAGCATCCGCCCGTGGTTACGCTCGGGCGCAGCTCGAAGGCGAAGAATCTCGTAGCGTCACCCGCGCTCCTCTCCGCACGCGGCGTCGAGCTCTTCGAGGCGGAGCGCGGAGGCGACGTCACCTTCCATGGTCCCGGGCAGCTCGTCGGTTATCCAATCGTAAATCTGCGCGGCCACAAGCAGGATCTGCACTGGTATCTGCGACAGGTCGAGGCGGTGCTCATGCACGCGCTGGCGTCGATCGGCATCCCGGCGCAGCGGAGCGAGGGGCGCACCGGAGTGTGGACTGACGCGGGCAGCAAGATCGCATCGATCGGGGTGCACGCACGCGACTGGGTGACGTGGCACGGCTTCGCGCTCAACGTCTCGACGGATCTGTCCTATTTTGATCTGATGGTGCCGTGCGGACTCGCAGGCGTGACTATGACTTCCGTCGCGGCGGAGCTCGGAACCGGCGCGCCGGAGCTCGCGACAGTTGCGGAGATCGTTGCGGCTTCGTTCGGCGAGATATTCTCGCGCGCACCCTCGCCCCTCGAGCCCGCGGCGCTCGCGGCGATGCTGCCGGCAGCCTAGCGCCAGTAATCTCGAAGGCTCGACCGCACTATATTTCGGGTCCTGTTCTCCCCTCCCCCACCCGCGCCCGCACGCCATCGATGCTGACCGCCATCACCCGCGGCGTGAGCGAGACCCTCGCCCATGGCGAGCTCACCTTCCGCGACCGCGCGCCGATCGAGATCGCCCTCGCGCGGCGCCAGCACGAGAGCTACGAGCACGCGCTCATCTCACTCGGTGTCCGCATCGATCACCTCCCCGCCGAAGATGCCTATCCCGACGCCGTCTTCGTCGAGGACGTCGCACTCGTGCTCGATGAGATCGCCGTAGTCACGAGCCCGGGCGCCGTCTCGCGCGTTGGTGAGGCCGAGAGCATGACGCGCGCAGTCGGGAAGTACCGCCCCGTCAAGCATCTCTCGGCGCCTGCCACCCTCGACGGCGGCGACGTCGTCCGCATCGGGAGGATCCTCTACGTTGGCCTCTCCAGCCGTACCAACCAGAGCGGCATCGACCAGCTCGGCGCCCTGTTGTCACCGCTCGGTTACACGGTGCTCGGGGTCGAGGTCGCCGGCGCGCTGCATCTCAAGACGGCGTGCACCTACGCCGGCAGAGGGATTCTCCTCGCGAATCCCGAGTGGGCCGCGACGAACGTCTTCACGGATGTCGAGATACTCGCCGTCGATGCGCAGGAGCCGTGGGGCGGCAGCGTTCTCGCGATCAACGATACGCTCGTGATGGCCGCTTCCTTCCCGCGCACGCGCGCGAAGCTCGAGGCCCGCGGTTTCACCGTCATCCCGGTCGATCTCTCCGAGCTGCAGAAGGCCGAGGGCGGTCCGACGTGTCTGAGCATCGTCTTCGACGCACCGGATGCCTGACACGATCGACTTCGCCGCGGAGCTCAATCCGCAGCAGCACGCAGCCGCGACGTTCGGCAACGGGCCGCTGCTCGTCGTCGCCGGCGCGGGCACGGGCAAGACGCGCGCGCTCGTCTATCGCGTCGCGCATCTGCTCGGCCGCGGCGTGCCGCCCCACCGCATTCTGCTCCTCACCTTCACGCGCCGCGCCGCGCAGGAGATGCTCGGCCGCGTCGCGCGTCTCGCAGGCGGATCGAGCGCTCGCGTTCACGGAGGCACCTTCCACGCGACGGCGCACAGGCTGCTGCGCGCGTATGGACCCGCCGCCGGCCTCGCGAAGGACTTCACGATCCTCGATCAGGGCGACGCCGAGGATCTGATGGGGATGTCGCGCGCGGCGCTCGGCTTTGGGCAGCGCAAGTCGCGCTTTCCGAAGAAGGAGACGCTGCATCACGTCTACTCGCGCCACGTCAACACGGAAATCTCCGTCGAGGACATCCTCCGCGACGACCTCCCGCAGTTCAGCGACCTCGCGATCGACATCAAGAAGGTTTTCGCCGGCTACACCACGCGCAAGGAGGAGCGAAATCTCGTCGACTACGACGACCTGCTCCTCTTCTGGGTCGCGATGCTCGAGGGCTCGCCCGAGCTCGGCGCGCGCATCGCGTCGCTCTATGATCACGTGCTCGTCGACGAATATCAGGACACGAATGCGCTCCAGGCACGGATCCTCCGCGCCATGGCGGCAACGCACCGCAACATCACGGTCGTCGGCGACGATGCGCAGAGCATCTACGCCTTCCGCGGCGCGAACGTGCGCAACATGCTCGACTTCCCCAAGCAGTTCGAGGGAACGACCGTCGTCGCGCTCGAGCACAACTACCGCTCGACGCAGCCGATCCTCGACGTCACCAACACGGTGATCTCGCGCGCACGCCAGCGCTTCACGAAGAATCTGTTCACGCAGCGCACCGGTGGCGAGGCGCCCGCGCTCGTGGCGGCGAAGGACGAGCACGAGCAGACGAGCTGGGTAGTCGATCGCATCCTCGAGCTGCACGAGCAGGGGACGCCGCTCCGCGAGATGGCGGTGCTCTTCCGTGCCGGCTACATGTCCGCCGACCTCGAGATCGAGCTCACGAACCGCAAGATCCCGTTCGAGAAGTGGGGCGGGCTCAAGTTTCTCGAGGCCGCGCACGTGAAGGACGTACTCGCGTTTCTCCGGATCCTGGAGAATCCGCGCGATGAGGTGAGCTGGTTCCGCGTGCTCCTTCTTCTCCCCGGCATCGGCGACGCAACCGCACGCACCGCGATCGATCTCCTCCAGGCCCGCCGCTGGGATCCGGAGGCGCTCGCCGAGCTCACGCCGCCACCGCGTGCGCGCGAGGCGTACACGCAGCTCGTGCAGCTCTTCGCCGCCCTGCGCGATGGCAACGTCGACCGCGCGGTGCCGACGGAGATTGCGGCGCTCCGCCGCATGTACGACGCGATCCTGCGCGAGCGATACGATCGCGTCGAGCCGCGACTCGCCGATCTGGATCAGCTCGAGATCATCGCGGGGAAATTTCCCTCGCGCGCCGCCTTTCTCTCCGAGCTCGCCCTCGAGCCGCCCTCCGCCACGCAGGATCTCGCGACGGGGAGCAGCACCGACGACGATGCGCTCATCCTGAGCACCGCGCACAGCGCCAAGGGACGCGAGTGGGATGCCGTGTTCGTCATCTGGGCCGTCGACGGCTGGTTCCCTTCCTCGCGCGCGCTGCGCAGCGATGAGGAGACGGAGGAGGAGCGCCGCCTCATGTACGTCGCAATGACGCGCGCGCGCCACCATCTCGCGGTGCTCTACCCGCTCAACAGCTACGGGTCACGCTGGGGAAGCGAATATACGATCGATCAGCTCTCGCGCTTCATCGACGTCGGCGTGCGCGAGCGCATGCGCCGCATGGCGGCTTACCCCGCACCGGCGCCGATCCTCGCGCCCGAAGCGCTGCCAGGCACACCGCTCGACCTTCGCGCACTACTTCGCGGGCGCTTCGGCGCCCCCTGACACCACGTACGCGCGCAGCGCCGCGTACGGATCCCCGGGCTTCGACTTCGCGATCTCGATGATGCGAGCGATCGCCACCGGCAGCCGCCCTCCCTCCCGTTCGTAGATCGCATCGAAGTCATCGAGTCCCGTGCGATACATGCGGCGCGACATCAGCGCCGCGTTGTCGAGATGCAGCGCCATCGGTTTCTTCGCGTCGTACCCCGGCAGCTCGGGCTCGATCTCTCTCGCGAAGCTGGTACGCGCGCCCGCAAAAACGATCTCCCTCGCCGAGAGACGCTCGCCCCTGCTCTTTGGATGCGCCCTGAACGCCGAGTCGACGCTGTTGTAGACGGCGCTCCAGAAGCGCCCGAGCATCTTCTGCCGCGCCCAGTCTTCCCGCGCGAGCTTCACCGACGCGATGTCGCCGCGCGCCAAGTAGAACCACTCGGAGCCGTGTGCGCCGACGAAGTTCGCGAACGATTCGTTGAACACCGCCTGCCCCGATGCATAGAAGGTGTTGTGCGTCAGCTCGTGGATCACCGTGTTCACCAGCGAGACGCTGTCCTCATCGAGCGTCGTCGACAACAGCGGATCGTTGAGATATCCGAGCGTGCTGAATGCGGATGCGGGTCGCAGATAGGCGTCGAAGCCGTCGCGCGACAGATCCGCCGCCGCGCGCTTCGCGTCTCGCACGTCGAAGTAGCCCTTGTAGGGCACGCTGCCGATGATCGGAAACCACCACGTCTTGTACTGCAGCCGGTCGCGGTACGCCGCCGAGAGGACGACGACGAGCGTGTCGTGCTCGATGTGGCTGTACGAGGTGAAGCTCTGTTTCGCGGCCAGCTTCACCGAATCGCCCGCGAACGCGCGCGCGGCGAGCACGAGCGTGAGCTTCTGCCGCGTCGAAGAGCTGGTCGTGGAATCGCGCACGATCTCGGCGATCCCCCTGGCGCGCCAGAGTATCCCGGCCTCCGCCCAGCCGGCGCGCACGAGGTAGCGCCCCGTGGGCACGAGGGCGAAAAAAGCGAGGACGGCGAGGGCCAGTGCGCCCGCCGTCCTCCGTAGAACACGTCCGATCTTCATCTCGTGAATCTACGCGATCACGGCACCGACAGCGGACATGCCGCCGCGCTCGGACAGCGGAACACACTCACCTGCGCGTTCAAGGCGCGGTCAAAGCTATTTCCACTGGTCGGTGAAAAAGTCAGCTTGACCGCCCCACCACTAGTTCCGGCAGTCAGAATGTAGTAATCCGCCGTACCGGGCAGCATCGCCTCGTCTCTGGAAGTGCCCGGAGTGAGAGATCTGGCCGCCAGCGGAAAAGCTTGCGGGAAATTGGTGCCATCGTGCGCGCTCAATCCTGCATATAGTGCGCGAAGGTTTCGCGAATAGAAGCGATAGCCTGGCGGGATTGACGTTCGCGCGATGCCCGGCAAACTGTCGGTATAGAGAGCAAGAGCAAATTCACCGAAAAGCGTTGAATACGGCAGCCCGGCTGCGCCTTCAACGTTCGCTAAGCCGTCTCGGGTGGTCTGATCGAGCTTTCCGTATACGGTGCTGTCCTCTTGATCACCCAGCCAACGTAGAAACAGCCATGCTCCTCCGCGTTGCACGAGTGAGCCAACTCCCTCCCAGTCGCTGACAGAAGCGCTGTCGTTGGATGCCGTGCTCGTTGGATCCAGGAGAAAATGATACGAATTGTACAGATCCCCGTTGATGAAGCCTTGAGACGAGTCCGGGAACTGCTGATACGAAAACGTTCGCTGGAGGGGCGCCGGATATCGGTGCTCGTAAAAGCGCGATCCCAGTTCCTCCGCGATGTGACTGAGTCCCTCATCGAGCCATTTTTCCTGAGGTTGGCCTCCTCGCACAATCACGCGCTGTCCAAAGGAGATCATGTGCTGAAACTCGTGGATGAAGGTCGCTGGCGTGATGTTCTCGACGTTCGCCACGGAGTGCGCGCAGCTGTATACGGCGCTCGGATCAGGAACGAGTGCATAGAAAATTTCGCCGTCGTTCGAATGAGCAGATGCCTCAAGGTCTCCCGTGTAGAAAAATCCCGCGACGTAACCCTGAGTTCGGCAGTCGGCTGCCGTGGCCAAGTGGTTGACCACGGGTGAGAGCAGTACGATGACCCTGCCGTTCCCATCTACGTCGGAAGGAGATCCGAAAGTCTGCACGTCGATGTTGTATAGATCTACATCGAATGTGTTTCCGAATGATGCGATCTGTGAGTCTGTAAATCCGTTCGGGGGGTTGGCCGCGTTCTTGGACTGATATATCAACAGGTGCATTCCTACGTATTTCAGGATCGCTGTATCAGTCTTGAAAGAATTGCCATTGAGATCGGCGAGCACCTGAAAGAGCCTTGTGCTCCCTATGGCCGGCGGCGTTAGATCGGCGCGGACCTGGTCCGCCAGCGGTCCACTTTGGGCACGATGCGCGCGAATACGCGCGGCAACCGACTGCTCGTGCTTACGCAGTTCGAACTCGAACTCGCGTTGCGCCTTCCCCAAGTCCGGAAGGGCGAATGAAGCATCCGCCTTGAGTGACGCCGCGATAACACGCGTCGCGCTGCCAGTAGATGCGGTTAGCGTAAAGTTCACGGCTTTGAGGGCAGCGGAATCGGTGGCGAACTGCGGAACTATCAGGTAGGTGCCACCATCCGGTGTAACAGACAAACAGGGTAAATCGACTGCGCTTACGATTTTTCCTTCGAGCGCGGACAGGCTGAACGTTTCGCCTGTGCACGTACCCAATGGTACGGACGGACCGGTGGCATCGCGGGAACAGGCCGCGACGTACACGAGGAGGGTGCTTCCGAACACCAGCGTGGGCACGAGTTTGCGCATGGCCTTCGACGAAAAAAGGGGCCCGGGAGCGCGTCTCTCCCCGCGGGCGAATCGGAAACAGATGTTATCCTTCACTGTCCGTATGGTTCCAGCCGAATTGTAGAAGCGAGCCTCGACAACCGATAGGCAAGGGTGCCTCGACAGCATATTATTCGAGGCGAATGTTGACTGGCCGAGGGCCAGTGTTCGACCTTCCGCCGATCCCTCGCGAGAGCCGTCGTCCAGCGTGATCCATGCCGCGCAGACGCCTTGTTTTGCCCCTTCCGGCGCCCGATGTCATTCGTCCATCTCCACTGCCATTCCGAGTATTCGCTGCTGGACGGAGCCAATCGCATCGGCGATCTCATCAGCCGGGCGCAGGAGCTCGAGCAGCCCGCGCTGGCGATCACCGATCACGGCAACCTTCACGGCGCCTGGGACTTCCAGGAGAAAGCGAAAAAAGCAGGGATCAAGCCGATCATTGGGATGGAGGCCTACGTCGCCCCCGGAGATCGACGCGAGAAGTCGCGCCCCCGCAACGGCGGCAAGCCCTACTACCATCTGGTGCTGCTCGCCCGCGATGAAGTGGGCTACCGGAACCTCGTAAAACTTTCTTCGCTCGCGTACACCGAAGGCTTTTACACGAAGCCCAGAGTCGATCGCGAGCTGCTCGCCAAATATTCGGAAGGGCTGATCGTCTCCTCCGCCTGCATCGCCGGCGAGGTCGCGACGCACCTGCTCGAGGGACGGCTCGAGGAGGCCGCAGGCGTCGCCTCGTGGTACGCCGACACTTTCAGCGATCGCTATTACCTCGAGGTCCAGGCGCACGACTCAGGCGGCATCCAGTCGAAGCTCAATGCCCTCGTCCTCGATCTCTCCGCCACCACCGGCATTCCGGTTATCGCGACGAACGACGCGCACTTCCTCCGCGACACCGATCACGATGCCCACGACGTGCTCCTGTGCATCGGGCTCGGGAAGGACCGCAGCGATCACGATCGCATGAAGTACGACAACGGGCTGTACTTCAAGAGCGCTCCGGAGATCGCGTCGCGCTTCCCCGGGCGCCCCGACGTGCTCGAGAACACGCTCAAGATCGCCGACGAGATCTCGGTCTCCTTCTCGAAGACGTATCACGTTCCATCGTTCCCGCTGCCGACGGGCGTCGAGACCGAGAACGAATTCCTGGTGCGACTGTCCGAGGAAGGCGCCAAGGCTCGCTACGGCGACCCGCTCCCCGCGAACGTGCGCGAGCGACTCGACTTCGAGTTGAGCGTGATCACGAAAACCGGCTACGCCGGCTACTTCCTCATCACCTACGACTTCATCAAGGCGGCGCGCGACCGCGGCATCCCCGTCGGCCCGGGCCGCGGATCCGCGGCCGGCTCGCTCGTCGCGTACGCGCTTCGCATCACGGATGTCTGCCCGCTCAAGTTCGATCTCCTCTTCGAGCGCTTTCTGAATCCGGAGCGCGTCTCGATGCCCGACATCGACGTCGACTTCTGCTTCGAGCGGCGCGCAGAGGTGATCGAGTACGTGCGCCAGAAGTACGGGCGGGAGTCCGTCGGCCAGATCATCACCTTCGGCACCATGAAGTCGCGCGCCGTCATCAAGGATGTCGGACGCGTGCTCGGCTTCACCCCTTCCGAGACCGACACGCTCGCGAAGCTCATCCCGAATCAGCCGAACTTCTCGCTGACGGTGAAGGAGGCGACGACACAGATCGCCGAGGTGAAGCAGCTCTACCGGAACGATCCGCGCTATCGCCAGCTGCTCGACTACGCGATCGCGCTCGAGGGGCTGTCGCGCCACGCCGGCGTGCACGCCGCCGGCATCGTCATCGCACCGGGCCCGCTCGACGAGTACGTCCCCATCTGCACGCAGAGCTCGAAGGGCGCCGGCGGCTCGCGCGACGACGAGGCGATCGTCGTCACGCAGTACGACATGAACGCGCTCGAGAAGACGGGGATGCTCAAGATGGACTTCCTCGGCCTCACGACGCTCACCGTCATCCACGACGCGCTCGGGCTCATCGAGGCGACGTCGGGGTCGCGCCCGAATCTCGAGGAGCTTCCGCTGGACGATCCCGAGACCTACCGCCAGCTGCGCGCGGGTCGCACCGCCGGCGTCTTCCAGTTCGAATCCGCGCTCGCCACGGACATGCTCAAGAGCATGCGCTGCGATCGCTTCGACGATCTCGTCGCATCCAACGCGTTGATGCGCCCGGGCCCGCTCGACGCGGGCATGCATCGCGTGTACATCGCTCGCAAGCGCGGCGAAGAGGCAGTCACCTACCCGCTCCCCGAGCTCGCCGAGGTGCTCGCGCCAACCTACGGCGTGATCACGTATCAGGAGCAGGTGATGCGGATCGCGCAGATCCTCGCCGGTATCTCGCTCGCCGAAGCGGACGTGCTCCGCAAGGCCGTCGGAAAAAAGGATGCGGCGCTCATCGAGTCCGAGCTCACGAAGTTCTCGAGCAAGGCAATCGCGCTCGGCCACGCCCCCCCCGTGATCGAGGAGATCGCGGGGCAGATCAAGACCTTCGGCCGCTACGGCTTCAACAAATCGCACTCGGTCGCGTACTCGATCATCTCGTACCACACTGCGTGGCTCAAGACGCACTGGCCGGCTGAGTTCATGGCGGCGCTCCTGTCGTCGCAGATCGGCGACGCGGACTCGGTGGTGAAGTACATCAACGAGGCGCGCGAGCTCTCGATCGAGGTGCTGCCGCCGGATGTGAACGAGTCGGGATACAAGTTCACCGTCGTCGGCGACAAGCGAGTGCGCTTCGGGCTCGGCGCCATCCGGAACGTCGGCCGCGCCGCCATCGACTCGATCCTGGCCGCGCGCACGGAGGCGCCATTCACGTCGCTCTTCGATCTCTGCGAGCGTGTCGATCTCCGCATGTGCAACAAGCGCGTCTTCGAAGCGCTGATCTCGTCCGGCGCGCTCGACTCGCTCGGTGGCCATCGTGCGCAATTCCTCTCGGCCCTCGACTCCGCGCTGCAGGAGGCGGGGCTCAAGCAGGACGAGGCCGCGAGCGGACAGGGCTCGCTCTTCGGCCTCGCCAACGCAGACGAAGCGCCGCGCCCGCAGCTCTCGCGCACGCTCCCGAACATCCCGGCGTGGAGCGACAGCGAGCGCCTCGCGAAGGAGAAGGAGATTCTCGGCTTCTACATCTCGGGACACCCGCTCGAGCCCTTCCGAACCGAAGTAGAAATCTTTGCGACCCACAGCGTCTCGAATCTCGGGAAGTGGGTCGAGACGCCGATGTTCCTCGGCGTCGTCGTCACCGCGATCAAGAAGCAGGTGAGCAAGCGGAGCGGCTCGGAGTTCGCGCGGTTGACAGTCGAGGATTTTTCGGGATCTTCCGAGGTGCTGGTCTTCCCCGAGGCCTGGGCGCTTCTGGGAGATCGCATCAAGGCGGATATTCCCGTACTGTTCAAGGGTGGCTACTCCAAGCGCGACCAGGAGGTTGACAATCCGACGTTCATCGTCGAATCGGTCACCCCGTTCACCGAGCTTCGCGCGACGGGAAATGTCGCCGTGTCGATCGAGCTGGCCGCCGGCGCGCCCGTCACGGCCGACGTGATGCACGATGTTCGCGAGATGGTCGACGCGCATGCCGGTTCCGCGCCGATCGAGCTTCGATGGAACGATGGGAAGGGCGGCAGCGCGAGACTCCGATCGAAGTCGCTCAGGATCGCCGTCACCAACGCCGCACTAACGGATTTACGCGCCCTGCTCGGCACCGAGCGCGTTCGACTCGTCCGCGGGAGCTGATGCATGAGCACGTCGATTATGGAGTTCGAAAAACCGATCGTTGAGCTCGAGAAGCAGATCGATGAGCTTCGGCGCACGGCCGAGAAGCGCCAGCTGAGCATGGAAGAGGAGATCGTGCCGCTGGAGCGCAAGCTCGACGAGCTTCGTCGCACCGTGTACACGACCCTCACTCCGCTGCAGCGAGTACAGGTCGCTCGCAACGCCCGTCGTCCCTTCACGCTCGACTATCTCCAGCTCGCCTTCACCGACTTCATCGAGCTGCACGGCGATCGCCTCTATCGCGATGACGCCGCGATCGTCGGCGGTTGGGCGAGACTCGACGGCGACACCGTGATGGTCATCGGACACCAGCGCGGCCGAGACACCAAGGAAAATCTCAGGCGCAACTTCGGGATGCCGCATCCCGAGGGGTATCGCAAGGCGCTTCGCCTGATGAAGCTCGCGGAGAAGTACAAGATCCCGATCATTACGCTCATCGATACCCCGGGCGCGTGGGCGGGGCTCGGCGCCGAGGAGCGCGGGCAGTCCGAGGCGATCGCGCGCAATCTGTTCGAGATGAGCCGGCTCGAGGTTCCCGTCGTCGCGACCGTGATCGGCGAGGGCGGTTCGGGTGGAGCGCTCGCGCTCGGCGTCGCCGATCGCGTGCTGATGCTCGAGAACGCGGTGTACTCGGTGATCACCGTCGAGGGATGCGCGGCGATTCTCTGGAAGGATGGCAAGAGCACCGAGATGAAGGAGCGCGCCGCGAAGGCGCTGCGCATCACGGCGCCGGAATTGATGGAGCTCGGCGTGATCGATGAGATCGTGCCGGAACCGGTGGGCGGTGCGCACGTGAATCACGAGGCGTCCGCGCGCGCGCTGCAGGAGGCGCTCGTGCGCAACATCGAGGAGCTCCGACGCTTCCGCCCCGAGAAGCTCGTGCGCCGACGCCGTGAGAAGTTTCTCGCGATGGGCGAGTTCACGGAGTGACCGCGGCTCCGCATCTGGTCGAGGTCGCATTCAAGGGGAAGCGCAAGGAGTTTTTCCTCTGGGATGGCGAGGATCCTCCGCGCGTCGAGTCGCCGGTCATCGTCGAGGTGGATCGCGGCGAGGACTTCGGACGCGTGCACGCGATCGGCGAGCGCGCGGCCGTGCGCTGCGGCGGATGCGCGCACGGCTGCGGCACCACGGCGCCCGAGCGAAAGGTCCTGCGCGCCGCCACGCCCGAGGACGAGCGCCGCGCCGGCGAGCTCCCCGACGAAGATGAATCCGCGCGTCGCAAGGCATCGGAGCGCGTGAAGGCGCACGCGCTCGTGATGAAGGTGTCCGATGCGGAGTGGCAGTGGGATCGCAAGAAGCTCACGCTGTATTTCACGGCGGAGAAGCGCGTCGACTTTCGCGCGCTCGTGCGCGATCTCGCGGCGGCATTCCGTACGCGCATCGAGCTCAAACAGATCGGCGTGCGCGACGAGGCGAAGCGTCTCGGCGGCATCGGGCGCTGCGGACGCGAGTATTGCTCGGCATCGTGGCTCCCCGAGCTGCGCCCGGTGAATCTCCAGGTGGCGAAAGACCAGCATCTCTCGCTCAATCCGTCGCAGATCTCCGGCGCGTGTGGACGGCTCATGTGCTGCCTGCGCTACGAGCACGACTACTACGTGCAGAGCCGCAAGCGCTTTCCGAAGGAAGGGCGCATCCTCATCACGTCGATCGGCGAGGAGAAGGTGCTCGCGAACGACATCTTCGGCGATCGGGTGACGCTGCGCGGCCCCGAGGGCGACACGCGCGTGGTCCCGCTCGCGGAGCTCAAGCAGGAGCTCGAGCAGCGCGCGAGCGCGGTGGTCGAGGAGCATGAGGATGAGCCGGCGGTCGCGGAGGCTGTGAGCGAGGTCATGCTCGAGGAGGAGGCGCCCGTCCGCGCGAGTCGTGCTCCCGCGCCGCTTCCCGGTGAGTTGCTCGCCGCCGATGCGACCGATCGCCGCCCGCATCGCCGTCGCGGACGCCGCGGCGGGCGGCGCGGTCGGCCGGGCGGCGAGAATCCGCCCGCGGCGCCCGAAGGCGAATAGCGTGACGGCGTACTACCTCACCACCGCAATCGACTACGCCAACGGCGACCCCCACCTAGGCCACGCATTCGAGAAGATCGGCGCCGATGTGATAGCACGCTATCATCGCATGCGCGGCGACGATGTCTGGTTTTTGATCGGGATGGACGAACACGGCCAGAAGGTCGCGCAGACCGCGGCGGATCGCGGGCTCACGCCGCAGGCGCTCGTCGACGAGGTCGCGGCGACCTTCCAGGCCATGTGGCGCCGGCTGGACATCTCGAATGACCAGTTCATCCGCACGACCGAGCCTGCGCACAAGAACGGTGTGCAGGCGCTCATCGAGCGCATCTTCGAGAAGTCGCCCAGCGATTTCTACGAGAAATCGTACGAGGGGCATTACTGCGTTGGCTGCGAGGCGTTCAAGCAGGAGAATGAAGTCGTCGATGGACGATGTGTGTTGCATCCGACGCGCGTGCTCGAGTGGGTCGAGGAGCGCAACTGGTTCTTCCGGCTCAGCAAGTACGCCGACTTTCTGAAGTCGCACTTCGAGGCACATCCGGATTTTCTGCAGCCGAGCTCGAGGCGCAACGAGATTCTGAGCCTGATCAACCAGGGACTCGACGACGTCTCGGCAAGCCGCGCGCGGCTCGCCTGGGGGGTGCCCTTCCCTCGCCCCACGAGCGACGGCGAGGTGCAGACGACGTATGTGTGGTTCGACGCGCTGCCGAACTATCTCACGGCAACGGGCTTTCCGAATGCGGAGCCGCGGCAGCAGTGGCCGGCGCAGCTCCATGTAATCGGCAAGGACATCACGCGCTTCCACTCCGTGATCTGGCCCGCCATGCTCGAGGCGGCGGGGCTTCCGCTGCCCGAGCGCATCTGGGCGCACGGCTTCGTCAATCTCGGCGGCGAGCGATTCTCGAAGAGCGCCGGCGTGAAGCTCGAGCTCGGCGAAGCCATCGATCGCTTCGGCGCCGATTCCTTCCGATTCTTCCTCATGCGCGAGATTCCATTCGACACGGATGGCAACTTCTCGTGGGAGCGATTCGAGGAGCGCTACACATCCGATCTCGCGAACGGCTTCGGGAATCTCGCGAGCCGCACGATTGCGATGATCGAGAAGTACCGCGGCGGCGTGGTGCCGACCGTCGTGCGCAACGATGCGTACGCCGCGGACGCGCGCGACATCACCGCGTATGCAGAGGCGATGGACGGTCACATGCTGCATCTCGCGCTCGAAGCCGTGTTCCGTAACGTGGACAGCGGTAACGAATACGTGACGTCGCAAGCGCCGTGGAAGCTGGCGAAGGATCCCGCGCTGGCAACGGCGCTCGACGAGACGCTCGCCACACTCGCGCGAAAGCTCGCGATCCAGACCGTGCTGCTTGCGCCCTACATGCCCCGGAAGGCACAATCGTTGTGGGAGCAGCTGGGCGGACCGGGTATAGTCAGCGACCAGCGCTTCGCATCTCTCGACTCGCTGGATCCGAGTGGCTGGACGATGACGAAGGGCGCCCCCCTTTTCCCCCGCGACGGACCCCCCGCGGCCTGAAGCTTGGCGCCGCAAGTCGTTATGCATTAGATACTTGGAATAGTCGCGCGGATTCGGACATTTGGGCCTGTAACGCGGTCATACAGGCGTGACCGAAGACCACCGCGTGAGTCTTTTCCGGTAGAGACATCCGTATTTTTTTGGAGAGCTGCATGCCGCCACAGCGCCGCTGGACCTTTCTCGTCGTACCGCACGGATCCGACTCTCCACGCGGCTTCTCTCTCTCTGAAAAATTGGTCAAGCGCCTCGCTATCTTCACGAGCGCGGTCGGCCTCGTAGCGGCGGCTGGAATCGGCGTCGCGCTGAGCCACGTGGCGCTCAAGTTCCGCCATACGGATGATCGCAGCCTACTGGGCAGCGTCTCCATGATGCAGGCGCGTCTGGACAGCCTCGACGACACCCTTCGCGCAATCGGCCGCCGCGATCAGCAGATCCGCCTTCTCGCCGGTCTCTCTGCCGACTCCTCGGCGCAGCGTCGCGATTCGAGCGGCGGCCCAACGCTCGCGATCGGCGGCGTGACGGAGATGACCGTCGGCAGCTCGAGTGACATCGACGGGATGATCAAGCGCGCGAACTCGCTCGCGGCGAGCTTCGCCGAGGTGTCTGGGACGCTGGCGCACAACAGTGAAAAGATGGCGCGCATTCCGTCGATCATGCCGACCGCGGGATGGCTCTCCAGCAACTTCTCGCTCTCGCGCTTCCATCCGATTCTGCACTACGCGCGCCCGCACGAGGGTATCGATGTGAGCGCGCCGATGGGCGCCCCGATCGTCGCGCCGGCGGGCGGCATCGTGCGCCTCGTGACCGTCGAGACGGGCTACGGCAACGTGCTCGAGATCGATCACGGCGACGGCATCGTCACGAAGTACGCGCACTGCTCGCGGATCGTGGTGAAAGCCGGGCAGAAGGTAAAGCGCGGCCAGATCATCGCGAACGTCGGCAGTACCGGATTGTCCACGGGCCCGCACGTGCACTACGAGATCCACGTGAACGGAAAGGTCGTCGATCCGCTGACGTACGTGCTTCCGGAAGGCGCGATCCCCGACTGATCGCACTCGCAAATAATGGGCAAATGAACAAAGCGCCCGATCGGTTAGCCGATCGGGCGCTTTGTTCATCTGAGAGGAAGGCGACGACTAGTGCGAGCGCCCCTTCTTCGGTGCCGGCGGAACGAACGACGGTGGCGGCGGTGGCGCTGCCGAAACCGTGATCGGAATCGTCAGCGTCGTCGTCGCAAAAGCGTGATCGACATCCGTGTAGGTGATCGTCACCGTCGTGCTGCCAGCGGAATAGCCCTGCAGATTGCCGTCGTCGTTGAGGTGCGCAATATCCTCATTGCCGAACGTGTAGACCATGTTCTGAGTGCCGTTAGCGATTGCGACGCCTTCCGGCTCCAGAGTAGCGACGGGGCTGAACGCCACCGCATTGTCGAGTCCTGCCGAGATGTGGTACGCCGTGGAGTCGGAAGAAAGAGAAACCGACGTCGATTCGTGATTGCCCGTAAGCGAATTGGCATCATTCTTGGCGCATCCCGCGAGCACGAGGCACGCCGCGACTCCGGCGAACATCAACTTCGTCTTATTCATATGTCCTGCTCCTGAAGACTGGTAGAAATAGATCGCTGATCTGCGGTTGTCATTCGTGGGCCGCCTCGCGCCCGATCGAGAGTCGATCGGACACTCGGCGAAATGCACATTCTCAGCTGCCCACACGATCTTTCTGTCCATAGCACGGGAGACCGGCGGGGCCGGTGGGATGCTTGGGCCAGTTGGCATTCGCGATCGGATCCGTTGGCGTCTTCGTGTTCGTGATCTCTTCCGTGAAGCCGTAGTTGAAACGCGCCGGCACGCCCGTGAAGGAGTTGGAGATACCCGCTGGAAGCTGAATGTTCGGAACGCACGTCCGGAGGTAGTCGAAATAGACTTCCGGGTTCAGAAATCCACGCGCGAACTTTTCGTCCAAAATCGTAACGAGCAACCCATTCGTGCCGCCCATGATTGGAACCGTGCCCGGCTCTCCGTAGGCCACGTGCTCTGCCTGCAGCTCGATCGCCGCCGGTCCCGTAGCTCCGAGTCGATAGTGCGCTTCGGCGCTGAGCAAGATGTTCTCGTACGCGCCCACGATGATCATCTGCGTGGTCGCGTTGACCTTGAAGCTCGATACTGAGCTCCCCGCGGAAATGCCGGGCGCCGATCCCAGGAAGGGCGACGTATACAGCGAGTTGAGGAGCACGTTGTCGTTTAGCTGCTGCAGCAACGTGATGTGCAGCTGTGAAGGCTCCACGTCTCCTGCACGCGCTCCGATGAGAAATTCATAGAAAAGATTCGCTTCCAGATTCGATTCGGTGTGCTGCGTATTGAAGTCGCCACTCGGATCCTGGATCCCGAGCGCCGCCTCCGACAACACGCTCGCCAGCTTCGTGTTGTCGTAGGACAGATCGGCGTTCTCCGCCGTATGCATGTAGTAGCGTGCCTTCAACGTGTGGGCGGTCGCGATCCACTTGTCGAAGTCGCTGGCGAAAAAGAAGTCCACAGCCCCGCCGGCACCTGCGCCGCCTAGATCGGCGATCGCCGTGTCCAGTGTCGCCTGCACGTGGGCGTACACGGATGCCTGCGTGTCGTACGCAGGCTCTGCAGTCCCGGCCGAATCGTACGGCACATCGCCAAAGAGATCAGCGGCGGTGCCAAGAAGCAAAGCCTCGATCACCTTCAACTGGCCCACTTCCTTGGCATTCCCGGCCGCATTCGCCTTTTCCTCAGCCCGTCGAATATCCACGAGTCCACCAGGACCGTAGATCGAGTTGAAGGTGGCATCGGACGTCAGATTGTCCGTGCCCGACGCATAGTTCGCGTAATTCACCCATTGGCGATTGACGCCCGCGATCTGATCCACCCAGGTGGGCAGCAGGTTGAGCGGATACGTCTCCCACTGCGCCATCAGGGAAACCTGCGCGCCGATAAAGAGCTGATCGGCGGTGGCGTCCGTGGGTTGATTGGGATTACTCGTGCACTTGTCGCATGTCAGGAAGCTGTTGCAACCCGCAGTAGTGATTGCAGCAGCCATCGCGACGAGCGCGAGCGCGCGTGATTTGATTTTCATGTGCTCTCCTCCTCGCGAGTTAGCGGTTGAGTCCAACGGTTACTACGAACGAGCGGTTCTGCGGGTTGTTGAACCAGTCGAAGCCTCCGACCAGCGTGGCTCCACCCAACTGCGTCTCGGGATCGAGTCCCGAATAGTGAGTCCAGGTAACGAGATTTCGGCCGGCGACTCGGAGCTGAATGCTGCTCAGGCCAAGTGACCGCGCAACCCATGGCTGCGTGA